>NZ_JAKJSL010000048.1:0-67276 GCF_050336815.1 Photobacterium nomapromontoriensis
CTTTAAATAATGGTGCGCGCGGGAGGATTCGAACCTCCGACCGCCTGGTTCGTAGCCAGGTACTCTATCCAGCTGAGCTACGCGCGCACTAAATCRGTGTAACAGYAACAAGCATTRAGGCTCATCACTTTAAATAATGGTGCGCGCGGGAGGATTCGAACCTCCGACCGCCTGGTTCGTAGCCAGGTACTCTATCCAGCTGAGCTACGCGCGCACTGAGTTGTTACTTTATTTGTTTCTTACTAACGTACTAGATCATTTTGTCAGAAAACACCTAACGGCCAATGCGTTTCCGTATTGGCTTCAGTAACAATCCATTGATACCTAGTAAGAAAATGGTGCGCGCGGGAGGATTCGAACCTCCGACCGCCTGGTTCGTAGCCAGGTACTCTATCCAGCTGAGCTACGCGCGCACTGTTTGTTGCTACATCTTCCTGCTATAAGAAGATAGTTTGCGTAAACAAAACCAATCACATCTTGTGGTGTATTTTGTAAAGCAAATAATGGCGGTGAAGGAGGGATTCGAACCCTCGATACGGTATTAAGCCGTATACTCCCTTAGCAGGGGAGCGCCTTCAGCCTCTCGGCCACCTCACCGCAAATTTGATGGTGCGCGCGGGAGGATTCGAACCTCCGACCGCCTGGTTCGTAGCCAGGTACTCTATCCAGCTGAGCTACGCGCGCACTAATTCGGTGTTACAGTAACAAGCATTAAGGCTCATCACTTTAAATAATGGTGCGCGCGGGAGGATTCGAACCTCCGACCGCCTGGTTCGTAGCCAGGTACTCTATCCAGCTGAGCTACGCGCGCACTGTTTTGTTGCTGTATTCTTTTTGCTAAGAAAGAATGGCGGTGAAGGAGGGATTCGAACCCTCGATACGGTATTAAGCCGTATACTCCCTTAGCAGGGGAGCGCCTTCAGCCTCTCGGCCACCTCACCGTGAATTTGATGGTGCGCGCGGGAGGATTCGAACCTCCGACCGCCTGGTTCGTAGCCAGGTACTCTATCCAGCTGAGCTACGCGCGCACTATTTTGTTGCTGTATTCTTTCACTAAAGAAAGAATGGCGGTGAAGGAGGGATTCGAACCCTCGATACGGTATTAAGCCGTATACTCCCTTAGCAGGGGAGCGCCTTCAGCCTCTCGGCCACCTCACCGTGTTGCGGGGGCCAATATTACTGCCAGCCAAAAATAAGTCAAACGTTTTATGCTTAAAACAGGACATCTTAAGTGCAGATGCACACTTCATAGCCAACACGACAGCTTATCAGGCATCATCGCATGATATTTTGTCTATTTTCAAGATAATGGTACTTACTCATACCCAAGCGACCTTGGGTATAAAGATAAAAAAAAGGCCAGCAACAATGCTGACCTTCTTCGAATTAGTAGTTACCAGAATCCTGGGAACCCGTTTCTTTTTCTGCTTGAATGCGCATGTAGATTTCTTCGCGGTGTACAGAGACTTCTTTTGGTGCATTCACACCAATGCGGACCTGATTACCTTTAACGCCAAGAACTGTAACGGTGACTTCGTCACCAATCATTAGTGTTTCACCTACGCGACGTGTCAAAATTAGCATTCGTGTGCTCCTTGAGTATTCTCAGCTTTTATAAGAGTTAAAATTTAGTATCCAACAACATTTACATATTTCGTAAATGATCACTGCTCAAGAAACAGCGAGAAGTGGTCGATTATCCAGACTTTCTGGTTCAACCACAAACTTTTTGTGGATGTGCTCTACTGCTAACTGCTGATCCTCCCCATTTATCAGGATGGATAAGCAGCGGGCGGATTGTTTTTGTTGGTGCATAGTCAACCCTAATTCAGTCATTAGTAGACCAATGACATCGCTCAGGTTGTCCATCCCTTCCCCAATGACGGATAAGGTAGTTACCCCTGCCTCTACGACCTCAATACCATTAAGTATGAGCGTCAACTGAGCCAAATCGTCAGTCGCAGCAACGACAAATGTTGCGCTGCCACTACCAGCATAACACCACGCATCATACCCTAACAGCATTAGACGCTGTATTACCTCATCAAAAGGCAGTGCTACACGAAGTAGAGACTGTTGACTCATAACCGCGACGCCAACAGCACCATTACGCTGGAACTGCATAAAATCGACCAGTGTTCCCTCACCCTCATCGAAAGATGACAGTACCCTCAACGGGACCTGATGTGACTCTGCATATTCAACTGACTGTAACTGTAGCACTTTTGCACCATGTCGCGCCATTGCCGTCATGTCATCAAAATGAATTGATGGCAATCGGTAGGCATCACTGACTAACCGAGGGTCAGTGGTATATACCCCATCAACATCGGTAAAGATCTGACACTCATCGGCCCCCAATGCACCCGCAATAGCAACCGCTGTGGTGTCAGACCCGCCTCGTCCCAAGGTCGTGATATTATTACTATAATCACGACCTTGGAAACCAGCCACAACAACAATGTGGCCTTGTGCAAGCAGAGACTTGAGGTTATCGGTTTCAACCTCAATAATGCTGGCATTATTAAATGCATGATCAGTCCGGATCGTCACTTGATCTGCCGTCATCGAGGTCGCAATTACACCTCGTTTATTTAGCGCCATCGCCAGTAACGCTATCGTTACTTGCTCTCCGGTTGATAATAATACGTCCAGCTCACGCTGGGATGGTACAGCATCAACCAGCCTCGCTAAACCTAACAGGCGGTTAGTTTCCCCCGCCATAGCAGAAACAACTACGACAATTTGATGCCCTTGCTTATGCGCCGCAATAACGCGCTCAGCAACGGCTTCAATACGTTCAATACTACCGACTGACGTACCACCAAACTTCTGCACCAATAGTGCCACAGCACTTCTCCAACGTTATAGCTTATCAGCCAACCAAGGGGTGACAGAGTCAAGTGCAGCTGGCAATGCGGCTGCATCGGTACCACCCGCTTGGGCCATATCTGGACGACCGCCACCTTTGCCGCCAACTTGAAGTGCGACTAAGTTAACCAAATCGCCGGCTTTCACTTTGCCAATCAGATCTTTGGTTACACCGGCAATCAAACCGACTTTACCTTCGCTCACATTACCCAGTACGACGATACCGCTGCCCATCTGGTTCTTCAGCTCATCAACCATACCACGTAGTGCTTTATTATCAGCGCCATCTAGTTTAGCGATCAGTACCTTAACGCCGTTGATGTCCTTCGCCAGATTGATAAGATCAGCACTTTCCTGAGCGGCTAGCTTATCTTTCAACTGCTGAATTTCTTTTTCCAGCTGCTTGCTATGCGCAACCAATGCACTGACTTTCGTTGCAACAGAAGCCGCATCAGATTTCACTAGGCTTGCGGTTTCAGCCAGTAGTGCCTCTTGTGCGTGAAGTGCTGCAATTGCCGCCTCACCCGTTACCGCTTCGATACGACGAACGCCCGCAGCAATACCGTTTTCAGACAGGATCTTGAACAAACCGATATCACCCGTATTTTCAGCATGGATACCACCACACAGTTCAACGGAGAAATCACCCATGCTCAATACGCGCACTTCGTCGTCATACTTTTCGCCAAATAGCGCCATCGCGCCTTGCTCTTTGGCTGACTCAATATCCATCACATTGGTCGTGATCGCATGGTTACGACGAATTTGTTCGTTAACCACACGCTCGACTTCACGTAACTCTTCTGGCTTCACAGCTTCAAGGTGTGAGAAGTCAAAACGCAGACTGTCAGGCTTCACGAGTGAGCCTTTCTGTGCAACGTGATCACCTAGCAGATTACGCAGGGCGGCGTGCATCAGGTGCGTCGCAGAGTGGTTCAGACTTGTCGCTGAACGGCGCGTAGCATCAACGGTGGCAGTCACTTTGTCACCGACTTTCAGGCTACCAGCGGCCAGTTGGCCTTTATGACCGATGGCTGCGCCAAATTTCTGGGTATCCAACACGGTGAAAGAGACGCCATCAGCCGTCAACATACCCGTATCACCACACTGACCACCAGACTCCGCATAGAACGGCGTATTATCCAGAACAATCAGTGCATCATCACCCGCGTTAACGGCATCGACAGCATCGCCATCTCGGTACAGAGCAACCACTGTTGCTTCACCCTGCGTGGCGCCGTAACCGCAAAACGCTGTTTCTGCATCAACTTTAATAGCATCATTATAGTCAACACCAAATTGGCCTGCTTCACGAGCACGCTGACGCTGGGCTTCCATTGCATCGTTGAAGCCTTCTTCATCGATAGAGAAACCACGCTCACGCGCGACATCATTGGTTAAGTCAGCCGGGAAGCCGTAAGTATCGTACAGTTTAAATACTGTCTCACCGTCAAGAATCTCACCGTCAAGGTTATCCAACGCTTCTGCTAGGATAGCCATACCGCGCTCAAGCGTGCGGCCGAAGTTTTCTTCTTCGATTTTCAGTACTTTCTCAACCATTTCTTGCTGCTTTTTCAGTTCAGTGCCTGCACTGCCCATGATGTCAGCCAGAGGGCCAACCAGCTTATAGAAGTATGATCCTTTCGCACCCAGCTTGTTACCATGACGTACTGCACGACGAATAATACGTCGTAATACATAGCCACGGCCTTCATTCGATGGCATCACACCATCTGCAATGAGAAACGCACATGAACGAATATGGTCCGCGACAACACGCAGTGACTGATTGCTCAAGTCGTCATAACCGATCACATCAGCGGCATCTTTAATCAGACGCTGGAAGATGTCGATTTCATAGTTTGAGTGTACGCCCTGCATAATGGCAGAAACACGCTCAATACCCATGCCTGTATCAACTGACGGCTTCGGCAATGGCTCCATGGTGCCATCAGCTTGACGATTGAACTGCATAAATACGTTGTTCCAGATTTCGATAAAACGATCGCCATCTTCGTCTGGAGAGCCAGGAGGACCACCGGCAATATGAGCGCCGTGATCATAGAAAATTTCGGTACAAGGACCACAAGGACCTGTATCACCCATCTGCCAGAAGTTATCTGACTCAAACGGCTTACCGCCTTCTTTATCGCCAATACGAATAATGCGATCAGCAGGAATGCCTACTTTCTTATTCCAAATATCAAATGCTTCATCATCAGTTTGATAAACGGTGACCAGCAACCGCTCTTTTGGCAGTTGCAAAACCTCAGTCAGGAATTCCCACGCGAACGAAATAGCATCTTCTTTGAAATAATCGCCAAAGCTGAAGTTACCCAGCATTTCAAAAAAGGTATGGTGACGAGCGGTGAAACCTACATTTTCCAGATCGTTATGCTTACCACCTGCACGTACACAGCGCTGAGCCGTAGTCGCTCGAGTATAGGCGCGTTTCTCAAGACCTAAGAAGCAATCCTTAAATTGGTTCATACCGGCATTAGTGAACAACAACGTCGGATCGTTGTGTGGAACTAACGATGAACTATCTACGATTTGGTGTCCTTTGCTTTCAAAGAACTTGAGGTACGCATTACGTACTTCATCAGTGCTCATGTACATTGGCAATTCCTGAATAGTGCTTTCATGTAATATGAATGAACGAATTTATATCGCATTACCTGGCCCGGATTTACCACCATGCCCTTGGTTGGACAATTCGGGGAGGCCTTGATTGGGCTAACATAAATTCTTTGACGGTTATTGTAAAACAACGGCAGGCAATACGGGAAATGTTATGTTGAGAAATGGGGCAAAATCTACCCGTTTAGGGTATCTAGCGATAACGCATCATCAACCAGAAAGTAAACTTGAACCATACAGAATCACTGTTCTCGGACGGCATAAAACAAAAACGGGCGAGGTTAATACCTCGCCCGTTTTTATCTCATCACAGATATATGGTAGTTTAACGGAATATCTTCGCTAGAGTTAAAAATCCTGCTCTTCTGCATCAATCTCTGCTAGATCTTTGTCAGCTTGCGGGGCTTCTTCTACTGGACTAAGTAGCAACTCACGCAATTTCTTATCAAGTTCAGCGGCAATCTCTGGATTTTCAGTCAAATACTTACACGCATTTGCTTTACCCTGACCAATCTTGTCACCTTGGTAGCTGTACCATGCGCCAGCCTTTTCAATCAGCTTATTTTTCACACCCAAGTCAACCAATTCACCATTGCGGTTGAAACCTAGGCCGTACAAAATCTGCGTTTCAGCTTGCTTAAACGGTGCTGCAATCTTGTTCTTCACTACTTTGATGCGGGTTTCGTTACCAACCACTTCATCACCGTCTTTTACCGCTCCGGTACGACGAATATCAAGACGCACAGAGGCATAGAACTTTAGTGCATTACCACCGGTTGTGGTTTCTGGGTTACCGAACATCACACCAATCTTCATACGGATCTGGTTGATGAAGATACACATACAGTTAGACTGCTTCAGGTTACCGGTTAGCTTACGCATCGCTTGAGATAGCATACGAGCCTGTAGACCCATGTGCGAGTCACCCATTTCGCCTTCAATTTCAGCTTTTGGTGTTAGCGCAGCAACGGAGTCAACCACAAGAATATCAACCGCACCTGAGCGCGCTAGCGCATCGGCAATTTCCAATGCCTGTTCGCCAGTATCAGGCTGAGAGACCAATAGTTGGTCGATATCAACCCCTAACTTCTTCGCATAAATTGGATCAAGTGCGTGCTCTGCATCAATAAAGGCACAGGTTTTACCCTGGCGCTGAGCGGCAGCAATCACTTCGAGCGTTAATGTGGTTTTACCTGATGATTCAGGACCATAGATTTCTACGATACGGCCCATCGGTAGGCCACCAGCACCCAAGGCGATATCGAGAGATAGAGAACCAGTCGACACAGTCTCGACATCCATTGTGCGGTTATCGCCCAACTTCATGATCGAGCCTTTACCGAATTGCTTTTCAATTTGACCTAACGCGGCGGCAAGTGCCTTCTGCTTATTGTCGTCCATTCGACTCTCCAAGGGATGCTTTAATAAGTACTGATAATGATGACCAGTATACTGTCTATTCATACAGTGTCTAGCACTGTATGAAACTTTTTTTATGAATCAGACCATCGTTCAAAATAATCGTCACTGATCGCCCAGCGATTCAAGCCGCCGGATCAGCCCGCGCAATGCAACCTCAACAGCCTGTTGTCGCACCGCCTGCCTATCCCCCTCAAGGTAATAGACCTTGGCTTCTGACCAACCAGTCTTATCTGCCCAAGCAAACCATACCGTACCCACTGGCTTTTCAGGGCTACCGCCGCCAGGACCTGCGATACCACTTACCGCGATACTGATTGAGGCTAATGAACGGGTTAACGCTCCAGCAGCCATCTCAGTCACCACCGCGTCGCTGACAGCACCATATTCAGCTAATGTGCTATCTTTTACCCCCAGCATTTGTTGCTTGGCAGCATTCGTATAGGTGACAAATGCACGGTCAAACCAAGCAGAACTGCCCGCAATATCGGTGATTGCCGTCGATATCCCACCTCCGGTGCAAGACTCTGCAGTCGTCGCCATCCATTGCTGACGCGCGAGCAATAGCCCCAATTGTTGTGCTAATTTCATCACCCGCTCCTTCACAACGTTCTTTCCTTCACACCATACCCCGCACAGAGGGTGCTATCAATACTAAATAACAGCGTAGCTTGTTAAGTAAAATTCCCCCTTGAACCTTTGCCCAAAGGGCGGATTCACGTATCCTAGGCGATCAGATATTTCTCCGGAAAATGCGGGCAAGCACGCTCCTACCGGCACAATGAGCAGGCAAAATCGTGACAGTAAAAGGCATAGAAAAGCATACCCCAATGATGCAGCAATTTTTGCGGATCAAGGCTGAAAACCCTGAGACCCTGCTGTTCTACCGGATGGGTGACTTCTACGAATTATTTTTTGATGACGCCAAACAAGCTTCCCAGCTACTGGATATTTCCCTAACCAAACGCGGCTCATCTAACGGTGAGCCGATCCCAATGGCGGGCGTTCCGTATCATTCCATTGAAGGCTATCTTGCCAAACTCGTCCAGCAGGGCGTCTCTGCGGCTATTTGTGAACAAATTGGTGATCCGGCAACCAGCAAAGGGCCGGTTGAACGTAAAGTCGTGCGGATCATTACTCCGGGAACTGTCAGTGATGAAGCGTTACTCAACGAACGCCATGACAACCTGATTGCCGCTATTTTCTATGATGGTAAGGGATTTGGTTACGCCACCCTCGATATCACCTCTGGCCGCTTTATGCTCACCGAGCCAGAGACCGAAGAAGCGATGCAGGCTGAATTGCAGCGTACCAGCCCAGTGGAGCTGCTCTACGCGGAAGACTTTGCTCTTCCTGGCTTACTACAGGGCTACAAAGGTAGCCGCCGCCGCCCGGTCTGGGAGTTTGATCTCGACACCGCACGTCAGCAACTGACCCTGCAATTTGGTACCCGCGATCTGATTGGATTCGGGGTGGACAAGGCCGATAAAGGGCTGTGTGCGGCCGGTTGCTTGCTGCAATATGTCAAAGATACCCAGCGTATTGCCCTGCCTCATATCCGGGCTATCACCCTTGATACTAAAGATCACTCCGTGATCTTAGATGCCGCAACCCGGCGCAATCTTGAATTAACGCAGAACTTATCCGGCGGCTTTGATAATACCCTCGCGTCCGTACTGGATCACACCGCAACACCGATGGGTAGCCGCTTACTCAAGCGCTGGCTACATCAACCTATTCGCGATCACCAGCAGCTCAATGGCCGCCTTGATGCGATTAGCGCATTCAAAGATAACGGACTGTTTCTCGACTTGGCTGGTGTACTGCGTCACGTAGGCGACTTGGAACGTATCCTGGCCCGTCTCGCATTGCGCTCTGCTCGCCCGCGTGATTTGGCTCGTATGCGCACCGCGCTACAACATTTACCAGAGATCAGTGAACTGCTGGCTGACATCGACCAATCACGTATCGGCGAACTGGCTCACTATGCAGCTCCGATGGATGATCTGTGTGAATTACTTGAGCGAGCGATCATTGAATCCCCACCCGTCGTGATCCGTGATGGCGGAGTGCTAGCACCAGGTTATAACGCTGAGCTCGATGAATGGCGAGATCTGGCCGATGGGGCAACCAAGTTTCTTGAAGAGCTAGAAGCCAGTGAGCGGGAACGCCATGACATTGACACCCTGAAAGTGGGTTTCAACCAAGTCCACGGTTTCTTCATTCAAGTCAGCCGCGGACAAAGCCACCTCGTACCAAGCCATTATGTCCGCCGCCAAACCCTGAAAAATGCTGAGCGCTACATTATTCCTGAGCTAAAAGCCCATGAAGACAAAGTACTGAATTCGAAATCGAAAGCGCTCGCGCTCGAGAAAAAGCTGTGGGATGAATTGTTCGACCAACTGTTACCGCACCTCGAGCAGTTACAAAATGCTGCCAGTGCGTTATCTGAGCTCGATGTTCTGGCGAACTTAGCCGAACGTGCAGATACGCTGAACTATTGCCGTCCGGAACTCGTTGACAGTGTCGGTATTGATATCAGTGCGGGTCGCCACCCTGTTGTTGAGCAAGTACTTAGCGAGCCGTTTATTGCTAACCCGATTGCCTTGCATCAGGATCGACGCATGCTGATCATCACCGGGCCTAATATGGGCGGTAAATCAACCTATATGCGCCAGACTGCGTTAATTGCCCTACTGGCACACGTGGGGTCTTTTGTCCCGGCAGAAGCAGTTAAAATTGGCCCGCTCGATCGCATTTTCACCCGTATCGGTGCCTCCGATGATCTGGCCTCAGGCCGATCAACCTTTATGGTTGAGATGACGGAAACCGCCAATATCTTGCACAATGCTACCCCAAATAGCTTAGTGCTAATGGATGAAATTGGCCGAGGGACCAGTACTTATGATGGTTTATCTTTAGCCTGGGCCAGTGCCGAATGGCTGGCTGACAAAATCGCGGCGATGACACTGTTTGCCACTCATTACTTTGAGCTTACTGAGTTACCGTCACTGATGTCGGGACTCGCTAATGTTCACCTTGATGCGGTAGAACACGGAGATGAAATTGCCTTTATGCACGCCGTGCAAGAAGGGGCTGCCAGCAAATCTTACGGTCTGGCTGTTGCCAGTTTGGCTGGCGTACCCAAAGCGGTGATCAAACGGGCTAAATTTAAGCTCCAACAGCTTGAAGCCAGTGGCCACCAACAAGCTGTCACACCAACAACCTCAATACCGAGAGAAGAGCAACAGCTAAGTCTGATCCCTGAGCCAAGTGAAGTAGAAGAAGCACTGGCGAAAGTTAATCCGGATGAAATGACGCCTCGCCAAGCATTGGATGAGCTATACCGCCTAAAAGCACTGATATAGCACGACAACGCTAAAAAAGAAAAGGGATTGATGCGCTGGCATCAGCCCCTTTTTATTCTTGATTCTATAACTCAAACGTCACAAAAAGTGACAAAAAAATGATAGGACGCTAGAGTTGATCTTGATTAAACAGCGACTCAATACTGAGCCCTTGATGGGTCAACATATCCCGTAGACGACGTAGACCTTCAACTTGGATCTGACGAACACGCTCGCGTGTCAGGCCGATTTCACGACCAACATCTTCAAGTGTTGATGCCTCATAACCCAATAAACCAAAACGTCTCGCCAATACCTCACGTTGTTTAGGGTTCAGCTCTTTAAGCCAATGTACGATAGAGAGTTTGATATCATCATCTTGGGTTGAGGTTTCTGGCCCCCCCCCTTTTTCATCGGGAATAATATCAAGCAGGGCTTTCTCTGAATCCCCTCCAATGGGGTTGTCAACCGAGCCAACACGCTCATTGAGCCTTAACATTCGGTTTACATCATCAACGGATTTATCAAGCTGTGTTGCAATGTCTTCGGCCGTCGGCTCATGATCGAGTTTTTGCGCGAGCTCACGCGCGGTGCGGAGGTAGACATTGAGTTCTTTTACGACGTGAATAGGTAAGCGGATAGTCCGGGTTTGATTCATGATCGCCCGTTCAATAGTTTGCCGAATCCACCAGGTAGCGTAAGTCGAGAAACGGAAGCCCCGCTCAGGGTCAAACTTCTCAACCGCGCGGATCAAGCCGAGATTGCCTTCTTCAACCAAATCAAGCAGGGCAAGCCCACGATTGCTGTAACGACGAGAAATTTTAACCACCAAACGCAGGTTACTTTCAATCATACGTTTACGTGCTATCTCATCGCCACGGAGTGCCCGACGCGCATACAGCACCTCTTCTTCAGCAGTCAGGAGGGGAGAAAAACCAATTTCACCTAAATAAAGTTGCGTTGCATCAAGGGCTTTTTGCGATGTCCCATATTGCGAGACATCAACGTCTTCTTCTGTCGTATCCACACTGACAGTTTTAGCTTCAACGTCGCTGGATTTCCCCTCCATTTCCTCTTCGAAATCAAAGTCTTCAATCTCTGTAACCGTATTGCTTCTACTCATAGCGCCTCCCAGATGGCGAGTTAGCAAGATATTACAACTGTACTACGCCACATTGTCTATCGAGGTAAATAACGCAATGGATCAACGGACTTACCTTTATAACGAATTTCAAAATGCAGCTTTACATTGTTGGTACCGGAACTTCCCATTGACGCAATTTTTTGACCAGCCGTTACTTTTTGCTGCTCCTTAACGTTCAATTGATCATTATGTGCATAAGCACTGAGGTAATCTTCACTGTGCTTAATAATAATCAGGTTGCCATAACCACGTAATGCATTGCCTGCATATACCACCACACCACTTGCTGAGGCTGTAACCGCTTGGCCTCTGTTACCCGCAATATCTAAACCTTTATTGCCATTCTCAGCATTCGAGAACTTTGCAATTACGCGTCCCTTAGTCGGCCATGACCACGAGTCCACTTTATCATTACTGGTTTGGGTGCTTTTTGTAACAACTTTGTTACTTTTGGTTTTTTGAGAGTACTCTCTTGTGAGAGCTGGATCAACATTTTTATTGCTGGTTTTTTGTTCGACTTTAGGCTTATTCACCACCGTCTGAACTGGCTTCTGGGGAGCCGGTTTAATCGGTGGTTTCTTAGCAGTTACTACTACCTCGGATTTACTTGTTGGTTTTATTACTGGTTTTGCTTTTGGTTGAGTGATCACTGGCGCGATAACCACGGGGGCAGCATGACCATATTTAGGGGCCACATACTTGGGCTTCCACAGCTGAAGCGTCTGTCCTGGGTAAATCGTATAGGGCTTAGTCAGCCGATTAGTAGCGATGATCTCATTCACATCCCGCCCGGTAATGTACGAGATGAAATACAGCGTATCGCCTTTCTGAACCTCATAGTAACTACCACGGTAACTACCTCGCTCCAGACTCTGATAATCCTTGCCAAGGCTAGATACCGGTGCGGGCGAATGCCGGCTACAGCCAGACAGCAACAGGCAGACAACCAGCGCTGCCCACCTAAACGTCATTGCTGTAACTGACAAGCTAATCATAACAGGCTACGACAACTCCCCGGCAATCAGGGGAACAAAACGAACGGGTTCGATATCACGATAGCTATAGCGCTCACCTTCACGAACAATCATTTTTAAAACTTGCATCTCTTTGCCAACAGGAATAATCAGACGGCCACCATCGGCCAACTGCGCCAGTAACTCAACCGGGATATCAGCGGCAGCCGCCGTCACGATAATCGCATCAAAAGGTCCTTTACTCGCCCATCCTTTCCAGCCATCACCATGCTTGGTCGACACATTATGAATATCCAGTTGCTTAAGCCTACGCCTAGCCTGCCATTGCAATGCTTTAATACGCTCAACCGAATAGACATGATCCACCAACTGAGCCAGCACCGCGGTCTGATACCCAGAACCGGTACCAATTTCTAACACGCGAGACTGAGGAACCAATGCCATAAGCTCAGTCATTTTAGCCACAATATAGGGCTGTGAAATAGTCTGCCCGTTGCCGATAGGCAGGGCATTGTTTTCATAGGCTTTGTGTGACATGGCTTCATCGATAAACAACTCTCGAGGAACAGCGGCTATCGCCGTTAATACCTTGTCGTTACGGATCCCTTGCTGAGTTAAATGCTCAAGCAAAGCATTCCGCTTATCCACATAGCGCATCCTTACTTCTTCTCCTGATGATTAATCCAGTCTCTGATTTCTCCCAACGCATCATGCGCGGTGAGATCAACCTGCAATGGCGTGA
Source organism: Photobacterium nomapromontoriensis (assembly GCF_050336815.1). NCBI lineage: Bacteria > Pseudomonadati > Pseudomonadota > Gammaproteobacteria > Vibrionales > Vibrionaceae > Photobacterium > Photobacterium nomapromontoriensis. The sequence goes on from NZ_JAKJSL010000048.1 coordinate 13,138, forward strand.
TCGAAACACAACCCTGCTCTATCGCATAAAAATCCGTTCCCGGTCCAGCATCTTGGCAAGCGCCGGGAGGACCCAGCCAATACAGCTCTTTCCCGCGCGGATCGACACTCTTGATCATATTCTCGGCACGATGACGCGCACCAAGGCGAGTGACTTGCCATTCACCTAATTGTGTCAGCGGCAGGTCGGGGACATTAATGTTTAAAATTTTATTATTGGGTAATGGCTGAAGTACGACTTTCAACAACACCTGTTTCACAATTTCTGCGGCAGTGTCAAAATGAGTCTGCCCAACCAGAGAAACGGCAATCGCAGGTACCCCGAGAAAATGCCCTTCCGTTGCGGCGGCAACCGTCCCCGAGTACAGCACATCATCGCCGAGGTTGGCACCGTGATTAATCCCTGCAACCACGACATCCGGACGTTCATCTAACCACTCGTTCAATGCAAAATGCACACAATCCGTCGGGGTTCCTTCCACTGAAATACGCTGCTCACCTTCATGGCGAATACGCAGTGGATTATCCAGCGTCAGTGAATTAGACGCCCCTGACCGATTTCGATCAGGGGCAATAACAATCACATCACCAAGTTCAGACAGAACAGTCGCTAGCGTATTAATGCCTTCTGCAAAAATGCCATCGTCGTTACTGATCAGTATCCGCATCTTGTTCATTATCCTTCTGTTCACTGACCTGCTCAACCATGAGCTCACGAACTACCGCCGTGGCAAAACAGCCTGCAGGTAAAGCAAATGAAACCGTGATTTGATCGCCATCTTGTTGCCACGCCATCTGCGTAGGCTTAAGGAGCAATGGGCGACGCTCATGACGCATTCGATTATCACGGATCAGCTTAAGCAAGGCTGGCTCTTGTTCAACAATGGCCATCTCAAAAGCTTGTGCATCGGCCGTGGTTGGCAGAGCATTATCACCCATGATCGGTGCAGTGATTGCCATTCGGCCACTCTCTACATCCTGCTGTAAGCTCTCGCTCACTGCCGCAACAAGCATACCACGTACATCATTATTCGATTGCAGGAAATCCCCCGCCATCAGTGTCTGCACTAGCCCCTGTTCAATACGCGCCGATAGCACCATATTAAACAACCAAGAGCGTGCAGCTGACAAATAAAAGCTACGTTTGCTCTTATCGCGAAGACGAAACTCATCGTTACCCCAGGCACGGGCTTTAACGACATTATTTCCACTGTGACCAAAGCGTTGCTCACCAAAATAGTTTGGCACACCTTGTTCGCGAACGTGCTCCAAGCGCGCAATCACAGCTTGCGGCTGGTCAAGATCACTCAAGCGTAGTTGAAACCAGTTACCCACTAAATCACCTGGGCGTAATTTCTTATCATGGCGAGCAGTTTCCAACACTTCAACACCAGGATGTTCTGCGACAAACTGCGTCAGATCGGGATCCGGCTTACCCGGCAGATGCACGCTGAGCCACTGTTCTGTCACCGCATGGCGATCTTTCAACCCTGCCCAGCTGACATCGCGAGATTTAACCCCGCACGCTTTCGCCAGTTCATTAACAACATACTGGGTGTTTTCGCCCGTTTTACGGATTTTCACCATAAAATGTTCGCCAGTACCGGCAAAATCAAAGCCCAAATTTTCCTTTACTATAAAATCTTCAGGCTCGACCTTGATTCGGCCCTGACAGCTCGGTATTCCGTATAACCAGCTGAAGTTGTCCATGACAGTAGACATAAATACACCATTAACTAACAGCACCGAGGTGCCGAGAAGTAGAGCCAGAACAGCTCTACCATTGAATTATTGTTTGCAGATCAAAACAACTGCTTCACAGGCAATGCCTTCTTTACGACCAGTAAACCCCAGACGTTCAGAGGTAGTCGCCTTGACATTAATATTACCAATATCGGTTTCCAGATCAGCGGCGATAGCTTGGCACATTGCCTCAATATGCGGCGCCATTTTCGGCGCTTGGGCAATAATCGTCACGTCAAGATTACCTAGACAGTAACCTTTAGCCTTAACCTTACTATAGACATCGCGTAGCAAAAAGCGGCTATCCGCCCCAGCCCACTCGGCATCAGTATCAGGGAAGTGGCGGCCAATATCACCCGCACCAATGGCTCCCAGCAACGCATCACACACCGCATGCAATGCCACATCGCCATCAGAATGGGCAATCAGCCCTTGTTTATAAGGTACCGCAACGCCACCTATGATCACTGGCCCTTCACCACCAAATTTGTGTACATCAAAGCCGTGTCCAATTCGCATCATGATGCTTCCCTCAATAGTTTTTCAAGATAAAATTCAGCCAGAGCCAAGTCTTCCGGCTGGGTCACCTTGAGGTTATCGGCTCGCCCTCTCACTAACAGAGGGGGCATCCCACAATACTCTAGTGCCGATGCTTCATCTGTCACGGTCGCCCCATCGGCTAATGCCAGCTCCAGTGCTTGCTTGAGTAACCCAGCCCGAAACATTTGTGGCGTTAAGGCATGCCATAAATCAGCGCGATCCACGGTGGCGGCAATCGCTCCCGCACCGTTGCCGCGCTTCATGGTATCACGCACAGGAGCGGCAAGAATCGCCCCGTATTGACTGGCCTTAGCGGCGACGATCAACTCAGCCAAATCACTGTGATGCAAGCACGGACGTGCCGCATCATGAACCAACACCCAGCAGTGAGGATCATCTATCGCAGCAAGCCCAGCAAATACCGAATCAGCGCGTTCAGCCCCACCATTAACTCTTTGCACCCGCGGATCGTTAGCGAGTGGCAGTTGGGGAAAATAAGGATCATGCTCACTGACCGCGATCACCACTCGTTCGATAGCTGGGAATCCCAAGAGTCGCTCAACGGTATGCTCAAGAATGGTTTTTCCAGCAATAGGCAAGTACTGTTTAGGGCGGTCGGCGGCCATTCGGCTGCCAACCCCTGCAGCCGGTACAACGGCTATCATCTTTTCGCTCATAGTCATGATTTATTGGTTTGTGGCTGCAACGTTCACTTATTCGCTGACAATGCGGAAGAATGTTTCTCCGGGACGGATCATCCCCAACTCATTTCGAGCGCGTTCTTCTATCGCTTCTTGACCTTGATTTAAGTCATTTATTTCAAAATACATTTGTTGATTACGCTGCGCTAATTCCGCATTGGCCCGGTGCTGAACGATAACATTATCTTTCACAGCCAAATAGTCTAGCATGCCATTCTTACCCCACCAGAAGTCATACTGTAGCCAGCTAAGCACAGCCAGTAACAGCAAGGTGAATGCTCGCATCTCACTCTCCAGGCAATGATTGAACATATAATAAGCAATAGCACTTATTGATAACAACTTGAAATGCCATTGCTTAATACCACTCGCTAATGAATCGAGTGAACATGTAATAATCCCATAAAGCGCAGTCTGACACTAGCGCCTAAGCCTAGCTAAGTTATCATTCGCCCATAAAAAAACCGCCCCTATGAGGCGGTTTTTCAAAGCGAGTAGGAAGACCCTACTGGCAGGCTAATAATTAAGCCTGACCTTTAACTTCTTTAAGACCGTTGAAAGGAGCGCGCTCACCTAGAGCTTCCTCGATACGGATAAGTTGGTTGTACTTAGCAACACGGTCAGAACGGCTCATAGAACCAGTTTTGATTTGACCTGCAGCAGTACCTACCGCTAGATCAGCGATAGTTGCATCTTCAGTTTCACCAGAACGGTGAGAGATTACAGCGGTGTAACCTGCATCTTTAGCCATCTTAACTGCAGCTAAAGTCTCAGTTAGAGAACCGATTTGGTTGAACTTGATTAGGATAGAGTTAGCGATGCCTTTCTCGATACCTTCAGCTAGGATCTTAGTGTTAGTAACGAATAGATCGTCACCAACAAGTTGGATCTTGTCGCCTAGAAGTTGAGTTTGGTGCGCGAAACCAGCCCAATCAGACTCGTCTAGACCATCTTCAATAGATACGATTGGGAATTGCTCAACTAGACCCGCTAGGTAGTGGTTGAACTCTTCAGAAGTGAAAGTTTTACCTTCACCTTTCATGTTGTAGATGCCAGCGTCTTTGTCAAAGAACTCAGATGCTGCACAGTCCATAGCAAGAGTGATGTCTTTACCTAGTACGTAACCAGCAGCTGCAACAGCTTCTGCGATAACTTCTAGCGCTTCAGCGTTAGATTTTAGGTTAGGAGCGAAACCACCTTCGTCGCCAACTGCAGTGTTGTAGCCTTTAGACTTAAGCACTTTAGCTAGGTTATGGAATACTTCAGCACCCATGCGAACGGCTTCTTTCAGCGTTTTCGCGCCAACTGGCTGAATCATGAACTCTTGGATGTCAACGTTGTTATCTGCGTGCTCACCACCGTTGATGATGTTCATCATTGGTAGAGGCATAGAGAATACGCCAGCAGTGCCGTTTAGCTCAGCGATGTGCTCGTATAGAGGCATGCCTTTAGCAGCAGCTGCTGCTTTAGCGTTTGCTAGAGATACCGCTAGGATTGCGTTTGCACCGAAGTTAGACTTGTTTTCAGTACCGTCTAGGTCGATCATTACCTGATCGATTTCAGCTTGAGCGGTCGCATCTTTACCGATTAGCGCTTCTGCGATTGGGCCGTTCACAGCTTCGATAGCTTTAAGAACGCCTTTACCTAGGAAACGAGACTTGTCACCGTCACGTAGCTCAAGAGCTTCACGAGAACCAGTTGATGCACCTGATGGTGCTGCAGCCATACCGACGAAACCGCCTTCTAGGTGAACTTCCGCTTCTACAGTTGGGTTACCGCGTGAATCGATAATTTCACGACCTAGAACTTTAACGATCTTAGACATTGTGTTTCCTCTTGCTTTATCTTCAAATAAAAAGCTAAAAAAATAGCCGCAGCTAACACTTGCCACAGCTATCCGTAATCCTTACTTTTTAAGTTCACCACGCTGGTTATCACCAGCCGCTTTCACGAAACCAGCAAACAAAGGATGGCCATCGCGAGGTGTCGAGGTGAACTCAGGGTGGAATTGAGCAGCCACGTACCATGGGTGGTTAGGTAGCTCGATAATTTCCACCAATTTCTTGTCTGCTGAAAGACCAGAAATCTTCAAACCTGCTTTCTCTAGTTTAGGAAGTAGGTTGTTATTTACTTCATAACGGTGACGGTGACGCTCATGGATAGTCGGGCTACCATATAGCTCACGCGCTTTTGAACCGTCTTGTAGGTGACATAGCTGTGAACCAAGACGCATTGTACCGCCTAAATTCGACTTCTCGCTACGCTCTTCTACGTTACCTTCGCTATCAACCCATTCAGTGATCAGGCCAACAACTGGGTATTTAGTGTCAGGGTTAAACTCAGTAGAGTGCGCCCCCTCATAGCCAGCAACATTACGTGCAAACTCGATCAGCGCAACCTGCATACCCAAACAAATACCTAGGTATGGAATTTTGTTTTCACGTGCATATTGTGCAGTCAGGATTTTACCTTCTACACCACGGTTACCGAAGCCGCCAGGAACCAAGATAGCATCCAGGCCTTCAAGAATTTCAGTGCCTTTAGATTCGACATCCTGAGAGTCAATGTATTTGATCTGCACTGACAGACGGTTTTTCAAACCGGCATGCTTAAGTGCTTCGTTAACTGACTTATATGCATCTGGTAGTTCGATGTACTTACCAACCATGCCGATAGTCACTTCAGCAGTAGGGTTGGCTTCTTCGTAAATCACCTGCTCCCACTCAGACAGATTCGCTTCTGGCGCAGTGATGCCAAAGCGCTGACAAACTAAGTCATCAAGACCCTGAGCTTTGATAAGCTGTGGGATCTTGTAGATAGAGTCTACGTCTTTCATGGAAATAACGGCTTTTTCCTGCACGTTACAGAATAGCGCGATCTTGGCACGCTCATTAGCAGGGATCATACGATCGCTACGGCAGATCAGCACGTCAGGCTGAATACCGATAGAAAGTAATTCTTTTACAGAGTGTTGGGTTGGCTTCGTTTTCACTTCACCAGCAGCCGCTAGGTAAGGAACCAGTGTCAGGTGCATGAACATAGTACGATCACGCCCTTTCTGCACTGCTAGCTGACGAATGGCTTCCATAAATGGGAGCGATTCGATATCACCAACAGTACCGCCAACTTCAACGATAGCAACGTCATGGCCTTGAGCACCGGCAATCACACGATCTTTAATTTCGTTAGTGATATGCGGGATAACCTGAATGGTCGCACCAAGGTAGTCACCGCGACGCTCTTTACGAAGTACTTCTTCGTAAACTCGGCCCGCAGTAAAGTTGTTGCGCTTGGTCATCTTAGTGCGGATAAAGCGCTCGTAGTGACCCAAGTCAAGGTCGGTCTCTGCACCGTCTTCCGTTACGAATACTTCACCATGCTGAATCGGGCTCATTGTGCCAGGGTCAACGTTGATGTAAGGGTCTAGTTTCATCATGGTCACTTTAAGACCACGTGCTTCTAGAATAGCCGCTAGAGATGCAGCAGCAATACCTTTACCTAGTGAGGATACGACCCCGCCCGTAACAAAAATGTAATTCGTCGTCATGTTTTACCTGGAAGATTGGTATAGAGGATATAAGTGTATCTGGACGGGAAATTAGTATACCAGACACCCTTTATTGCCACAACGTGAAAACTATCACACTGCGATTGGTTTTTTTTTGTTTCAAATCAATTCTACTCATCAGGCTGGTTATCAATAGCAATATCAATAACAAAGCAGCCTGATGATTGCTGCAATCCTAACCTTTTAACTCCCTACACTTGACCTCATCCCACACCTGATCAAGCTGTTCAAGCGAGCATTCTTCAAGTTGCTTCCCTTGTTCTAGCACAGTTTTCTCGACTTCGCGAAACCGACGCTCAAATTTCTGATTAGCACGATGCAGTGCCCGTTCCGGTTTAACGTCCAGATGACGGCTGAAGTTGGCAACAGCAAACAGCAAGTCCCCCATCTCCTCTTCGATTCTCTCTTGCTGAGGTGATACTTGGATAACCTCTTCCATCACTTCATCAAGTTCTTCGCGTACTTTATCCAACACCGGACCTAAGGTATCCCAGTCAAACCCATGTTTGGCGCAACGCTTTTGAATTTTATCCGCCCGCGTCAAAGCGGGTAAGGCGCGGGGGATATTGGCCAACACGCTGGTGTCTTCGTCTTTTTCTGCTCGTTCTTTGGCTTTTTCCGCTTCCCAATTGGCCTTGATCGCTGCCTCATTGGCAAACAACTTATTTTCAAATACATGGGGGTGACGACGGGTTAGCTTGTCATTAATGCCACACACAACATCATCAAAATCAAACAAGCCTTGCTCTTTGCCCAGCTGACTGTAAAAGATCACCTGAAACAACAAGTCACCCAACTCTTCACGGACATCACTCCAGTTTTGTTGATCAATCGCATCGGCGACTTCATAGGCTTCTTCCAGCGTATGCGGCACAATGCTCGCGAACGTCTGCTTGCGATCCCAGGGGCAACCTTGTTCAGGGTCACGCAGCGTGGCCATGATCTCAATCAGGCGTTCTATCGGTGTCTGCGGTTTCTCACTCATGTTGGAGAGTCCTTCGTGGATATCAAATCAAAAAAAACGGGCAGCATCATGGCTCCCCGCTTCTAGGTTCTAGGTTCTACATCAGATTAGTGTAGGCGTTTAGCTTCAGCGACATCTTTCACTTGCTCAATACGCTTAATCACCTTGCCCAAGACCTCAAGATCGGTGAGCTCCAAGTCAAAGTCCATGATTGACATCTGTTTTTTGAAATCAATCCGACTCTTCATGCCAGCAACCCGAGCTTTTTCATTTGCCAGCGTATTGGTCAGCTCCTTGAGCAAGCCGCTTCGCTCAGAAGCGATCACCCGTACGGTAATATTGTAATTACCGACAAATCCGCCCCCCCATACCGTATCAATGATCCGCTCTGGGGCAACGTGGCGTAGCTCTTCCAACTGCTCACAATCACTGCGGTGAACCGAAATTCCTCGTCCCTGAGTGACAAAACCCTGAATCTCATCCCCTGGGATCGGCTGACAACAACGCGCCAGATGCGTCATCAGGTTATCCACGCCTTCCACCACCACGGCATCACGCTGAGGCTTCTTGGCTGCCATGGCTCGATTGCTGGCTTCAGCTAGCTTCTCAAGCAGTTGCTGATCTTCTTCTTCTGCGGTTGGTTTATTCACCAAGGCATTAATGTGGTTCAGCACTTGATTGATCCGCAGATCACCACTGCCCACCCCAGCAAATAACTCATCGGTTGAATTCACATTAAAACGCTTAAGTGCATACACTTCCGCATCTTTCATCGTCGCGCCAATCTTGACCAATTCGGTTTCAAGAATTTCGCGTCCAGCCGTGATGTTCTTGTCGCGGTCCTGTTTACGGAACCAGGCATGTACCTTCGCTCTCGCACGACCAGAGGTTACAAACCCCAGATTTGGGTTAAGCCAGTCGCGTGATGGGTTCGGCTCTTTCTGGGTAATAATTTCAACTTGATCCCCCATTTGCAGGTGATAAGTAAACGGCACGATTCTGCCTTCTACTTTGGCACCGATGCAACGGTGGCCGACCTCTGAGTGGATATGGTAGGCAAAATCAAGCGGAGTCGCATCCAACGGCAAATCAACCACATCGCCCTTAGGCGTAAAGGCATAGACGCGATCATCAAACACCTGACTGCGCAGCTCATCGAGCATCTCACCGGAGTCTGACATTTCTTCTTGCCAGGCCAGTAACTTACGTAACCAGTTTATTTTTTCATCGTACGAGGATTTAGCCCCGCCTGATGATGAACCGCTCTCTTTGTATTTCCAGTGTGCTGCTACCCCGAGTTCCGACTCCTCATGCATCTGTTTGGTACGGATCTGGATCTCAATGGTTTTACCTTCCGGCCCCATCACCACGGTATGAATAGACTGATAACCATTTGGTTTCGGGTTGGCGACGTAATCGTCAAATTCTTTTGGCAGGTGGCGGTACTTGGTATGTACAACACCTAATGCGGCGTAGCAGTCCTGTAACTCATCAGCAATAATCCGCACGGCACGGACATCGAACAGTTCGTCAAAAGCCAGACTCTTCTTCTGCATCTTGCGCCAGATACTGTAGATATGCTTTGGTCGACCCTGCACTTCTGCCTTGATATTAGAGGCTTTCATCGACTCCGCCAGATCGGCAACAAAATGATCGATATAATGCTCACGATCGATCCGGCGTTCTGATAATTGCTTGGCGATCTGCTTGTAGGTTTCAGGATGACGATAACGGAATGCATAATCCTCAATCTCCCACTTCAACTGACCAATACCCAGTCGGTTCGCCAGTGGTGCATAGATGTTGGCACATTCCTTCGCGGCAGCACGACGAATCTCATCCGGCTCGTCTTTCACTTCACGAAGGTTGCAGATCCGCTCAGCCAGCTTGATCACTACACAACGGAAATCATCAACCATCGACAGCAACATGCGGCGAATGTTATCGACCTGAGCAGACTGCTCTGCTCCTTCTTTTGTCGCATTGAGCTGACCGATAGCGGCCATCTGGCTGACACCATTCACCATATGTGAAATGGTATTACCATAGTCTTCCTGAAGCTGCTCCGAAGAATAAACGCCAGCCTCGTAGAGTGGAAAGAGTAAGGCAGCGACCAGCGTATCTTTGTCCATGCTTAAGGTCACGAGGATCTCAACCATCTCTCGGCCACGCCATAGCAACAATGGCGCAGTCACTTCTTCTGCCGTCAAATCAATACATCGTTGGTACGTTTGCGCGAGGCGTTTAGCCACCTTCGCATCCAACTGTAAACTCTCAATCCAGGCTGAAAGTTCAAATGTATCATTTTCCTTTAAATGCGCACCGCGAACTGCGACCATTGTTCTATCCTGTCTACTCTTGTGTAATGAGTCTATCGCTTGATAAACAGAGCCATTGACTCCAAATGCCCGGTATGAGGGAACATATCCATCATACCCAGCCGCTCCAACTGATAACCGTTATCCAGTAATACCTGACTATCCCTAGCAAGGGTTGCCGGATTGCACGATACATAAACCACTCGCTCAGGCTGCAAGTTAACAACATGCTGCATTACCCCTGCGGCACCCGCTCTGGCTGGATCCAGCAAGATTTTATTGAATTTTTCCTGTGCCCAACACAGGGTTGTCACATCATCATCCAGATTCGCCTGATAAAATTCGGTGTTCTCTAACTGGTTCTGCTTTGCATTTTCTGACGCACGATGCACCATCTCGTCGATGCCTTCAACACCAACCAGTGTATTTGCTTGTTTTGCCAGCGGTAAACTAAAATTACCTAACCCACAAAAAAGATCCAATACCCGATCATTCGGTGCAATTGCCAGCCAGTCAATCGCTTGAGCCACCATTTTCTGGTTTACATCACGATTCACCTGAATAAAATCTTTTGGCGAAAAAGACAGCGTTAAATTATCCAGTTCATAATACGGCGTTGGACCCGCAATATGTTCTAACTGATCAGATGCAGGCGCAAAGTACAACATTAACTGGTATCGGTCAGCAAACTGCTTGAGCGCTGTCATGTCCTTGTCAGAAAACGGTTGTAAGTGGCGGATCAGCACCACCCGACCATTATCCGCCTCAGCCAATTCAACATGACCAAGGTGTCTTTTTCCCTGAAGCTGTGAGAGTAGCTCACGCAACGATGGTAACAACGCATTCAGCGACTGCGCCAACACCGGACAATGCGCAACATCAACAATTTCTTTGCTCTGTTTTTTACGAAAACCAATCTTAAGCTTGTTACCTGCTGGCATCACACTGAATCGTGCACAACGGCGATATTGCCATTCTGCACTGAGGATCGGTGCCGCCTGCTCAATCATGTCTGACGTACGTGCATGAGCAAATTTACCCATCAGCTCACTCAATGCCTGCTGCTTAGCCGCCACTTGCCCCTGATGCGACAAGTGCTGTAAATTACAGCCGCCGCACTCATTGTAAATGGGGCATTGCGGTGCAATACGTGCGTCGCTGTCATTCAAACGTCGGATAATTTTAGCCCGAGCATACTGCTTTTTATCTTCCGTGAGCTGAACAACCACTGTTTCGCCTGGCAATCCCCCTTCAATAAACACGGGTTTGCGGTCTAGGTGACCAATCCCTGCACCGAGGTGATCCAGCCGGCTAATAGTGATTTCTTTGTGCTTGGTGTCGGTTACTTTTCGTTTTTGAGGCTTAAAAAAGCGTGCCATAGTTTCGGACTCACGGAACAGATAGTCCAAACTGAGTGATAAAATCGACAGTTTGGGATTAGTTGATTGTCGAATAGCCCTAGTTTCATTAAGCTAACGACCACAGATGGGCGACAATTCTCCCACAGAATCGCATTCTTGTAATTAAGAGAACCATGACCAAATATGGACTTCGTGCCAGGGTCTTCACCCTGACATTAGCACCGACGCTGATTATTGGCCTGCTTTTGAGCGCATTTTTTACGATGAGTCGCTATCGCGATCTCGAACATCAGCTCATGGCGACCGGCACCAGCATTATTGAACCTCTGGCGATTTCCAGCGAATATGGCATGGCAGACCATAACCGTGAGGCCGTGCGCCGACTTATCAGCTATGCTCACCGTAAGCATTCACAGATCATTCGCAGTATTGCGGTCTTTAATACCCACAACGAATTGTTCGTTACCTCGAATTTCCATCGTAATTTCGATGCGTTGATGTATCCGGACGATCAGCCGATCCCGCTATTGCTTGAAACAAAACTTAACGAAAACTCGCTGATCCTACGGGCTCCTATCTTAAAAGAAGGTCAATTTAGTCATCCAACTTATCCGGGCTATCAAGTCGAAGTACTCGGCTATATCGCGGTTGAACTCGATCTCAGTGCACTCCGTTTGCAGCAATATCAGGAAGTTTTTACCGCACTGATGGTACTACTGCTCGGGCTAACCCTCTCATCACTGTTTGCTTACCGATTGATGAAAGATGTGACCCGGCCAATCTCCCATATGGTCAGTGTGGTAGATCGGATCCGTCGAGGTCACCTTGATGTCCGTATTGAGGGCCAACTACTGGGTGAGTTGGACACGCTGAAGAACGGGATCAATGCGATGGCTATCTCACTATCGGAATACCATATTGAAATGCAACAGAGCATTGATCAGGCAACCTCGGATCTGCGCGAGACCCTCGAACAGCTCGAAATCCAGAACGTTGAACTCGATATCGCCAAAAAACGTGCTCAAGAAGCAGCACGGGTAAAATCAGAGTTCCTCGCCAATATGTCTCATGAGTTACGTACCCCGCTCAATGGAGTGATTGGTTTTACCCGGCAGATGCTCAAGACCAGACTGAGCTCAAGCCAGCAAGACTACCTGCAAACCATTGAAAAATCGGCTAACAACCTACTAACTATCATTAACGACATTCTGGATTTTTCCAAGCTGGAAGCAGGCAAACTGTTGCTTGAAAATATCCCGTTCGACTTTACCGAGTCGCTTGATGAAGTCATGAAATTATTGGCGCCCAGCGCCCATGAGAAAGGCTTGGAACTGACCCTGAAAGTCGATAATCGCCTCCCGCCAGGCATGATTGGCGATCCATTGCGTATTCAGCAGGTACTCACCAACCTGATTGGCAATGCCGTTAAATTTACCGAACGGGGCAATATTGATGTCTCGGTTGAACTAAAAGCCGATCACAGCGAAAGCATGGACTTGCAATTTATGGTGCGAGATAGCGGAATCGGGATCTCCGAACGCCAGCAAGCCCAGCTATTCCAAGCCTTTAGCCAAGCCGATGCCAGTATTTCTCGCCGCTATGGCGGTACCGGGTTAGGCCTTGTGATCACCCAGAAATTAGTCACCCAGATGGGCGGTGAAATCAGTCTGACCAGCCGTCTTCACCAAGGTTCAACATTCTGGTTCAGTATTCGCCTGCATAAAACGGATCTGCCGGTTTCCCAGCCCGTTAATACGCGATCGCTGAATAATAAGAAATTATTGCTGATCGAACCGAACATGCAGGCCGCCTCTGTGATCCAACAACGCCTGATCCGCGCGGGTATTCATGTGACTTACCGTTCAACCATGCCCGATGATGCCGAGCATCATGACTTTACCCTGCTCAATCTCTCACCGGGAGAGCAACCCCCTGTCGCGGCACTGTTCGATATGGTGTTTAAGGCTGAGCAACTGAGCGATAAGGTGATCGTCAGTCTGCCGACCACGGAACTGGCACTGTCAGAGCGCCTACTCAATGCAGGTGTCTCTGCCTGCCTGCCTAAACCGCTCGGCCACCGCAAATTATTCGAAACCTTGATCAACGAGCCGGAGCATCTCAATGAACCCGAGCCACAGCCGATCGTCACCGAGACACCAAAAATTCAACCTTTGACCGTGATGGCGGTGGATGATAACCCGGCGAATCTCAAGCTCATCTCAGCCCTGCTGAGTGAACGGGTCGAGACCGTGATCACCGCGACGGGTGGCCGTAAGGCCGTTGAGTATGCTCACCAGAAAGCCTTTGATCTCATTTTCATGGATATTCAAATGCCTGAAATGGATGGGGTCACAGCCTGTCAGGAGATCCACAAAACTCACCTCAACCATACTACGCCGGTGATTGCCGTAACGGCCCATGCCATGGCTGGTGAACGTGAGCGCCTGATCAAAGCGGGAATGGACGACTACCTGACTAAACCGATTGAAGAACATATCCTGCAGCAAATCCTGGCAAAATGGACCCATCCTGACGATGCCGGTATTGAACAAGTATCAACAGTCGACACTCCCGTAACCACTGCAACCGAGGCCGTATCAGATGTGACTAGCAACGCTGATGTCAGCTGGGATTGGGATCTAGCGCTTAAACAAGCAGCAGGAAAGGAAGATCTCGCCAGAGACATGCTACAAATGCTGCTCGACTTTATGCCTGAAGTCGAAATGCTGGTCAACGAGGCTCTTGACGGCAAAGCGATTGAGCTCTGGCCACCGATCCATAAACTCCACGGTAGTTGTGCTTACAGCGGCGTACCACGACTCAAGAACCTGTGCTACACCATTGAAACAGAACTCAAAGCGGGCGGCACTATCGCCGATATCGAGCCGGAGCTATTTGAACTGGTCGATGAGATGAACAATGTCGTTAAGGCGTCAAAAGCGTACCGGCACTAAGCACGAGTAGCGAGTTTAGGATAAGAAAAAATAAAGAAAAAGGCGAGATCGGAGATCTCACCTTTTTTACACCTAGCACCGAGCAAATTTACGACTCGAGGATCACCGTCGCGACGGCGTATTTCTTCTCGTCGGCAATGGTCAGGTGCACATGGTTAACACCCATCTGTGTGGCAAGCGCTGCCGCTTTACCTGACAAGGTCAGCACGGGTTTACCTAGCTCATTGTTGGTCACGGTAAAATCGTGCAAGGTCACACCACAGGCGATCCCCGTTCCCAATGCCTTCGAGGCTGCCTCTTTAACCGCAAACCGCTTAGCCAGATAACGCTCTTTGAGCTTCAACGATTGAAATACCGCTAACTCTGACGGGGCAAGGATACGCTCAGCAAAGCCTTCACCGCTACGGGCATACGCCTTGGTTACCCGTTCGATATCGGCAATATCGGTGCCTAGGCCAACAATCGCCATTAGCCACGAACACTTTGCATTTCAGCTTTCATATCTGCAACCGCTTTATGCAGGCCATCAAACACGGCACGACCAATGATTGAATGGCCGATATTCAGCTCATATAGCTCAGGCAGCGCCGCAATTGGCTTCACATTATGGTATGTAAGGCCATGTCCGGCATTCACCTTGATACCCTGATTATGGGCATAGCTGGCTGCTGCCGCGATCTTCTTCAATTCAGCTAACTGATCGGCTTCTGTCTCAGCATCCGCATAGTGGCCAGTATGCAATTCGATATAAGGCGCCCCACAAGCAACGGCGGCATCAATCTGCCCTCGATCAGCATCGATAAACAGTGACACTTTGATCCCGGCGTCGGTTAACGTTTTGGTTGCCGCTTTGATTTTCTCTAGCTGTCCGGCAACATCCAGACCACCTTCAGTCGTCAGTTCTTCACGTTTTTCCGGTACCAGGCAAACAAACTCAGGCTTGGTCTGCAGTGCGATCTGAACCATTTCATCCGTGACAGCCATTTCCAGGTTCATTCGCGTTTGGATAGTTTCACGCAGAATACGAACATCACGATCGGTAATGTGGCGACGGTCCTCACGCAAGTGGACGGTAATACCGTCCGCCCCTGCCCGCTCGGCCACCTCGGCAGCATGCACCGGATCAGGGTAACGGGTGCCTCGAGCATTACGCAAGGTGGCAATGTGATCGATATTCACGCCGAGTAAGATGTTGTTCATTTTCCGGTACTCCTTCCTCTAGGGATAAACAATTCCCTGCTTTTTAATGGTTTGCTGCCAAGATACGGCTTGAGGGCCATCCGTGTAAAGCGCTTTGCCGCCCGTAATTGGTCCGGGGTCTCAAACCGTCTGGCGGCAATGGCTTTTAGCTGTTCACCCGTGAAGGTCAACTGGCCCATTGCCAGAGAGGCAATAAAGCCCCGCTGCTCACGGTAGTTGTACGTCATATTATCATCCACGGGCAAACCGCTGCCTGCACAGTGAAGAAAATCAATGCCGTAGCCTAAGTGGTACAATAGCGCGAGCTCAAAACGTCGTAAGGCCGGCTCTGGATTATCCGCTTGAGCCAGCTCTCGCAGCACATTCAGGTAATCCAGAAACAGCACGGGGTAAGGGGTGTTATTTTCTAGGACTCTCGCCACCAACTCATTGACATACATCGCAGAATACAAAATATAGCTGCGCATCGGCAGGCCGATACTGATCGGTTCAGCGTGGGTCAGTACGGGCATTGAGCCGCGTCCGGACCATTTGAGAAATAATGGGGTAAAAGGCTGAAGGGCGCCTTTGAGGTTGGAGCGCTTACGGCGCGCTCCTTTCGATAGCAGTGTGATACGGCCTGAATCCTCACTGAAAACATCAAGGATCAGGCTCGTCTCACTGTAAGGACGAGTATGGAGGACAAAACAGCGCTGAAGCCCTTCCATTACTTCCCTTATAGATCGTCAATATAGCCTAGGCTACGCAGGGCGCGTTCGTCATCAGCCCAACCGGACTTCACTTTCACCCAAAGCTCTAAGTAAACTTTGCGTTCAAACAAGTTTTCCATATCCAAGCGGGCTTCTCGGCCAATCACTTTGATTTTCTCGCCAGCTTTACCGATCACCATTTTCTTCTGGCCTTTACGCTCAACCAAAATCAAACCGTTAATATCAAAACCATCGGTATCTGGGTTGTAATCAAAACGCTCGATTTCAACAGTCACGGAATACGGCAGCTCTTCACCGGTAAAACGCATCAGCTTTTCACGGATAATTTCAGAGGCCATGAAGCGCTGAGAACGGTCGGTTACGTACTCTTCAGGGAAATAGTATTGCCCTTCCGGTAAGTGTTGACGGACAATTTTTTCTACCGCATCAATGTTCGTTCCCTTCTTCGCAGACACAGGAACAACATCAACAAACTCCATCTTGCTGGACAATGCCTGCAAGTGCGGGAATAGGTCCTGTTTCTCTTTAACATTGTCGACTTTGTTAACGAGCAAAACAGTTGGCAACCCGCTCTTCGCAAGTTTATTCAACACCATCTCATCATCAGCCGTCCACATTGTGCCGTCGACCAAGAACAAGACCAGCTCCACATCTGTTAACGAGCTGCTTGCCGCACGGTTCATCAAACGGTTAATGGCACGCTTTTCTTCGATATGAAGACCTGGGGTATCCACATACACCGCCTGAAAACCATCACGGGTATCAACCCCCATAATACGGTGGCGGGTTGTTTGTGGCTTACGCGAGGTAATGGACAATTTTTGCCCTACCAAGCGATTAAGGAGGGTCGACTTACCGACATTCGGACGGCCAACGATGGCAATAAAGCCGCAATGTTGCTTTTCTGTCATGATTCCAACTGCTTAAGAGCAAGTTCTGCTGCTGCCTGCTCTGCCTTGCGCCGACTGCTGCCTTTACCTATAACAAGCTGTTCCAAGCCTGCCACTTCACACTGCACCGTAAACTCTTGATTATGAGCTTCGCCATGTACCTTAGTCACGGTATATGCCGGTAATGGAAGACGGCGACCCTGCAGACATTCCTGCAGACGTGTTTTCGGATCTTTCTGGTTATTTCCCGGAGTGATCGTGTCCAGACGCGACTGATACCAGTTCAACACGATGCCACGGGCAACTTCAATATCACTGTCGAGATAAATCGCCCCTAGGATCGCTTCAACACAGTCAGCAAGAATTGAGTCACGGCGGAAACCACCACTTTTCAACTCGCCCGGACCGAGTAACAGGTGATCGCCCAGATCAAATTCACGGCCCAGTTCAGCCAGCGTCTTACCACGCACCAAAGTGGCGCGCATACGGCTCATGTCACCTTCATCAACCGTAGGGAAGCGATGATACAAGTCATCGGCAACCACAAAGCTAAGGATGGAGTCACCCAGAAATTCCAGACGTTCATTATGCGTACCGTTAGCACTACGGTGTGTCAGTGCCAAAGTCAGCAACTTAATATCATTAAATGTGTAACCCAGCTTACGCTGAAGTCTATTTGCAGGAGTGGTCATTTTTTCCCGATCAGTTTATGCCACCGATGCGGCTAAAGCGCACACCGGTAGGAATCCAAGATGGAAGTGCACTATCAGCACCTCGTTCAAACTCAAAGCTGATCCAGATCCCGACCGCTTTGCCCACTAGGTTAGCTTCAGGAACGAAGCCCCAGTACCGGCTATCTGCACTATTGTCGCGGTTATCACCCATCACGAAGTACTCACCTTCAGGCACCACCCACTCATTAATACCAGGACGTGGCTGATAAGCTAATGTGCGGTCATGCTTGTCCGGATTAATCAAGATCTGATGCTCATGCTTGCCCAATGTTTCATTAGACTGCTCAAGACGCGTCATCCCTTGGCTAAAATCACTGTAAGTCATGTTGGTTTGTGGGACAGGGGTACATACTGCCGATCCTTTCGGCGCAATACACAGCTGCTTATTCCCGCTGTAGCGAACAGTATCACCGGGTAAACCAACCACACGTTTGATGTAGTCAATATTCGGTTGAGGTGGAAATTTAAACACCACAATATCACCACGTTCTGGCTTACCAACATCCACTAATTGATGGCGGAATACTGGATCTTTCAGCCCGTAAGTAAACTTCTCAACCAAGATGAAATCACCAACCAATAAGGTTGGCATCATCGAACCGGATGGGATCTGGAACGGCTCATAAATAAATGAGCGAAATACCATTATTAGCGCGATCACCGGAAACATTGAGCTGGCAGATTCTACCCAACTCGGTTGCGGTGCCACGGCTTGTAAGGTTTTAGCATCCACTTGATCGCCAGCATTAGCCGCCGCCGCATCAATTTTCAATTGGCGTTTTGGCGCCCAGATAAACTTATCTAAAGCCCAGATGATCCCTGTTACTAGCGTAGCCAGCACCAAGATTAGCGAAAAAGTATTTGCCATTTTTATCCCTACTCAATTAACTATCAGGCGGTAAAGAGTCACAGCTTACGCCGCAAAAACTATCCGCTCGATATAACAATGCAGCAAGACCAGCTTGCTGCATTGCCCTTGTCACCAATGACTCAGATAGGAGCCGAAACCCTTTTCAATAGCGATTCATTGGTAACAATAGGTTCGTTATATTACTTATCTTTGCCCACATGCAGAATGGCCAAGAACGCTTCTTGCGGCAGCTCGACGTTACCGATCTGCTTCATGCGTTTCTTACCTTCTTTCTGCTTCTGTAGTAGCTTCTTCTTACGACTCACATCACCGCCGTAACACTTGGCGATTACGTTCTTACGTAACTGCTTCACGGTTGCACGCGCAATGACGTTGGTACCAATCGCTGCCTGAATCGCGATATCAAACATCTGGCGAGGAATGAATTCCTTCATTTTCTCAACCACATCACGACCACGCTGCTGCGAATTATCCTTATGCGTAATGATAGCCAGTGCATCAACACGCTCACCATTAAGCAGGATATCCACACGCACCATGTTTGATTCTTCATAGCGCTGGAAATTGTAATCCAGTGAAGCATATCCCCGCGAGGTCGACTTCAATCGGTCAAAGAAATCCAACACGACTTCTGACATTGGGATATCGTACGTCAACGCCACTTGGTTACCGTGATACACCATATCAACCTGCATACCACGCTTTTCAATACACAGGGTAATAACATTACCTAGGTATTCACTTGGTACCAGAATGTTACAACGTGCAATGGGCTCACCCATGATGGCAATGTCGTTAACCGCTGGCAATTTCGCCGGGCTATCAACATAAATCATGTCGCCATTGGTTTTTGTCACTTCATACACCACGGTTGGTGCGGTCGTGATCAAGTCAATGTCGTATTCACGCTCCAGACGCTCCTGGATTATCTCCATATGCAGCATCCCCAGGAAGCCACAACGGAAACCAAAGCCCAGCGCTGAAGAGCTCTCTGGCTCATAGAACAATGACGCATCGTTCAGGCTTAGCTTGCCAAGTGCATCACGGAAGTTCTCATAATCATCAGATGATACTGGGAATAGACCCGCATAAACTTGTGGCTTCACTTTCTTAAAGCCCGGCAGTGATTTTTCACAACCGTGCTTGGCATGTGTCAAGGTATCACCCACTGGCGCACCTAGGATATCTTTGATACCACACACAACCCAGCCTACTTCCCCGGTACGAAGCACGTCTTTATCAACTTGCTTCGGCGTGAAAATACCCAGGCGGTCAACCCCCCAAGTCTGGCCAGTGCTCATTACTTTGATCTTGTCATTCTTCTTCAATACGCCATTTTTGATACGGACCAAAGAGACAACACCTAAGTAATTGTCAAACCAAGAATCGATAATCAGCGCTTGGAGCGGAGCATCAGGATCACCTTCCGGTGCAGGAATTGCGGCAACAATGTTTTCTAATACATCGTCAACACCTAAACCTGTTTTCGCTGAACAGCGCGTCGCATCGATGGCATCAATACCAACGATATCTTCAATTTCTTCCGCAACGCGCTCTGGTTCGGCAGCTGGTAGGTCGATTTTATTTAAAATCGGCACCACTTCCAGATCCATTTCCATGGCGGTATAGCAGTTTGCTAATGTTTGGGCTTCAACCCCCTGGCCCGCATCAACCACCAGCAATGCGCCTTCACAAGCGGCTAGTGAGCGAGACACTTCATACGAGAAGTCAACGTGCCCAGGAGTGTCGATAAAGTTAAGTTGGTAGGTTTCACCATCTTTGGCCGTATAGTCGAGCGTCACGCTCTGGGCCTTAATAGTGATACCGCGTTCGCGTTCAAGGTCCATGGAATCAAGAACCTGCGCAGCCATTTCACGATCGGAAAGGCCGCCACAAACTTGAATTAGACGGTCGGATAAGGTCGACTTACCATGGTCGATATGTGCAATAATCGAAAAGTTACGAATGTGCTTCATGAATTGGCGTGACTAACTCGTGATAAAAGTGAATGGGATCGATAGATCAAGTTGACGGATTCTACCGAATTTCGCCGCTACTCGCTATCTTTCGATGCGGCATTTATTGTCAACTCGGCTGAAATCGGGCTGCCTAGCACCCGAATGAGGCTCGGCTGATAAGCTGAGAGCCCTTCCAAACGCACTGCATAGCGGCGGGCCAACCACAACCCAATGGCTCCGCTCATCAATGCGGTCAAGATCACACCAAGCTCACCGCCCCCAGCAAGAGCGATAAACCACCACTGCCCCAATATGGCTCCCACCACTAAGCATAGCAAAGGAAGCACATAAACCAACATAGCAGAATGCAGCATGCTACGTTCTGAAAGACCAATTTCAACCACTTCCCCCACCTTGGCCGTTACCTCGGTAGAGAGCGTAATTTGATGCTGGCGTCCCGGTAGTGCCTTGCTGACAATACCGCTACCGCAACTCTCTTGTGAAGCGCAACTGCCGCAGCTGCTCTGCTGCTGGCAACTGACTGTCATTTCGCCTGGACGGGTTGCTATCACCGTCGCCAGTGAACGCATCATTGGCTAATACTCTCTTTGAGTTCGTGGCTTCCAGTGGGCAAGAATGCGATGGACTCGGCAACCCGGCGCGCCGTTGCGGGTGGAATATCTCCCACCACGGTCACTTCTTTACCATTGTGCAAGTAGCTATGCAAGGTTCGCCGCCCTTGGCGGACCAACTGTTCACGCACTGTATAGTGATCAGCGGCTGAAATGTAAATCGAAAAACTAAACAAGCCATCGCTGAACATTTTGCTCTCAACTGGCCGCTCTGTCATCATCAAACGGTGACGATTTCGCGAAACAGACTTAAAGCCTTGCGGTAACCAGTTCACCTGCCAGTCTAATTTAGCCTGTGGCTTAGGTGGCAGTTGAACCACGGCTGGCAATTTCACGTTTTCCAGACTTTTCAGTACATCACCGACTTTCGGATTAATCACATAAGACACCGCACGGTACTGTTCAAGTGGTTCACCATCGCGATCGAGCAGATCCGCTCGCATCACCAGTTTACTGCGAGTGTCAATCCACAATAAATAGGAATAACGGGCGCCATCTTTCGGCGCTATCCGTACTACATCACAGGCGACGCCCGTTTCTCGGGATCGCCCCATCGAAATAAAGTCATAATACTGCGATAACTTATCAATATCCGCTTTCATGATCGGCGGTAACGGGGCAACCATTTTATTGCTATCGATGGTGAACGGCTCTAAGCCAGGTTCGAAGTAACTGACTTCATTGCCACGCTGGATCACTTCTCGAGGCGGACCACTGAGATAAACCAGGTGCGCATAGGTTTCACCATTCTCTAACGCATGGCGATACCGCAACGGCTCAATACTGTTTTTTTTAATTAAGATGTATGACAGCTCATAACTGAGCTCACGGCTAGCCTCATCCATTTGATGCAACAAAGCCCCGGCTGAAGGAATCGGTTCTTCAGCTGAGGCTTGGTATGGCATCGCAAGGCTGACCAGTGCCATTACACCGACCAGAATTCTTTTCATTTACCCGCCATCAATTAATTAGCTTCTAGCATAGAACGGTCAATTGAACCGTCATCCGCATTCAAGCGAAGCTGTAATTCATAATCCTGAAGCATGGCATTAATGCGGCGACGCTGCTCCATCACCTGCTCTTCGGTTGGCCCCGCATGCCGATTGGTTCGGAGCGAATCACTGGTTAAACTTACTGGCTCGGCAACCCCCGTAAATGGAATTGTTTCGAGTACAGGTAATTGCCCATCCCCAGCGGGTGAAATCATGCTACCTTCACTGCCGTTATATTGCTGGACACCAACAATCACAGCCAATGACACACAGGCAGCAACAGCAACTTGACCAAATTGGGTCAACCAGCTCGGCATCGTTCGCTTAGCTTGCTGTGGCGTAGGTTGCGCCTCGGCAATGTATGCGTCCCGAGCGGTAGAAAGAGGTATAACAGATTCAAGTTGTTGCTCAGTGAAACCGGTATAAGCCGGTTCATCTTCCAGTGCCAGTGCTACCCTGGCCGCAATATCCCAATCCTTGGCTTGCGGTGCTTCCCCGCGCATCACATCCCCCATGAGGTTGAAATGCTGCCAGGTCTGCTGACTGTCAATATCGACCGTCAATGCATTCACAGTGCTCTGATCCAGCTCTTCGCCATCTAACAATGCCGAAATTTTTTCTTTATCAGCCATCTTTTTCACCGTTTGGCCCAACACTATCGCTGCATAAGAGGACGAATGCGTTTTTCAACCGCCTCTCGTGCACGGAAAATTCGAGATCGAACAGTACCTACGGGGCATCCCATTACCTCGGCAATTTCCTCGTAACTTAAGCCTTCCAGCTCACGCAAGGTAATTGCTGTTTTAAGATCATCAGGCAAGGCCTCTATGGTACCGAAAACAACCCTCTTCAATTCTTCAGACAACATTTGGTTCTCAGGGTTCGAAATTTCTTTCAACGCACTGCCACTTTCATAATACTCAGCTTCTTCAGCATCCACATCCGAAGCTGGCGGCCTGCGCCCCTGAGCCACTAAATAATTTTTCGCCGTATTCACGGCAATACGGTACAGCCAAGTATAAAACGCACTTTCCCCCCGGAAGGTAGGTAAAGCCCGGTACGCTTTAATAAATGCTTCCTGAGCGACATCCGGTACATCACCAGAATTACTGACATATCTTGCAACCAAATTGCAGACTTTATTCTGGTATTTGATTACCAGTAAATTAAATGCCTGCTTGTCGCCACGCTGTACCCGCTCAATTAATACCTGATCAGTTTGCTGCTCGCTCATCCGAGCGTGTACTCCTATGTCTATTACACCCGCATTTTTATGTACTTGCTTATTATTGGTGAGTTCAACCTAAACATACGCGACTGCCTCCAGTATGAATACAGCGCTCTGTCGTGCCCAACCAAAACAATATGCTAAAAATATATGAGCGTGAGCACTATGTATGACTCGGACTCACTGGCAAAGTTCCCGAGATAAAAATCATTTTTCAATAATAGTGCGCGATTTATCTGCTGTGATACAGCAAAATTAATATACCTAAGTTACCGCAAAGCATCGCTTAGGTGGGCATTATAACGCTTACGACGCGGTATGTGTGAACCACCCGTCAAAAATGAACAAATGGAACAAAGTTTGGTAACATAACGTATCACCATAGGGATATGAAATCATTATGAACGGAAATCATGAACATCAATGTGATGTGCTTGTCATCGGCAGCGGGGCGGCGGGACTATCACTCGCATTGCGACTAGCCCCTCTCGGGAAAGTCATTGTCCTGAGCAAAGGACCACGTAGCGAAGGGGCAACCTTTTACGCGCAAGGGGGGATTGCCGCTGTATTTGACGAGTCTGACAGTATCGACTCCCATGTCGAAGACACCCAAATTGCAGGGGCTCACCTGTGTGATGAAGAGGTCGTTCGCTTCATCGCTGAAAATGCCAAACACTGTGTTCAGTGGCTGATTGATGGCGGCGTTCCCTTCGATCGCGAAGAGAGCGACAGCGATGATGCCCCTCGCTATCACTTAACCCGGGAAGGCGGCCATAGTCACCGTCGGATCCTCCATGCTGCCGACGCAACGGGCATGGCGGTACAAAACTCATTACAAGACAATGTCCACAGTCATCCCAACATCAAGGTACTAGAACGCCATAACGCATTGGATTTTATTACTTATCAAAAACTCGGGATCGCCGATCAACCCAACCGCATTCTTGGGGCTTACGTTTGGAACCGTAATCGTGAAGCCGTAGAAACAATACGGGCTAAATTTGTGGTTCTCGCGACAGGAGGTGCCTCAAAGGTTTATCAGTATACCTCTAACCCTGATGTATCTTCCGGCGACGGTATCGCCATGGCGTGGCGTGCTGGCTGTCGAGTGGCTAACCTTGAGTTTAACCAATTCCATCCAACCTGTTTGTTCCATCCCGATGCCCGTAACTATTTACTGACGGAAGCACTGCGTGGCGAAGGGGCATACCTGCGTCGCCCTGACGGTTCGCGTTTTATGACAGACTTCGATGATCGTGGTGAATTAGCACCACGTGATGTCGTCGCCCGAGCGATAGATTTCGAAATGAAACGCCTCGGTGCCGACTGCATGTATCTCGATATCAGCCATAAACCCGCCGATTTCGTTACCAAGCATTTTCCGACCATTTATGACAAGTTACTGACTTTCGGGATCGACATTACTCAAGAGCCCATCCCTATTGTGCCTGCCGCACACTATACCTGTGGTGGAGTAGTCGTCGATAAAGCAGGCCGCACCGATCTGGAGGGCCTCTATGCGATTGGTGAAGTCAGCTATACCGGACTGCATGGCGCAAACCGCATGGCCTCAAACTCTCTGCTCGAATGCGTCGTCTATGCGTGGGCGGCTGCCGAAAGCATTGCCCAAAAAATAGACAGTGTCAGCATGCCCCCCTCTCTGCCCTGCTGGGATGAAAGCCAAGTCGGTTGCTCAGACGAAGAAGTGGTGATCCAGCATAACTGGCATGAACTTCGCCTTTTCATGTGGGACTACATGGGTATTGTCCGCTCCACCAAGCGCCTTGAGCGCGCAATGCGCCGCATTCAATTGCTTCAGGATGAAACCCACGAATACTACAGCAATTTTAGAGTCTCAAATAACTTGCTTGAGCTGCGTAACCTGCTTCAGGTGGCAGAGCTGATGGTGCGCTGTGCGTTGGAGCGTAAAGAAAGTCTCGGACTCCATTATACGCTGGATTATCCCGAGACTACGGGTCAGGCTAAACCGACCATCCTCACCCCAGAACAACCGTGTTAATCGTGATATAGGGAGGACCCTCACCGGTATCATCGTCGCCAATGAAAGCGAGAGAGCCCCTCTCGCTTTTTTCATCACGAATAACCGTTGGCAACTTATTGACCGCCCGAGGGTGAGATCAAATATCATCAGTCACCGATATTGTCGGCATAGTGGGCAAATAAAGCCAGACTCCGGTATGCCTGCAGATGGCAGCTATCAGAAGCTATCACCACCCAACAATACTCCGATTCATGTTGCAGCCGTAACACGAGCAACCATGCCGTACGGATCTTTGCTTCCTGCAATCGCCAAGTTTGTTGCTGCCAATCAATGTCAGCTTGGCGAGAGATAAGCAATCGGCCCTGCTTCTGACAGTATTGACACGCCAGATGCCAGCCTTCATGCCAAAGTAACCATAGACCAGTAATTGTGAGGGAGACGGGGAGTTCTGAATGTAATGGGGAGAGTAATAAGAGACAAGCCACACTGACATACAGCCATGCCAGTGCGGTAAGAATTCGCTGGGAAGGATATAAGGTTATATCAGCGTAATTTGCTGTTGTTAAGGGCGACAATCTTATCCACCATGGCAGCATGAGCAGGGTTGTCACTACGACCGTGCTGCATCATCCAAGTAAACAAATCAGGATCATCGCAAGTAAGTAGTGAAATAAAGTCTTGCTGCTCTTGCTCTGGCAGTACATCAAAGCACTCTTCAAAAAAAGGCATAATGAGCACATCCAGCTCAAGCATCCCGCGGCGACACGCCCATTTTACGCGAGCCTTTTCGTCTGCTTTCAACATTTCATAACCTCAAACATCTGTCTCGGAACGGCCTCAATGATCAGGAGAAAAAGCCTCATGCTCAGCCAGCCCCACACATTTACAATTCGTCTAATACTAGCAGCCCCCCTTCCCGCCGACTATGAGCCAGCGCAACCAAACGACCAAGTTGAGAGCTAGGATCTATTTTATCCCACTCGATTCGGTCAAGCCTTCACCGCTGTCCGTGATGATCAGATCGCCGCACTAGCGTATTGATGCTGACAAACCGGACAAGTGGCTTTACCATAACCCTATTCCTATTTCTGTCGCTGATATCATGGACATTTTATGAGCACCTGGTCTGAACACCTTAATTTTACGCCCCTTGCCCTTGCACCAGCAGACAAACTGCCTGAGTTGGCCCTTGTTGATCTGGCCTGCTGGGCACTGATCACCCTGATTGGGGATGACAAGAAGTCTTACCTTCAAGGCCAAGTTACCTGTGATGTGGTGGGTCTCAACCCGAGTCAGTCAACATTGGGTGGCCACTGTGACGCAAAAGGCAAACTGCGTACCATTTTCCGCCTCTTTCATCACAATGATGGCTATGGTTTCATTCAGCGTCGCAGCCTGATGGATACCCAGCTCCCTGAACTCAAAAAATATGCTGTATTCTCTAAAGTTGAGATCGCAGCCAGTAACGACATTCTGCTGGGTTTAACGGGTAGTGATGCGACTCATCGTATCAACAGCCTATTTGGTGGAGAAGGCGATGTACGTGCAATTACTGGAGGTAGCGCAGTCAAAATAGATGAACAACGCTGGTTGTTAGCTATCGCACCAGAACATGCTGTCGCCTTGGCAGAACAGCTGGCACAAAATGCTGTACTAAGCACCGATCTGCTGTGGGATCTCTATGATATTCAGGCGGCTATCCCGCGTATTGAGGCCACTACCGAACTGACCTTCATTCCACAAGCACTAAACTTGCAGGCGTTAGATGCAATCAGCTTCAAAAAAGGCTGCTACACCGGTCAAGAAACTGTTGCACGAGCGAAATATCGCGGGATCAATAAACGTGCAATGTATATCGTCAGCGGGCCTGCAGCCCACAGCCCACAAGCGGGTGATACACTGGAACGCAGCGTGAGTAATAGCTGGCGTAAAGGCGGCACCGTAATTGCTGGCTACCTATTTAATGACGGTACGGCTATCGCACTGGTGTGCCTACCTAATGATCTGGAAGCCGACACTGTATTTCGCCTTGCAGAGCAAGACGCTCACTGGCAGCTGCTCCCACTGCCTTACTCGCTTGACGATAACGCCTAAGCTATGCAGACACCTGTTACCATGTTTCTGGAAAAGGAAGGGGTGGAATTCCGCCTCCTTCCCCATAACCAACCGGCCAGAACTATCGAAGAGGCTGCGCGTGAACGCGGAGTGGATCCTGAGCAGATGGTGAAATCCATTTTGCTCAAAGACATGAGCGGCTTTCACGTTTTGGCCTGTGTGCCCGGCCCCGCACAGGTTGACCCGACCAAGGTGCGAGCCTTATTGGGCTGCCGCAGAATGACCTGTGCGGATGCCAGCGATGTAGAAAAGATCACAGGGTTAGTCATTGGCACTGTTGCGCCAATAGGCCTAAAGCGCCCACTGCCACTGATTTTCGATCACCGGATTAGCCAGCAACTCAAGGTCAACATCAGCAGTGGGGATCGAATGGCGGGAATTGAACTGGCCACCGAAGATTTACTGCTACTTTGCGACCCTATGCTGGCAGATATCTGCCGTTAGTCATGAGAAGGGAATAAACAGACGATGAATAACATCAACTGGCGCGGTGTCGATCTTAACTTACTGATCGCTTTTTCCGCCTTAATGGAAACCCGCAGTGTCACCAAAGCGGCCGCCAAGCTGTCTATGGGGCAATCAGCCATGAGTCATAATTTGTCTCGGCTCCGGATCTTAGTTAATGATCCACTGTTTGAACGCCATGGCCACCAGATGATCGCAACGGATAAAGCGCTTGATCTCGCCCCCGTGGTTGAACAAATCTTGCAGTTAGTCACCAGCGAGATCCTCCAGCCCGGTGATTTTTCACCACAAAGCTACCAAGGTACATTTCGGATTGGTCTGACCGACTATGCCGAACTCCTGTTTGCACCTTCCCTGTTTGATGCGATTCACCACCAAGCGCCGCATTGTCAGCTCAGTTTTTGTAATATCGACCGCAATAACTATCAGCAAGCTGCCGAGGCGCAAAAAATCGATCTGATCATTGGTTCGATGAAAGATCTCCCCCGTGAATTTGACAGCCAGTACCTGTATACCGAAGATCATGTCTGTCTGTTCGATAGCAAGGCAACAGGCCTTACAACCCCGATTGATTTAGCCCGTTATATCCACACACCACAAGCTCTGGTCACCCCAGACGGTAAGCTCGCCAGTCAAGTCGATAACCAGTTACAGCAACAGGGATTCCATCGCCATATTGCGGTCGGCTCCAGCAGCTTCTTAACGGTCCGGCACTTGCTTACTGGTCGTAACCTGCTCTGCGTGGTGTCGACACTGATGGCCAAGTTAGACGTCTTCCATGACAACCTCAGCCAATGCCGTCCTCCCGTGGAGATCGCCGACTTCGACATCAATATGCTCTGGCTACGGCGCAACGCGAACCATCCTCGTCAGGAATGGCTTCGTCAATGTGTCCATCGCACAATAACCAACCGAGTCACCGAATTACGTCAGATCCATTAAGATGATTGCGTTTTTTCAGGTTCTTGGATCTGATAGAGCTTGTGCTCATCACAGGGCTCTTTACAGTTACATTCTTTTTCAACACCGACATTGGCCAAGCCTCCGCAACTGCCCTGGATGGTTTTTTTCTTAAAGATCCAACCAATTGCCATTGCTGCAATCACCAATAAAAACACCACTACGGTCAACAAATAAGTCATAACTTGAATCCTCCCATTCGTGGCAACCCAACAACTCGCTCTGAGCCTGTCGCCTTCATGCCTATTTTAATTTTAGCGGGCTGTGAGGATTTTTTACTGCCACAACCGCAGCCGCATCCCCCTTTCTCACGCTTACAGGGACGCCCCTGCTCGGCAGCAACCAGCGCTTCACGTTGCACATCACCATTCAATACCGCAGCTAATGGCGTTCGCCCCGGCACCCGATAAACCGCGAAGCCTGCTGCCAATAATCTTGCTAGAGATCGCTGACCGACATTACCAAGAATGATCTCCGTGACACCATGACCAACCAACTGACGCTGTATCAGCTTCTTATGCTTACAGCCGACCGCTCGAGGATCTTCATTTACCATTTCGGTAATGCATTGCCCTTGACGATCATAAATCATAAACACGGCAGCCTTGCCAAAGTGACCCGCGACTTCCTGCCGGGGGGTGATTGCGATTGCTACTGACATCAATTATTCCTTCTCACTGTTACCCTGTGGGTATGACTCAAGCTCTAACGCCATTCCTTCAACCAATGCTTTAGCCACTTTATGCCGGGCGCTGGCAATAATATTGCCCAGCGTTTGGCGTGACACACCCAGTTCAATCGCGGCATCCTGTTGGCAGAGGCCTTTCAAATCAACCAGTTTAAGTGCTTCAAGCTCATCGAGAGCTAGACCAAGCACAGGCAATTGGGTCATCGGGACCCCGACAGGCTTGAAACAACTATAGGCTGGCCGACAACTGATCCGGCGCTGTATTTTGGGTCTAGGCATTTCGGTCCTGCTTCACGTCCACAAAAAGCCCATTATTGGCATATGCCAATAATGGGCTTTGATCTAAAACAGTAAATATTCACTTCTTTATCTCAGATCAGACCATTCGTTCAATTCAGCATATTTAACTGAGCAGAAACCAAAACAGACGAATAATTGACGATCCCCACCAATACAAAGCAAAGCACCGCTTGTATGCATTATGTGCAATTCACTTTAAAAGCATTGCTAAACCATTAAAAAACAAACATTAATAAAAAACATCATATTTCCACAGAAAAATAACGCGGCAGATAGACGTAATGACAATTAATACTGAACAGAATAATAATCTAAAGAGATAGCTATCAGTAAAAGAATTACAAAACCAAGATCTATTTAACATTGGTATTATGCTGAAGCCATCACAAAAGTGTCATGCATATTGTTTTATAATTATTGACGTCAAATACATAGGGAAAGGTTGGCTTAATATGCGCATGTTCAAACGCTACGTGCCAAAAATGATCGCAAAGCACGTCAGTCGTTTATTCAGTGGTAGACTCTACATTGATGGTCGTGGAGGCTATGAATTTAACAATGGATTGTTGAAGGTTCCCGTCAAAGCTCAGCAGCATCATTATCAGACCGTGAATGAAATCAATCAGGAAATCAGGCGAATGAGAGAGAGCACCTGCTAACCCGTTCTTTATTTTATAGGTTCCGATAAAAAAAGCTCACCAATGTGAGCTTTTTAGATTTTTTACTCATCATCAGCCACCAAATCAATATAATTATCCGCATCCAGCAGATCATCCAATTCGGTGTCATCCTCAACTTTAATCTGAAAAAGCCAACCATCACCATAGGGATCACTATTGAGCAATTCAGGGGCATTCTCCAATTCTTCATTAATGGCGATCACATACCCGGTAAGTGGCGCATAAACATCAGAGGCAGCCTTCACCGATTCTGCCACCGCACAATCCTCACCGGCATCTGTCGCACTGTCGACTTCGGGAAGCTCAACAAACACCATATCGCCGAGCATCGACTGGGCATGATCGGTAATACCGATGGTATAAACACCCTCACCTTCAGGACGGATCCATTCGTGAGTATTGGTATACATCAATTCAGAGGGAATATAACTCATGATAAAACTTCCTTATAAAAGCTTGCCTATCACCGTACTTTTATTGCCAGTCCAACAGCAATATCAGCAACTGTAAATAGCTCAAATCAATCAGTTTTTTCGCCAGTAACGCACCGCGTTGGACGCATCGGTATACACACACTAGCTGGGTATAAATATTTCCTGATATTTACTGTAGGTGAAAAAATCGGAAAACGGATCAAAAAATTCAATTTCATACCAACACATTGAATAGACATAAAAAAACCGCCTTCTCAACGGCGGTTTTTTTATCTACGAACAACACAAGTATTAACGCTGCGCTAGCTCTGGCAGCTCTCCAGACAAGCCTAATGCGCGTCGCATAAATTCATCTTTGACACCAGGCGTGATATCGGCAAGTAACATACCCAGATCTCGAACCAATTTTTTAGCCGGATGACTTCCAGAAAACAGATCCTTAAAACCTTGCATTGCCGTGATCATCTTGGCGGCTTCAGCCTTACGCCAACGTTCGTAATGACGTAAATGCACTTTCTTTCCGATATCTTGCTCTTGCTGCCATAACTGCTTGAGCTCTTGCGCCAAACTAGCAGCATCGAGTAATCCCAAGTTAGCACCTTGACCAGCTAAAGGATGAATCGTGTGTGCGGCATCGCCAACCAATGCCACGCGCTCGCGAACAAAATCACGGGCATAGCGCATTTTGAGCGGAAATGCCTGTCGCGCTCCCACCACCTGACATAAACCCAGTTGGTTATCAAAAGCAACCGTCAAATGCTGATTAAACTCCGCCTCTGGCATCGCCATCAAAGCCTTAGCCTCTGCGGGTGGCAACGACCATACAATCGAACACAGATCTGGCTCAGCGAGCGGTAAGAAAGCCAGTGGTCCCTGTGGTCGGAAGATCTGCCGAGCCATCTGCTGGTGAGCCTCCGAGGTGCGAATATTGGCAACAATAGCGCTATGACCGTAATCCCAGTGCGTTAGTGGTATATCTAACTGCTGACGCAGCCAAGAATTAGCCCCATCGGCACCCACGACTAGCTTTGCGGTCAGGTTTTTCCCCGACGCCAAGCTCAGCCACGCTTCACTTTCACCAAAGGCAATGCTCTGGCATCGCTCAGGAGCCAGTAGTGTGACATTGGGTAAACCTTTGACCTTATCCATCAACGCTAGCTGTACAACCCGGTTTTCGACAATATGCCCCAGATCCGGCTGGGCCAGGTCAGCGGCAGCAAACTGAATACGGGCAAAGCTGTCTTGCTCCCACACCTGTATTTTGTCATAGGGTGAAGAACGACGAGCTTCAATCCCCTCCCAGGCTCCGACACGGCGCAAGATTCGCTCACTGGCACGACTTAGCGCAGAAACACGTAAATCAGGCAGTTCTGCCAATTGAGGCTCAGGTAATTGCCCCTCAATCACTGCGATCCGAAGCTCGGTGTCTGCCAATGCTGCGGCCAATGTCAGCCCAACCATCCCACCACCAATAATAGCGACATCTACACTTTGCATCATGGCTATCTTTCTACCTGTCCCATCGCCCGCCGTACCAGCGGAGCTTTCAATACATTAATCCTTTCCATTGCCATTAAGCCGATATTGCGACCGACAACGAAAGGCAGACTTTCTGTGGAAAAAAGACCAACCAATCCGGCAGTCATCGCGACGGTGGCCTCGCGGTCCGGCTCTCGGCGCTGACGATAGCGGCTGAGAATTTGCACGCAGCCCGGATCCTGACCGTCAGAAATCCCCGAAGCGATTTCCTCAGCCAAACTCAACACATCACGCAGGCCAAGGTTAAACCCCTGCCCGGCAATCGGGTGTAACGTCTGGGCAGCATTACCAATGACCGCGACCCGATGAGATGTCAACCGCTGAGACTGACGCAACACCAATGGATAGGCACAGCGCTTCCCCGGTTTGAGCAATTGTCCCAGCCGCCAGCCAAATGCCTGTTGCAGTTGAGCCAAAAACTCATCATCACTCCAGCCCATCACTGTTGCCTGATCCTGTGGCCGAACACACCACACCATCGAACTCCGGCCATCAGACATCGGTAACAATGCCACTGGCCCATGGGAGGTAAAGCGCTCAAATGCCCGGCCATGATGTGGCTCAGCTGTCGTCACATTAGCAATGACTGCAATTTGATCAAAATCGTAGTCACTACGGCCAATTCTCAGCATATCGCAACACGAAGACAATGCCCCATCCGCCGTGACCAGTAACTTGCCCTCAATTTCGTCGCCATTATCTAGCTGCACGCTGACCTGCTGCTGTTGCTGCTCGATGGCACGGATCGTGGCCGGACAATACAGATCAACCCGCTCACACGTGGCCAGAGATTGGTGGAATATCCGTCCTGCGTCCGTCAACTCGACCACATAACCGAGTGCATCAACCGCTTGCGAATAAGCATCAACATGTACCATACCAGCATGACCGCGATCAGAGACATGGATATGGGTAATTGCCGTTGCCAACGCGGCCAACTTTTCCCAGCAGCCAATCGACGCCAAAAGGTTAGCCGAGCCTAACGACAGCGCAATACTACGAGCATCATAACCCGGGTGTTGGTCAACACTCGGTGCGACAGCTTCTACCACCGCAATCGTTAACTGTCCGTTAGTGAGCTTATCCAGTGCAAGCGCTAACGTCGCACCCGCCATCGCCCCACCCGCAATGACAACATCGTAATGCTTCACATCCCGTCCCTTACTTACTCATTTGTTCCGTTCTTAATGCAGCGTCGGTTTATCAGCTGGCTTGTCGGCTGATATGTCGTCACTGTCGTCTATCGTCCCTCGCTGACTCAGGCCGATCAAGCAAGTTAGAACACAATCTGGTACATAATCAACCACATCATTAAACAGTAACGCCTGCTCGTCCATGTCTTCGTCTTCATCGATCCCAAGCTGAGAAATTTCCTCCAGCGCAGCGACAGCCTCGGCGACATCACCGGATAAAGCCTGCTTTTCCATTCCCATCAAACCCAGGCCTGAAATAAAGTTCGTCACCCACTCACTGAGAGCCTCAGCGCGCAGCATCAGCTCAGCATCATCTGCAGGCAATAACAGCGATACACTGAATTCAATCTCCGACAATTCAGCAGCCGTCGAGGTAAATAACGTTTGCGTTAAACTACCAAGTTCGCTTGCCGCGGCATCAAATACTGACCGTACCAGTGCTTTTGCACCGTCCAGCATCGGTTCACCCTGATTGGCGTAATCACAAATCGGCATCAGCCACTGTTCGCCATCGATTGCCAAACCACCGCAAATCATACCACTTAGCAAGCCATGCAGCTCCGAAGGGGTCACGGCAAGGCCTTGTACTTTTAGCATCGGCTCGAGGGTTTCGTAAGCTGGTAATTTTACGTCGCTCATGGGCTGTTCACCTTAATATCGTTGGTGTGGATCGTGTTTGTGTTATGCTACCACTTATACGAAAGATCAGTCACTCGGCAATTCCTGCCGCAGGGGCATGTTTGCCTCAATCTGGTTAAGATCTGATTAGTCAGACACAATTGAGCATAAAGCGTGATAAGCCTGCTTGCATGTTGATAGGGCTTTTTCTATATTTACCCTCTTAGCGCGTTCGTAAGCGGAATACCATATTGAGCTATCTGACACGGAGCAGATTAAAAGTTTATGAGTAACCAGGCAGTAGAAATTCAGGTATTTGGCCGTACCCTTAAGGTTAATTGCCCATCAGGTCAAGAAGTCGCTCTGCAAGCATCAGCGGCCGATTTTGACCAGCGCCTGAAAGATCTCGCCGAGCGAACCAAGATCAGCAATCAGGAACAGCTGTTAATTTTCACAGGCCTGAACATTTGCAACGAATTGTATAGCGAACGCCAAGAACAGCAGCGCAATGCTGAAAAACTGTCCAATAGAATCAAAGAGATGGAAGATTTATTGGAGAAAGCATTGCAATATCAGCCAGAGCGTTGATAATGAATTGACCCTGGGGTGTGCGTCAGCGGATTAACGTCCCCGAGCCGATAAGCAAATACCCAGGATCAGCTTTTATTAGCTATTGAGCATGCTCGGCTCGTACCGAGAAGCCTACGGTTAATGTTGCTGATCCACCTTGAACATCTGGTTCAAGGGCCACAATGCGCAACGGCACCCTGGGGCATACCTTCTTGTTTTACCAAAAACTTTTGTAAACATCGTTTTGTAGAAACCTTTACCCAGCATACCTTCTGTCATTGGATGACTTATGAGATCTGCGGTTCACCCATCGGCAACTCGCCAGCATATTCGTCAATTTATTCGTCAGAAACGCCGTGCCCTCAGTCATGCTCATCAGTGCCAAGCAGCAACCGATCTACTTCAACACGTCAAGCAATCAGAGACGATCTCTCAAGCTCAGCATATCGCGCTGTACCTAGCCAACGATGGCGAACTCGATACTCAGCCAGTGATAGAATGGCTATGGCTGCAAGGAAAGTCCGTTTACCTGCCTGTATTGCACCCATTTAGCAAAGGCAATTTGCTTTTTTTGCACTATACACCGACCACCAGAATGACCCTCAATCGCTACCAGATCAAAGAGCCTATTCTGGATGTACGGTTAGTCAAGCCCATAATCGAACTTGACGTCATCTTTACCCCCTTGGTGGCCTTTGACAATACTGGCCAGCGCCTTGGCATGGGCGGCGGCTACTATGACCGCACCCTCACTCGCTGGCACCTCCAGCGGCTTGGCCCACGTCCCATCGGTTTAGCTCACGACTGCCAACAGGTCGACACGCTCCCCTTTGAAAGCTGGGATGTTCCATTACCGGAAATAATCACCCCCTCATACCATTTTCACTGGTCAGCATAATTGCCAGTTACCACATAGCCCCAGACGCAAACGTTTGGTATTTTTGAACCACACCACTAACCCCAACCCTATGTTATTAATAGAATTATATTTTTGTCATCGATAAGCATAACGAACAAGCGGAGATAGGGACTGACTACACACAGTGCTTTGGCTATAATCAGCGCTCTGCGCAACAAATGTCATCACTAGGAGACAAGCATGACACAAGATGAAATGAAGAAAGCTGCCGGCTGGGCTGCATTGGAATACGTCAAAAAAGGCAGCATTGTGGGTGTGGGCACCGGCTCAACCGTCAATCACTTCATCGATGCATTGGAAACCCGTAAAGAAGAAATTAAAGGTGCGGTATCGAGCTCAATTGCCTCAACCGAGCGCCTGGAAAAGATCGGTATCCCGGTATTTGACGCCAATGAAGTATCAAGTCTGGATGTTTATGTCGATGGTGCCGATGAGATCAACAGTGAGTACGATATGATCAAAGGCGGCGGCGCAGCCTTGACCCGTGAAAAAATTGTCGCAGCTATCGCGAAACAGTTTATCTGTATTGTCGACAATACTAAGCAAGTGGATGTTCTGGGCCAGTTTCCTCTGCCAGTAGAAGTGATCCCCATGGCACGCTCATTTATTGGCCGTGAGCTAGTGAAACTCGGTGGTGATCCGGTTTATCGTGAAGGTTGTCTGACTGATAACGGCAATATCATTCTGGATGTCTACAACATGAAAATCACCGAACCGAAAATCATGGAAGACAAGATCAATGCACTTCCTGGCGTGGTAACGGTGGGTCTGTTTGCTCACCGTGGCGCAGATGTGCTATTGGTTGGTGCGCCTGACGGCGTCAAAACATTCGAAAAATAACTACTGAACCTATTTTCCTCTTAGGCGACGAAGGGAAATAGGTTTAATACGTTATTCACTTACAAAACGGCATAATATATGCCGTTTTCTATTATCAATCCTGTAATATTCTTACCCATTGTGGTTATTTTTTGGTAATTTAAAAGCCAGCATATAAGTAATCGTAAAGTGGTGCTCATGTATAGCCCGCATACAGGAAAATTGATCGTAGTCCTTTCCTGCCTCTGCCCTGCTCCATGGCCCCCTCTACTCTCAGTATTTAAGGATAAGTACCAATGGCTAAAATATCACTGGATAAAGACAAAATAAAAATTCTATTGCTTGAAGGCCTTCACCCTTCAGCGATCGAAGTGCTGCAGCAAGCTGGCTACAGCAATATTGAATATCATAAAGGCTCCCTCTCCGGTGATGAGCTACAAACGGCCATCGCGGATGCCCACTTTGTAGGGATCCGCTCCCGCACCCAACTGACCGAAGAAGTCTTCAGCGCAGCGAAGAAACTGATCGCGGTCGGCTGTTTCTGTATCGGTACTAATCAAGTTGATCTCAATGCCGCAGCAAAACGCGGGATCCCAGTGTTCAATGCCCCATTCAGCAACACTCGCAGTGTGGCTGAACTGGTCTTGGGCGAAATCCTGCTACTGTTACGTGGGATCCCTGAAAAAAATGCCAAAGCACATCGCGGTGAGTGGTTCAAATCCGCGGATCATTCATATGAAGCGCGAGGTAAACGTCTCGGGATCATCGGCTATGGCCACATTGGCACCCAGCTCGGTATTCTGGCTGAAAACCTTGGCATGAAAGTCTATTTCTATGATATCGAGAATAAATTATCACTCGGCAATGCCACACAGGTTCCGTCACTCTCAGAGCTGCTCAATAAATGTGATGTGATCAGCCTGCATGTACCGGAAACAGCAGGTACACAAAATATGATGGGGGCTGATGAGTTTGCTCGCATGAAGCCAGGCTCAATATTTATCAATGCCGCTCGCGGCACAGTCGTCGATATCGACTCACTGTGTAGTGCACTGGAAAGCAACCACATTGCAGGTGCTGCGGTCGATGTATTCCCAGAAGAACCACAGACCAACAGTGACCCATTTGAATCACCGTTGGCTAAATTTGATAATGTCTTGCTCACCCCGCATATTGGGGGATCAACCCAAGAAGCTCAGGCGAATATCGGGATCGAAGTCGCTGGTAAAATGGCCAAATACTCCGATAACGGCTCAACCCTTTCAGCGGTCGGTTTCCCCGAAGTATCACTGCCTGAGCACCGTAATTGCTCTCGCTTACTGCACATTCACGAGAATCGCCCGGGGATCTTAAACCAGATCACCACTATCTTTGCCTCTGAAGGGATCAACATTGCAGCTCAGTATCTGCAAACCGGCCCTGAAGTAGGTTATGTGGTGATTGATGTCGAAACAGAGCGTTCTGAAGAAGCACTGAAAAAACTCAAGGCCATCGACGGAACTATCCGCGCTCGGATCTTGCACTAGGTTCGAGGTTCGAGGTTCGAGGTTCGAGGTTCGAGGTTCGAGGTTCGAGGTTCGAGGTTCGGCAATATTATAAAAATGGGACACTGAAAAGTGTCCCATTTTTTTCATCGATGCTTTCTCTGGCTCGACCTGCTTTTCCTTTAGACTCGCACCTCGTCCCTGCTATTGTTTAGTCTTCCAGCTTAAACACGACCTCAACCTGATCACGAATGGTGATTTGACTGTCTTGGTAGCTCATATTGTTCTCTGCTGCACTGTCCATCGCCATCCGCATCATCAC
Source organism: Photobacterium nomapromontoriensis (assembly GCF_050336815.1). Taxonomy (NCBI): domain Bacteria; kingdom Pseudomonadati; phylum Pseudomonadota; class Gammaproteobacteria; order Vibrionales; family Vibrionaceae; genus Photobacterium; species Photobacterium nomapromontoriensis. Next base: position 51,609 of record NZ_JAKJSL010000048.1, read on the forward strand.
TGGGCGAGGCTGTTGTGCCTGATATGAGATCTCCCATACCCCATCCAATTTGGTACCGAAGCCTTTCGCTAGCGATTGGGCATTCGAAATTGCATCTTTAATGGCAGCCTGACGTGCTTGTTCAAGGTAAGCCTTCTCATTACTCACCTTAAGCTCAATATTATTAATACGATTTATGCCATCGCCCAGCGCACTATCCAGATAAGTGTTGAGGTTCTCTAACTTATTCACGGTCACTGTAATAAACCGGCTAGCACGGAAACCTTTAAGCTGAGGCTCCTGATCTTTAGGATAACTGTATTGTGGCTGCAAACTGATATTCGCACTTTGGATTTGGCTACGATCGACCCCTTTCGCTAATAATCGTTCGACAAATGCAGTAACAGCACGATCCACCGTCTGCTTCGCTTCTTTTGCCGTCGGACGAATTTCTTCCACCGCAACAGTGAATACCGCCATATCAGGCTGAACCGTGATCTCACCGCTACCGGTCGTTTCAATATGAGGAACAGGCACATCAGCCAAAGCCATGCCACTGGTACCAAGTAGACCCAAGCCAATCATCACTGCAACAAGTTGTTTTTTCATCAGAGTCGTCCTGTTATTCGTCTTATATTATGTCTCTGGCTGATTGGACAACAAGAGGCCACAAAAAATTCCCTTTAATTATAACTTTTTTGTACATTGTTTTATTGTGACGATGACCGATCATGAAATTCACCGTTTCCAGACTACATCCGTGATAGGACAATATCAGGACAGCAACGAATCTTTGGCATGTATCAGATATAAAAAATGGAGCCCTCAGGCTCCATTTTGACTCAGCAAATCAAGATTAGCTTTCTAGCTTGTTCAGATGCACATCCATCTGTGGAAATGGAATTTCGATCCCTTCTTCATCCAGCGCTTCTTTAATCGCCTGAAGTAAATCGAAATAAGCGCCCCAGTAATCTTCAGTGTTCACCCAAGGGCGCACAACGAAGTTAACCGATGAATCGGCTAGGGCAACCACACCAACGGTTGGTTCTGGATCTTTCAATACACGCGGATCCGCAGCAACCACACGCTCAAGTACTGCTTTGGTCTTTTTCAGATCAGCCTTATAAGACACACCAATCACAAAGTCGATACGGCGCGTTTTGTGGCGAGAATAGTTAGTAATTGGACCACCAATCACCGATGCGTTTGGTACCACAACCATTTTATTATCAGGTGTATTTAGAATGGTCGAAAATACCTGAATTGCTTCAACTGAGCCTGATACGCCGCCAATTTCAACGAAATCACCGGATTTAAAAGGACGGAAGGCAACAATCAATACGCCAGCAGCAAAGTTAGACAACGAACCTTGCAGTGCAAGACCAATAGCCAGACCCGCGGCACCAATTACAGCAACCACAGAGGCCGTCTGCACACCGACACGGCCCAAAGCGGCAATCAGAACAATAACAAATAACAGGTAACGAACGAGCGAATAAAGGAATTCGACGACTGCACCATCCATGTCTTTCTTGCGTAGCATTTTCGCTACACCATTGGCGATACCTTTGGTGACGATATTACCGATAAACAAGATCAGTAAGGCTGAAATAATATTCACACCATATTGGATTAAGAGATCATGATTATCAGCCAACCAATTACCCGCATGTAATACGCCATTGGTTATATCATTGTCTTTCATTGTTTCAACCACCGTATCTTTTACGGTTGTTGCAATACTATCACTCATATTGACTTCATCCTGCTCTGGTCATTGTTATGCTCATTGACTCAGTCAATGAACCCACAAATAAACTAAAACGCTATATACATTGTTAACTTATGTAATCTCTAACAACCTATACTGTTATCACCCTATCAACAATGATACTGGCATAACTCATATTGTGCTGGTCGCGACTATTTTGTGCGCGGGATAATACCGCTCTCGGTCAATAACACCAACAAAAAATTTGACCGTTATCACACTTTAATTTAGGCCCGACATTCTGACACTTATAAAAAAAGCCCGCACTTGGCGGGCTCTTTATATCAATGCATCAGACACTACAATTATAGTACGTCGATTGCGTTTAGGTCAGCAAATGCTTTTTCTAGACGTGCAACCATTGACGCTTGACCTGCACGTAGCCATACGCGTGGATCGTAGTATTTTTTATTTGGTGCTGCTTCACCAGTTGGGTTACCGATTTGGCCTTGTAGGTAATCGTGGTTCTCAGCTTCGTAACGACGAACGCCATCCCATGATGCCCACTGTGTATCAGTATCGATGTTCATTTTGATAACACCGTAGCTGATAGACTCTTTGATTTCTGCTTCAGAAGAACCAGAACCACCGTGGAATACGAAGTTTAGAGCGTTAGGTGCAATACCAAACTTCTCTGCACAGTATGCTTGAGAGTCACGAAGGATAGTTGGAGTCAGTACAACGTTACCTGCTTGGTAAACACCGTGTACGTTACCGAAAGATGCCGCGATAGTGAAACGGTGGCTGATTGGGCTTAGTGTTTCGTAAGCGTATGCAACGTCTTCTGGAGAAGTGTATAGCTCAGAAGAATCCATATCTGAGTTATCAACGCCGTCTTCTTCGCCACCAGTACAACCTAGTTCAAACTCTAGAGTCATACCCATTTTTTCCATGCGAGCTAGGTATTTAGCACATGTAGCGATGTTCTCTTCTAGAGACTCTTCAGAAAGGTCAATCATGTGAGAAGAGAATAGAGGCTTACCCGTTTCAGCAAAGAATACTTCGCCAGCGTCTAGTAGACCGTCGATCCAAGGAAGTAGTTTCTTCGCAGCGTGGTCAGTGTGAAGAATGACAGGCACGCCGTAAGCTTCAGCAACAGCGTGTACATACTTAGCGCCTGCTACAGCACCAAGGATTTGTGCACCTTGGCCTTCAAGTTTAACGCCTTTACCAGCGAAGAAACCAGCGCCGCCATTAGAGAACTGAACAACAACAGGTGCTTTAACTTTAGCTGCCGCTTCAAGAACACCATTGATAGTGTCAGTGTTAACAACGTTAACCGCTGGAAGTGCAAAGTTATTCTCTTTTGCTACTGCAAATACTTTCTGTACGTCATCGCCAGAAATAACACCAGGTTTTACGAAATCGAAGATCTTAGACATAACAATAGTCCTATTTACCTTGTTGTCTGTGTGAATTTAACTCTTTGCAAACGTTTGCTACTGATCAGTATTCTATAAAAACCTGACCCAATGCACAAACGTTAAAGTACGGGAGCATCATGCTCCCGTCTTGATTTATTACGCTTTTGCACGCTCTTCTAGCATCGCAACAGCTGGAAGTACTTTACCTTCAACAAACTCAAGGAATGCACCACCGCCAGTCGAGATGTAAGAAACGTCAGCTTTGATACCGAACTTGTCGATTGCTGCTAGCGTATCACCACCGCCAGCTACAGAGAAACCTGCAGACTTAGCGATTGCTTCAGAGATACCTTTAGTGCCCGCTTCGAAGTTCTTGAACTCGAAAACACCTACAGGGCCATTCCAAAGGATAGTTTTTGCGTTAGCAATGATGTCTGCTAGAACAGCCGTTGAATCTGGACCTAGATCGAAGATCATGTCGTCATCTTGAACGTCAGCAACGTTTTTGATTTCAGCTTCAGCGTTTTCATCAAATGCTTTTGCACAAGCAACGTCTGTTGCAACTGGAATTGCGCAATCTTTCATTAGCTTCTTAGCCGTTTCAACGAGGTCTGCTTCGTATAGAGACTTACCTACATTATGGCCTTCAGCTGCGATGAATGTATTCGCAATACCACCGCCAACAACTAATTGGTCAGCAATTTTAGATAGCGACTCAAGAACAGTCAGCTTAGTTGAAACTTTAGAACCACCAACGATTGCTACTAGAGGACGCTCAGGGTTGCTCATTGCTTTGCCTAGCGCTTCTAGCTCAGCCGCTAGTAGCGGACCAGCACAAGCTACAGGGGCGTGCATGCCTACACCGTGAGTCGATGCTTGTGCACGGTGAGCCGTACCGAATGCATCCATTACGAATACGTCACATAGCGCTGCGTATTTCTTAGAGAGTTCTTCTTCGTTTTTCTTCTCGCCTTTGTTAAAGCGAACATTTTCCAGAACCACTAGTTCACCTGCATTTAGCTCTAGGCCATTCAGGTAGTCTTTTGCTAGTTTAACGTCGCAATCAAGTGCGTCGTTTAGGTAATTAACAACAGGAGCTAGAGAGAACTCTTCTGCATATTCGCCTTCAGTCGGACGACCCAGGTGAGAAGTAACCATTACTTTTGCACCAGCTTCTAGGCAAAGCTTGATGGTTGGTAGTGATGCAAGGATACGAGCATCTGAAGTTACTTTACCGTCTTTTACTGGAACGTTTAGGTCAGCACGGATAAATACGCGTTTACCTGCAAGATCCAGGTCAGTCATCTTGATTACAGACATGGTTTGTCCTCTCAACATTAATTAAATTAAAAATCAAAGTTTTGCCAGCTCAGCGTCACTGCCAAGCCCTACGAATTCTTATTGCTTGCCCTCATCCGATATCACACTATCGGCGGCTTGCATGGCTAACGCGGTATCTAACATCCGGTTAGCAAAACCCCATTCGTTATCACACCACACCAGCAATTTAATCAAATGCTGGTTACTCACGCGGGTTTGAGTACCGTCGACAATCGCGCTATGGGGATCGTGATTGAAGTCAATAGAGACCAACGGTACTTCGGTGTAATCAACGATGCCATCTAATGTACAACGAGACGCATCTGCCAGTGTTTGATTTACGTCATTAACTTTCACATTTGTTTTTACAGTGACACTTAAGTCCATGGCAGTAACGTTAATTGTCGGTACGCGCACAGAAATTGCTTCAAACTTGTCAGAAAGTTTCGGGAAAATGCGTCCAATGCCCAAATGAAGTTTAGTATCAACAGGGATTATTGACTGGCTCGCTGCCCGGGTGCGCCGTAAATCAGCATGGTAGGCATCAATAACCTGTTGGTCATTCATGGCCGAGTGAATGGTGGTAATGGTACCAGATTCAATGCCAAACTTTTCGTCAAGCACCTTAATAACAGGAACAATACAGTTGGTGGTACAAGAACCATTAGAGACTATCTTGTGCTCGGCGGTGAGCGAGTCATGGTTGACACCATAAATTATGGTATTGTCGATGTCAGTTGCAGCAGGATGGGAAAATAACACTTTGCGGGCACCGGCTTTTATATGGGCCTCGCCATCGGCTCGTGAGCCGTATACCCCGGTACAATCAAGAACAATATCAATATCGAGATCTTGCCAGGGAAGAAGATTGATGTCGCTTTGATGAAGAATTCGGATACTGTCTTGCTCGCCATTTTCATGAGCCACAAACAAGTGCTCCTGATCATGACTGACAGGTTTAAAAAAGCGACCATGGCTGGAATCATACTGGAGCAAGTGAGCCATCGCTTCCGGCTCAGCCAACTCGTTGACTGCGACAACCTTGATCTGGTGATACTTACCGCTTTCGTACAATGCTCTGATCACACTGCGTCCAATGCGGCCGAATCCATTTATTGCAACTTTTAGTGTCATATCCGTGCTACAAAATTAACAAGCCGGATTAGTGTATACCAAGCCCCCCTGATAATCACCATAATTGTGAGCAGAGTCACCAATGGGAATAAAATCATTTTAATCAAAAGCTTGCATGCCTTACTGCCAGTTCATATTGGATTTAACCATGATCTTACCCATGACGAAGATCTCATTTTTAAAAAAAAAAGACCTCACAAGGAGGTCTTTTTTTTCTCTTCAAAATAAACCGCAGCCATCACATCAGTAATTCGACGAGTACCGTTTATTCTCGATCCGGTTTTAAGCCAGCAACTCTTGTGCTGTCTCAACCACGTTTTCAACCGTGAAACCGAACATTTTAAATAGCTCATCTGCAGGAGCAGATTCACCGAAAGTTGTCATGCCGATGATCTTGCCACCGAAGCCGACATACTTGTACCAGAAGTCAGCAATACCCGCTTCAATCGCAACACGTGCTGTGACATCTGATGGTAGTACTGATTCACGATAAGCTGCATCTTGCTTGTCGAATGTATCTGTTGCCGGCATAGACACGACACGTACCGCTTTACCTTCTGCTGTTAGTTGCTCTGCGGCTTTCACTGCAAGCTCAACTTCAGAACCCGTCGCGATCAGGATCAGCTCTGGCTGACCGTCACAATCTTTCAGAATGTAACCACCCTTCGCGATATCAGCTACCTGTGCATCTGAGCGTGGTTGCTGAGCCAGATTTTGACGCGAGAAGATCAGTGCGGATGGGCCATCTTTACGTTCAATCGCCAGTTTCCAGGCAACCGCTGATTCCACCTGATCACATGGGCGCCATGTGCTCATATTTGGCGTCAGACGCAAAGAAGCGATCTGCTCAACAGGCTGGTGGGTCGGACCATCTTCACCCAAACCGATTGAATCGTGGGTGTAAACCTGAATGTTCTGCACTTTCATCAGTGCAGCCATACGCATCGCATTACGCGCATATTCCATGAACATCAGGAAGGTTGCACCGTAAGGAACAAAACCACCGTGTAGCGTGATACCGTTCATGATTGCCGTCATGCCGAACTCACGTACACCGTAGTGAATGTAGTTACCGGAGAAATCATCCGCTGTCAGTGATTTAGAGCCAGACCACATGGTCAGGTTGGATGGCGCAAGGTCAGCAGATCCACCCATGAATTCAGGTAGCATCGCACCGAATGCTTCTAGGGCATTCTGTGATGCTTTGCGAGAAGCAATGTTGGCAGGATTCGCTTGCAGATCAGCAATGATTGCATTGGCTTTTTCTTCCCACTGTGCAGGTAGCTCACCGTTTACACGACGGGTGAACTCAGCCGCAAGTTCTGGGTAAGCTGCTGCGTATGCTGCGAACTTGTCATTCCACGTTGCTTCTTTCGCTGCGCCAGCTTCTTTCGCATCCCATTCTGCTGCAATATCAGCCGGGATTTCAAATGGGCCGTAGCTCCAGCCTAGGAATTCACGCGCCGCCGCAATTTCTTCAGCGCCTAGTGGAGCACCGTGGCAGTCGTGAGAACCGGCTTTGTTTGGTGAACCGAAACCAATGATGGTTTTAGTACAGATCAGTGTTGGACGACTGGTTTCTGCTTTTGCTGCCTCAATAGCGGCGTTGATAGCATCTGCATCATGGCCATCAACTGCAGGAATAACATGCCAGCCGTAAGCTTCAAAACGCTTAGGGGTGTCATCAGAGAACCAACCTTCAACGTGACCGTCGATAGAGATGCCGTTGTCATCCCAAAATGCGATTAGCTTACCTAGGCCCAGAGTACCCGCTAGTGAACACGCTTCATGAGAAATACCTTCCATCAGACAGCCGTCACCCATGAACACATAAGTGTTGTGATCAACAATCTCATGACCATCACGGTTAAACTGAGCGGCCAAGGCTTTCTCTGCCATTGCCATACCCACTGCATTGGTGATGCCTTGACCTAGAGGACCAGTGGTAGTTTCAATACCCGGTGCATAACCGTATTCTGGGTGGCCTGGTGTTTTAGAATGCAGTTGACGGAAATTTTTCAGATCATCAATCGACAACTCATAACCAGTCAGGTGAAGCAGAGAATAAATCAGCATTGAACCGTGGCCGTTTGACAAAATAAAACGATCGCGATCAGCCCACTGCGGGTTTTGTGGGTTGTGGTTCATGTGGCCACGCCACAATACTTCAGCAATATCTGCCATGCCCATAGGGGCACCCGGGTGGCCAGAGTTAGCTTGTTGAACACCATCCATGCTTAGGGCGCGGATTGCATTAGCTAGTGCTTTACGAGAAGACATGTCTGCTCCAGAAATTCGTAGACTGTTAGATTCGGTTTATCTTGGCCCTCAATGACCCAGAAAACCAGAGTTCGGCGGGTAAGTATTGTCGCAAAGTCTTACCCTCATCTGCAAACGTTTTCCTTCGAAAAATAAGTTTCATATCAATACCCTGCCAACCTTCCACTAATAACTGCGCGCAACTTGCTGTAATAAAAGCCTTACAAAGAAAACGTTTGCTTCGTGTTACATTGAAATGCCCTTACCGTTCGCACGGTTGATTTTAATGCTTAAGCGAGTATTATAGACGTCTAGACGGAGGTAGCTCTATACATACAAACGTATATCCGTGTACACGTTTGTAACGCATTCTTGATCAATATAGAGCCCACGATAATCAAATTACATTACTTATGGGAGCCCTCATGGCGAAGCACCTGTTTACTTCTGAGTCGGTATCAGAAGGCCATCCCGATAAAATTGCTGACCAAATTTCTGATGCAGTATTGGATGCGATCTTAGAACAAGACCCAAAAGCACGTGTGGCGTGTGAGACTTACGTAAAAACAGGCATGGTAATGGTCGGTGGTGAAATCACCACGACAGCATGGGTTGATATCGAAGATATCACCCGTGAAACCGTGCGTGAAATCGGCTATGTCAACTCACAGATGGGCTTTGATGCTGACTCTTGTGCAGTACTGAGCGCAATTGGTAAGCAGTCTCCAGATATCAACCAAGGTGTTGACCGTGCAGATCCGCGTGAACTTGGCGCTGGCGATCAGGGCATCATGTTTGGTTACGCGACTAACGAGACAGACGTACTAATGCCTGCTCCTATTACTTATGCTCACCGTCTGGTTGAGCGTCAGGCGGCGGTGCGTAAAAACGGTACCCTGCCATGGCTTCGCCCTGATGCGAAAAGCCAGGTAACTTTCGCTTACGATCAAGGTAAAATCGTTGGTATCGATGCTGTAGTATTGTCAACTCAGCACAGCGATAGCATTGAGCTACCCGTACTGCAAGAAGCAGTAATGGAAGAGATCATCAAGCCAGTTCTACCAGCAGAGTGGCTAACAAAAGACACTAAGTACTTCATCAACCCAACCGGCCGTTTCGTTATCGGTGGTCCAATGGGTGACTGTGGCCTAACCGGTCGTAAGATCATCGTTGATACCTACGGCGGCGCAGCACGTCACGGTGGTGGTGCTTTCTCTGGTAAAGATCCATCAAAAGTAGACCGTTCAGCGGCTTACGCAGCACGTTACGTAGCGAAAAACATCGTAGCGGCTGGCATGGCTGACCGTTGTGAAATCCAATTGTCTTACGCAATCGGTGTAGCAGATCCAACGTCTATCATGATTGAAACGTTCGGTACTGAAAAAGTATCACACGAAATCATCGTTGAAGCGGTACGTCAGCACTTTGATCTGCGCCCATACGGCCTGATCGAAATGCTTGATCTGCTTAAGCCTATGTACAAGAAAACAGCGGCTTACGGTCACTTCGGCCGTGAAGAATTCCCATGGGAAGCGACAGACAAAGCTGCCATCCTACGTGATTTCGCTAACCTGAAGTAAGCGATACTGCGTAAGACGACACTCAAAAAAGGAAGCCTCAGCTTCCTTTTTTGTTTGTATTAGGGACGAGGTAGAGCAGTTAAGAGCGGAAAATCAGGGACTAGGAAGAGCGAAAAAGCAAAAGATATGTGGTCCTGTGGTCCTATGGTCCTATGGTCCTATGGTCCTATGGTCCTATGGTCCTATGGTCCTATGGTCCTATGGTCCTATGGTCCTACAAGCAGGAGCGAGGGACGAGGTTCGAGTGTAAAGGAAAAAGAACGAATTCTGAGACTCTACCCCTGCTTTTATTCCGCTCTTACCCATAGGGCCTTAGGATCGCTTTTGCTTCTCCGTTCTAACCCGCTCTTCCTCGGAACTCGTACCTCGAAACCCGTACCTAGATCTTGATCTACCCATAGGACCATAGGTCCGCTTTTCCCCATAGCTCCGCTCTCGCCCTTCCGCTCTTAACCCGCTCTTCCTCGGAATTCGTCCCTAGTCCCTTCTCTATTTCCCCTAACTTTTTTATACTTCCTTTCCAGCCACCACCACTGACCGAGCCCATGCCCCCACTTCACGCCCAAGTTATCGCCAAAGTCAAACTATGCATCAAGATAGCCAACCAGCGCTTAAACCAGCGACTACCAACGCCGGTCGTTAACTTTACTCAGTGGGGGAAAATTGCCGGCTGTGCCCGTCTGCAAGGCTGGGAGATCCGTTTCAACCCGGTATTACTGCAAGAGAACCCGCAGGCGTTTCTCGAGGAAGTGGTGCCGCACGAAGTCGCTCATCTAGTCGTTTTTAAACGCTTTGGCAAGGTTCGCCCCCATGGCAGGGAGTGGCAAATCATCATGGCTGAGGTGTTTGGTGTTCCACCTCGCACAACACATAGTTTTGATATCAGCTCAGTCCAAGGCGCTACGTTTCGCTACCAATGTCAATGCAACGAGCATCAACTCTCTGTTCGCCGCCATAATAAAATGCTGCGTGGCCAAGCCATCTATCATTGCCGTCGCTGTGCACAACCACTCGAACTTATACCAAATAAAGGCTCTTCTTAATTAAAGGAAAAACGCGTATTCATCATTACGCCGCGCCTCGATTCCTCTCCGAGCTAACACACCACCATCAATATGGCTTATCTTTTTTAGGGCTATTTCCCCTCTCTATTCTGGCCACAACGCATGCAAATAATAAAAAACACAGTGTGACGCGATTCTAAAAAACCTTTCAGTGATAGTCTTATCAGTACCAAAACTGACTAAGGACTACCATGCGACACTTCACGTCTACCTTACCGCGTCACGTCTGCTACGGATTGGCACTGGCTTTGCTGCTGCCTTTGACTGCAACGGCCCATGCGATGGAACCACTGGTGGTGAAGAAATCCACCAGCGGGATCTGTCATGACAGCAGCAGTGCGTCTTATCAACGAACAAAAACGTTTACCCCCTACGACAACCTCACCGCTTGTCTTAACAGTGGTGGTCGCCTGCCTAAAGGGTCTCAAGCTAAAAAATCAATCACGACGGCCAATCACACCTCCTATCAGCGTCAATATTTCGGTCACGGCTGGCTCGATAACGATAAAGACTGCCAGAACGCCCGGATGGAAACACTGATCGCCCAATCTGTTGGCCAAGTACGCTTTAAAAGCGACAAACAATGCCAGGTAGTCTCTGGCCGCTGGAATAGCGCTTACTCCGGCAAGACGATCTATCAAGCGTCAGATATCGATATTGACCATATCGTGCCGCTTAAATGGGCATGGGAACACGGTGCCAACACATGGACAACCCACCAACGCAAAACATTCGCGAACGATCCTAAAAATCTGGTCAGTGTGGAGGCTTCGCTTAACCGTCAGAAAGGGGCAAAAGGGCTGGATGAATGGTTGCCGCCAAAAAATCAGTGCCAATACATCCCCCGTTTCATGAGGGTGGTAAAAGCCTACCGCTTAACCCTCAGTCATGAGGAAACTGTGCACTACCAAGCCTTATTGGCCCGCTGTAAAAAAACGGTGAAATAGTCTCACTGGGCAGCCTGCATTTTGGCTGCCCCAGAAACGAGCATCTTGAGGTAGCTTGGGTATATAATACGGCCAGATTAAACCCAACAGGTTACCAGTAGCCATGAGAATCCCACGAATTTACCACCCTGACACCCTGCCTGCGTCAGGTATCATCATGCTCAGCGAAGAGGCCGCTAACCATGTAGGCCGCGTGATGCGGATGCAACCGGGCCAGGAAGTGCTGCTATTTGATGGCAGTAACGCCGAGTTCCCGGCACTGATCACCAATGCCAGTAAAAAAAATGTGGAAGTTGAGATACAAAAACGCCGTGAAAACAGCAGCGAATCACCACTCGATATCCATCTTGGCCAGGTGATCTCGCGTGGTGATAAAATGGAATTTACCATCCAGAAATCCGTCGAGTTAGGGGTAAACATCATAACCCCTCTGATCTCAGAACGCTGTGGCGTTAAATTAAACGCAGAACGTTTTGATAAAAAACTCCAGCAATGGCAAAAAATCGCGATTGCTGCCTGCGAACAGTGCGGTCGCAACGTGGTACCAGAAATTCGCCCGGTAATGAAACTGGAAGAGTGGTGTGCCGAAGAATATGATGGCTTGAAGCTAAACCTTCACCCGCGAGCCCATTACTCAATCAACACTTTGCCTGAACCTGTCAGCAAGGTACGCTTGTTGATCGGCCCGGAAGGTGGGCTGTCAGCAGAAGAAATCAGCATGACAGAAACCTACCACTTTGATGAAGTACTACTGGGTCCACGCGTATTGCGCACTGAAACTGCAGCAATGACAGCAATTACCGCCCTGCAGGTTCGCTTCGGCGATCTAGGCTAATCCCACTCACGGGAAGACAAACTAGGAGAAACCAATGATCAAACTGGGTATCGTGATGGACCCGATTGAGTCTATCAACATCAAGAAAGATTCCAGCTTTGCCATGATGATGGAAGCACAGCGTCGTGGCTGGGAAATCCACTACATGGAAATGAATGACCTGTCGCTTGAACAGGGCAAGGCCATTGCTCGCACCCGTGTTGTTAGCCTGAAAGAAGATCCGAATGGCTGGTTCGAGTTCCACAGCGAACAAGAAATCGCACTATCCGATCTTGATGCTGTATTAATGCGTAAAGACCCACCTTTTGACACTGAATACATCTATGCGACTTATATTCTTGAGCGCGCAGAAATTGAAGGTGCCCTGATCGTCAACAAACCGCAAAGCCTGCGTGATTGTAATGAAAAACTATTCACGGCCTGGTTCCCTGAATTAACCCCGACCACCATGGTCACCCGTCGTGCAGATAAGATCAAAGCGTTCCACCAAGAACATGGCGATATTATCCTAAAACCTCTGGATGGCATGGGCGGATCGTCCATTTTCCGTGTGATGAAAAACGATCCGAACGTTTCAGTGATCATTGAGACCCTGACCAATATGGGTCAGAACTACTGTATGGCACAAACCTTTGTTCCCGATATCAGCAATGGTGATAAACGAATTCTGATGGTGGATGGCGAGCCGATGCCATATTGCCTTGCGCGCATTCCAGCCAAAGGGGAAACCCGAGGTAACCTTGCTGCTGGTGGCCGAGGCGAAGCTCGTCCAATCAGCGAAACCGATCGTAAGATCGCAGAAGCGGTGGGGCCAACACTCAAGGAAAAAGGCCTGATTTTTGTTGGTCTTGACGTGATTGGTGACAAACTCACTGAAATCAACGTAACCAGCCCAACCTGTATCCGCGAAATTGAAGCCGCTTTTGATATCTCTATCACTGGCAAGTTGATGGACGCCATTGAACAGCGCCTTAACCACTAGTTTCACCTAGGGGTATCGTCGCTCCACAGCACCCAAAAGGCTGTGGAGCGAATTCAAATATCCCCCCATTATTGCCCATTCTGCCAATTAGTCGGCATACTATTAAGAATAAGACAGGTAGCAGGTACTCTCATGAATTTGACCAATCACTTTCTGGTTGCCATGCCCAGCATGCAAGATCCCAATTTCAAAGGTGGTGTGGTTTACATCTGTGAACACAACGATGAAGGGGCGATGGGTATTGTGATCAACCTGCCGATTGAAATATCAGTCGGTAATATGTTGGAACAAATAGAGATCGCACGCGATCTACCGGTCAACAACCCAAGCAGCCTGGAACAACCCGTATTCAATGGTGGACCAGTTTCTGCGGATCGCGGCTTCGTCCTGCACAATAAAAGTGGCTGTTTCAGCTCCAGTATTGATATTACGGATCACGTTTCAGTGACCACCTCAAAAGATATTTTATCTCTGCTCGGCACCAGTGAAGCCCCGGAACAGTTTCTGGTCGCACTGGGCTATGCAGGTTGGGATGCCGGTCAGCTCGAACTGGAACTTGCAGAAAATACCTGGCTGACGACTGAGGCCAACCCGGACGTGGTATTCAATACCCCAATCAGTGAACGCTGGAATAAAGCCATTGCCCAGCTAGGCATTAATGCCACCCACCTTTCAATCGAAAAAGGACATGCATGAGTAACGCACGTAGCGTATTAGCCTTTGACTATGGCACCAAAAGTATTGGTGTTGCGATCGGCCAAGAACTGACTGGTACCGCGAATCCACTCGCGGCCTTAAAAGCCAAAGATGGCACCCCGAACTGGGATGATATCGGAAAAATCCTCAAAGAATGGCAGCCGGATCTCGTTGTTGTCGGCCTGCCACTCGATTTACGGGGCGGCGAACTTGAAGCCATTACCCCGCGAGCGAAAAAATTTGCCAATCGTCTGCATGGCCGCTTCGGCTGCCAAGTTGTGCTGCATGATGAACGCCTGAGTACCGCCGAAGCCCGTGCCGAGTTGTTTGAACGTGGCGGCTACCGCAACCTGAGCAAAGGCAATATTGACTCTCAGTCCGCCGTGGTGATCCTCGAAAGCTGGTTCGAGCAGCAGTACGGGTAAACAACTCGAGGTTCGGCAATATTAAAAAATGGGTTGCTGAAAAGTACCCGTTTTTTCCTTATCTTCTACCCTGTTGCTTTCCCACGTTGAACCATGTGTTATTAAAGCCACTCACAAAAAACAAATATATTAATAATTTTCAACAAGATGTGAAGAAGCAGACAAATAAAACACAAATAACCCTTTACATATTTACGTTTTGGTTTAATAATGACGTCGCTCTGTTGTTCAGAGTTATTAATGAAACATCAAGTAAAAGTAAAACCCTCAGAATTCCTTCGTTATTGTTGTCATCCTCAGTGTTTCCCTTAGCTTCATCGTCACATTCAATAATTCAGACTCTCAGAATATCGCTATTTATCGGCGATAAAATTTAAGACTTATTATTAAAGGGACACACAATGTCTAATAAAACAACTGGTATCGTAAAGTGGTTTAACGAAGAGAAAGGTTTTGGTTTCATTACTCAAGACAATGGCGGTGCTGACGTATTCGTTCACTTCCGTGCTATCGCTTCTGAAGGCTTCAAGACTTTGGCTGAAGGCCAAAAGGTCTCTTTCGATGTTGAGCAAGGCCAAAAAGGCCCTCAAGCTGCGAACGTTGTAGGTCTATAAGACTTACCCGTAGGTAGCGGTTTGCCGCTACCTATATACCCCATCAGGGTATTTACTTAAAGGTAACTTTAATTAAGTATCTTACTTGCTGAAAAATGTTATTTGTCATCTGTTTCGTAAAAGAAAACTGTTTATCGCTACATTCTATGTTGTTTTATCCGTGTTTCCCTTTGCTTTATCGATAATTAAAAATCTTTATTTCAGCCTATCGCATGTCGCGATAACTCATGAAATTAAATATAAGGGACACACTATGTCTAATAAAACAACTGGTATCGTAAAATGGTTTAACGAAGAGAAAGGTTTTGGTTTCATTACTCAAGACAACGGCGGTGCTGACGTATTCGTTCACTTCCGTGCTATCGCTTCTGAAGGCTTCAAGACTTTGGCTGAAGGCCAAAAAGTCTCTTTCGATGTTGAACAAGGCCAAAAAGGCCCTCAAGCTGCGAACGTTGTAGGTCTATAAGACTTACGCGTAGGTAGCGGTTTGCCGCTACCTATATACCCCATCAGGGTATTTACTTAAAGGTAACTTTAATTAAGTATCTTACTTGCTGAAAAATGTTATTTGTCATCTGTTTCGTAAAAGAAAACTGTTTATCGCTACATTCTATGTTGTTTTATCCGTGTTTCCCTTTGCTTTATCGATAATTAAAAATCTTTATTTCAGCCTATCGCATGTCGCGATAACTCATGAA
>NZ_JAKJSL010000049.1:0-60839 GCF_050336815.1 Photobacterium nomapromontoriensis
GGGGTCTGACTGAGTATGGGGCTTTGCGCTATTTTGCACGCTTACCCACCTAGACTGCCGAATCAGGTTCACTTTCGTTGTGTACTGTTAACTTCCTATCGCTTCCTTCAGACCCTGCCGTTGGCCAGCAACGCCCTTGCGATTCGGATTATCTTCCCCTCAGTCGGGGTGATTCAGGTTTCTTGCAACCTGACGGGTTTGCCAGCTTCGCTGGGCAAACAAAAAAAAAGAGCGCCAGTGCGCTCTTTGTTAACTTATTCGACAGCGATTAGGGGAAATCCCCCCTACATCGCTTTCGCTTGCCAGTGCTCTCGTAATTGCTTTGCGGCTTTGACCATACTGGCCAATGCGGCCTCTGTCTCCACCCAGTTACGTGTTTTCAGGCCGCAATCAGGGTTGATCCATAGTCGCTCTGCAGGTATTAAAGCAGCGGCTTTTTCAACCAACAGAATAATTTGTTCCACCTCTGGAATATTTGGCGAATGGATATCATACACACCTGGTCCTATTTCATTTGGGTAATCAAAGGCCTCAAAGGCTTTTAGCAGCGCCATATCCGAACGAGAGGTTTCAATAGTGATCACGTCTGCATCCAGCTCCGCAACTGACTTGATAATGTCATTAAATTCGCTATAACACATATGGGTATGGATTTGGGTTTGCGCTTCAGCACTGGCGGCTGAAATCTTAAATGCCTTCACCGCCCAGTTCAAATACTGCTGCCACTCGCTAGCTTTTAACGGTAGTCCTTCACGAATAGCGGGTTCATCAATTTGAATCACCTTGATCCCTTTCTCTTGTAAATCGGCGACCTCATCACGCAGCGCGAGTGCAATTTGATTGGCAATATCTTCATGCGTTAAGTCTTCACGTGGGAAGGTCCACCCTAGAATCGTCACGGGCCCTGTTAACATCCCTTTCACTGGCTTTTCAGTCAATGATTGCGCATAGCATGTCCAATCTACTGTCATTGGCGCAGAACGGTAAATATCAGACACAATCACAGCGGGCTTGACACAACGCGAACCATAACTCTGCACCCAACCAAAGCGTGTCACTGCAAAGCCTTCCAGTAACTCAGCAAAATATTCCACCATGTCATTACGCTCTGGCTCACCATGAACGAAGACATCCAGATCGAGTTGCTGTTGACGTTCAATCGCATCCGCAATATGGACTTTCATCGCTGCCGTATAGGCATGCTCTGACAGGCGGCCAGCCTTGAAATCACTCCGCTTTGTACGAATATCTCTGGTTTGCGGGAATGAGCCGATCGTGGTCGTTGGAAATAAAGGCAAACCCAATGATTGACGTTGCAAACGAGCACGCTCTTCATACGCTAACTTGCGTTCTGCAAGTGCATCAGTGATTGTTGCGGTACGCTGACGAACCACGGGATTATTCACTATATCACTGTTTGCACGTGCTTTAATCGGCGCACTGTAATGCGCACACTCTTCAATGGCAATCGCATTATCATCCAAGGCCTGAGCCAGCAATGTAACCTCGCGACATTTTTGCTTCGCAAAGGCGAGCCACTGCCGCACTTCCGGATTAAGATCCGTTTCAAGCTCCAGATCAATCGGGGTATGCAGCAACGAACAAGAGGTACCAACCCATAGGCGTTCTGCCAACTTCTGCTTCACAGGCTGCAGCCGCTCAAGCTGAGCACTCAAATCCGCCCGCCACACATTACGACCATTTATCACCCCCGCAGACAATACCCACTGCTCTGGCAAGGCGGCAACAACAGCATCCAGCTGCTCAGGAGCCGCTGATAAATCAATATGTAAGCCATCAACTTTCAGATCCATAATGTTATCAAGATGATGGGTGATATTATCAAAATAGGTCGTCAACAATAGCTTTGGACTACCGTGAAGCACCTGATAGGCAATCTTAAATGAATCGGCCCAGGGTTTAGGTAACTCAAGCGTCAGCACCGGTTCATCAATTTGGACCCACTCAACCCCGAGTTTTGCCAACTTTGCGAGGATTTGCTGATAAGCGGCTAATAACCTAGGTAGCAATGATAGGCGATCAAAATCCGAGGATTTTTCCTTTCCTAACCAAAGGTACGATACCGGCCCAAGTAAGACAGGCTTCACATCTTTACCCGCCTTCTTCGCTTCTGTCACTTCCTCAAACAATTGTGGCCAGCTAACAGTGAATTCATCTTCAGCGCTGAACTCTGGTACAATATAATGGTAATTGGTGTTAAACCACTTGGTCATATCAGAGGCGGCGCAGGCGCAACCGGTTGGTGCTTTACCACGTGCAACGCGAAATAACGTGTCTAAATCTGGAAAACCATGGCGATGACGCTTAGGCAGATGGCCAAGAAGCATGCTCGTTCCCAACACGTGATCATACCAAGCAAAATCTCCCACCGAGACAAAATCTAATCCCGCATCACTTTGATCACCCCAGTGACGATGGCGCAATAATCGCCCCACGTCTTTTAATTCTGCTTGGGTAATGTCACCACGCCAGTACTTTTCCTGCGCAAACTTGAGTTCTCGTTCGCCACCCACTCGAGGGTAACCCAGAATGTGTGTCTTTGTTTTTACGGCTACGTCTGTTGTTGAAACTGCATTCGTTGTCATTATTTACTCTTATTTATATGAATTAAATACCATATTGTTAGCATTACAATGACGTACCTCACAAAGATGAGCAATTTCTAATACTTGATGTTTAACATGAAGATAATTCATATTAATTTAACCTTTTACCCATAAATAGACGTCTAGATGTTTACACTGCCGATAATAGTCAGTACAGTAACCCTGCAGTACACCCCATAAGGAAGAGGGAAAAACCTTGATTGAGATAAAACACTTAAGAACACTCTCGGTACTCCGAGATACAGGCTCCTTAACCGCAACGGCCAATAGCCTGTGTCTGACCCAATCAGCCCTCTCCCATCAACTCAAAGACCTTGAGCAACGGCTTGGCAGCCAATTATTTCTTCGTAAAACCCGGCCCGTAAAATTCACCGCCGAGGGCTGTGTTTTACTTCGCCTTGCTGATGATCTCATCCCACGATTAGCGAAAGCAGAACATGAACTTGCCTGTCTGAAAGAAGATACCAATGGGCGCCTGCACATGGCCATCGAGTGCCATTCCTGTTTTCAGTGGCTCATGCCAGCCCTCAAGGAGTATCAAATCCATTGGCCAAATGTCACTTTGGATTTTTCATCTGGCTTTGGTTTCGACCCTTTACCCGCACTCGGTGCCGGTGAACTGGATCTCGTCATTACCTCTGATATTCAACCTCGTAGCGACGTGCATTTTGAGCCTTTGTTTGATTTCGAAATGCGTTTAATTGTGGCACCACAATCTCCACTTGCTCGTAAAACGATCATTGTTCCCGATGATCTCGCAGATCAAACACTGATGAGTTATCCGGTTCAGAAAAACCGTCTGGATGTGGTCAAACTCTTTCTACAGCCGTCAGGCATTGAGCCAGCAAACTGGAAACAGGCTGACAATACCTTAATGTTAATCCAAATGGTGTCAGCGGGACTTGGCGTTGCAGCCCTACCGAACTGGGCGGTCTATGACTTTGCCCGGCAAGGCTTAATTGTAAGCAAACCACTGGGTGATAAAGGCTTATGGCGACGCTTATTTGCTGCCATTCGCTCATCAGAACGCGAACGTCACTACCTATCCGCATTTTTTGCTACCGCAAAGCAGCAATGCCAAACACATCTGGAAGGAATAAAGGCTGCATAATAGTGCAGAGCATTACGCAGCCTATAGGAAGGCCTATAGGTGATGTAAATAACATTACCTACATTATTTGAATTGATTATTTATAGGATCGTAGTGATAGCCCATGTCAGCCATTTTTTCATTAAGCTTATCGAAATCAAGCTCATAACGACTTACTAGTTCTTCTATGGTAGAACACTCTAACCGCAGTCTCTCATTAACAATACCAAGGACAATATTCCCATCCATACTCAACAAATTATTAATTTCCATACCTACCCCCTCGCGAACGTATCAGTACAAAGTAAGCATAGACAGAAACAAGATAGAAAGCCTTACTTAGAAAAGACCACTTTGCATATATGCAGAGCCGATCAACAAACCACCCGCTATCATTAACTGCCAACGATTCACAGTCTTATTTGTCAGAAGATGCATCGCCCACACCAATAATGCGCAAACCATGAGTACTAATGCACCAATAATTGTACTCGTCATGGCCTGAACCTGAACCTCATCATACTGGGAGGTAAGCCATAGCAGGCACAGAACACTTAGCATCGCACTCGCAAAACCAGCGAATGGTAATAGACGATGAAAGGCTTGCAGTCGCGTACGAGCATGAGTCAATAAAATGTGCGCCAATAATCCCCCCAACAGTCCAATCGCAATAGCACTTAACGCTGCTACAGGCAACGTTAGTTGAGGCAACATTGCCAACCACACAACAAACCCCAAACCATCAGCGGCAAATAATACCTTCACCGGCCCTGCATCACGGGTTTTTCCGGTTTTCACTTTCATTGTGAAATAACCCAACGCAACCAAAGGCAAAACAGCCAATGGTTGAGCTACCGTTGCAAGTAACCAACCAATAAGAAGCACAGGAAGTGTCTTATGCACACGCCCTCGTTGGCCAGGACAGATTTCACCTTTAAGAAGGACTAGCGTCAAAATTAACTGCGCACCAAACAGTGCGGGGATAAGAAAAGTCAAAGCAGCATACATGAGTTGATATCTTAAAAATGGAATAGAAAGTGCGAGGATAATACCAATTCCTATCTCTTATACCAACTTACTGCCTACAATATAAAAAAGCCATTGTTCAAAACTAATGGCTTTTTCTTTATTTTACAGAATGTTTATCACAGCATTATTGCTTTAGGCCCGATGCCATCGCCTCTGTCAATTCATGTTCAGGATCGCCAGTCAGCTCCCATACAAACATACCCGCGTATTTGTGCTTCTTCACCCAGTTGGCTTTTGCTTTTATTGAGCGGCTGTCCTCATAAGTAATAAACACTTTTTTCTCAGGATGCCAGAGATAAGGCGCCTCTGCTTTATCATCATATCCCTGATAATAGCCTTGCGCCTCGGTATAATTTCGAGCTAAATCCCAATACATGAAGTAACCCGGCTCTTTAGGATCGGTCCCAAAACTGGCACCTTGCTTAGAACTGAGTGTCGATGACAATGTACGCCCATCGAAATCTTGCGTCCCTTCCCAGCCGCGTCCATAGTATGCTGCGCCAACAACCAACTTTTCAGCAGGGATACCAAGCTTAACCATTTTTTCGACAAACACATCAGAGCCCATTCCCCACCAAACATCAGGCGTCGCATGAAGGTTCGTTAAGTGCCCTGTTTGCGATCCCCACCCCCCAAGGAAGTCATAAGTCATCGCAAACATGTTAGTCATTACTGGTGCAACCTTTGCCCAATCAATTCCTTCGGCTTTAGGCCCAACCCCCACTGCGGTTGATAATTCATACTGACGCTTTGTTTTCACTGATAACTTGTCTAAATCAGCGCGTAAACTTGTTACTAAATGCGTAAAAGCTTCTTTTTCAGATGCTTTTTGCTCATCTGACATCTTGGTTTCTGGATTCCATGGTGAGGTTGTCAACCCGCCGCCCCCTGGATATTCCCAATCAAGGTCAATACCATCAAAAAAATCATACTCAGCGATTAATTTAACGGCTGTTCGAGAAAAATGCTCAATGGATTTCTTATCTTTCGCCATCGCATGGAAAGGCTCTGACATTGTCCATCCACCGAATGACGGTAATATTTTTAAGTGTGGGTGCTCAGCCTTAAGATCTTTCAGTTGTGCAAAATGACCTTGGTAATTCACTTTCGATGTTACAGGACCAAAATCAAGCTCTAATGCAGACTCTCTATCGACGATAATTGCCGTGTAAGGAGCCTTGCCTTTACATGCAGCGGCAACTTGCTGACGCACTTTCTCTCCTGCACCTTCAACTGGACCACACATACCTAAAAAAGCATAAATAACATGGCTAAGTTTATCCGCAGGGATATCATCAACAACATAGGGATTTTGTTTATTTGCATATTGCCAGTCAGCGAAATAGCCCCCGACAACCGGTTCTTTGGCCATAACAGCCGGTGCAGCTAGCAAGGTTGCCAGTGCAATAGATAGTGCAGTTTTCATGACAATTCCTTTTCATTATACTTAAGTCATCCTTGACCATGCCCTTTAACAGCCAACTGACGGTAATCGGGCTTGTCCAATGATGCATTACCAAATACATGGCGAGTGTAACGCTATGAATGCATGCACTTTGTGGTGTCAACCCAATTTAGCCGTATTGATAAAACCTCTGTTATTTAATTGCGATACACAGTGCGATTCTTTGCTGTAATAACCGAACGTACATTTTTCCTTGTGATACAAAACAATATTACAATGTAATGTAGGGACTATTAACTATTATGTATGGTTATTATATCACAACATCTGTAAATGTTAATTTACGCTATCGAAGATGACATCATCGTAATATAGTGGCTAAATAAAATTCAGCTTATGATGCAATGAGATCATCAATGACCTATCATGATGTTCACCACTTAGATTACTAACTGTATTTATTCATTTATATTTAATTTGTTTTTCAAACGAGAATAAAATTCCATGATGGTATAGTTCAGCGACCATTTTCTCTTTACAAAATTGAATATATCCATATCACAAAGTGGCGTATTATTAAATTTTACATGCATCATAGTGTAATTTACAGCCATTATATTTAATCTGCTTCCCAATACGTACTATTCAAGACGACTTAAGTTTACAATAAACCACACTTGGTTAAATATGGCTTACTCTCGACTACAGATATTCAAGCAAGCTTAGTATGAGATAACTTAATCAACTCTTTTAGGTATGTACGATGACCATATTGATTCTTCTTTTTGTGCTTGTGATCCTTGCATCATTGTCTGTCAAATTCGTGGCAAATTTCTTTGATGTCGATAATGCCGGATTGACTACCTGCATTTTTGCCGTCATTTTATCCATTGTAGCAACCATCATACCGACAATTTTCTTCGGTCAAGGCTTCCTGTCTTTCTTTCTATCCTTACTTATTACTGGTTTTATCTATTCAATGCTGTTCTCTATTAATATGCTCGTCGGGTTTGTAATTGCCTTTTCTAGTTTAGTCATACAAATTATCTTCATGATTATTGCCGCGACACTAGGTATTGCTGTAATGGTGATCTAGTCTTACGTTCCCCCTCTTCATTCAACCTCTCCACCGTTGACTAATACCAACACATCCATGACTGAACTCAATTATCAATAGAAATTAATTTAAAATAAACGACTATCCAAAATACTGGGCTGAATGCTGACTTACTGCTTCATAACTGTATGATTTAGACATAAAAACAAGAAAATCCATTACCTTTCAATGTATTAAATCAACTGATTTTATTGTTTATAACTATTGTAGAATACCCCCTTTTTTCCCCATAATCTGAGCCAAATCTTTTCGATTCATAGACGAAAAAAACTACAGGAGTGGCGATGTAAGCAGGGCTTCTTTAGCCAAAATATTGCGTCATCATGAAATATCACAATATTCTTTCAGCATAATTTTGATATTATTTATCCAGATTAAAATACTTAGTAAATTAGAGATATCTCTCCCATAAGCATCAAAAATATAGGATATTTCGACCAATATTTACGAGACTAAAGCTGCCCAATGTCGATTTTATACGCTATCTCTTTCATGGTGTCGATCATGCCATGTTCAAATAATAAGGAGTCTGTAAAAGTGTATGACTTCGACCAAACACTATTTTTTTCTTTTCTATCTAGGGTTACAAGAGCATAACCACCACCACCATTGCCATCAGCATTAAAGGCACGCCTCAGTTTTAATCGCTCTCCGTTAACTGTTCCCTCACTGTTGAACGTTCCTTTTGGCAAACCGCCTTCAGCTGCGGTTTTGAAAAACTTCCTATCCAGTGTATCTAAAAACCATCGTAGGCCATGTTTTGGTATTTCAATTTGATAGTGGAGCCATTTACTTTTTCCTGTTCTCTTATTGGTGAAATACTTAGTATCTGCAATGATTAAATAATCATCAATCAGCAAAAAATAGAACGTGTTTCCGATGTCTGTCTTATCAAGCAAAGTTGCAATACGATTAGGGTGCTGCGCTACAGTCAATGGGTCAATTTCTCTAAATTGCTTCATTTTTCTGTTCCTCTCCCGATATTTATTCTCATAATAGCGCCTTCGTCTTCTAACTTACCGAGAGTTTGCGGGTTTTTATCCCATGTAAAAGTTTCACAGGGGCCATATTCCAACGCGTCATCCATCTCACCAAAAGGTGTTTGATTGTATTCAACACTAATATCTTTAGTGACACCATTACCAAGGAAATGCACATTCGCTCCTAAGCCTTGTTCAATCTGATGACGTGTTCTCAAAGTGTCAGATTGACTTGGTGTAAATCCGATCTCTTGACAATATTCAATCAATTCCTTTTGTTTCTTTAAATCAACACCATCCTGCTCTGCTGAAACCATTACCCGCTCATAATAACCACTGAATTCGGGTGTCGTACAGGGTGCAATTAAATCACGACTATCCTCAAATTCACTCATCCGCTCATATGTGGGAATGAAGCTGTGCATATCACCAACCTCATCTGCTTTCTTGTGATCAATGAGGAGTATGGTGTATTCACACTCAGGTTTATAATCTATCCCAACAGCACTGCAGATTGCTTCTGGGTCTGTATGCTACCTGTCGAGCAATCACCATCTTCTATAGCTGTTAGTATTTTCAACTATGTCTTACTCACTTAACCAAGCTGACTTGATGCGGAACAGCACGTGCTGCATTTGCTAAACGCGGGTCAATGAGGCCGCTTTGAGCCAAATTATTCATATTTTCTCTCATCCTCTGAGGTTTAGGAGCTGATCTATGGTGGTTTAATGAGCCGGCCCCTTGAAGGGGTGTTTTAATTACCTAAAACCCGCTCAGGTGAAAGGATTATCAACCTATTCAAACCCGCAATTGAAGCCCTTAAGCAACAACAGCGACTAACATTGATGTACCCAACAATAGAAATTGATGTATTACAGCGCGAACATGGTAAACTCATGCCCTTTTTTATACGCCCTGTATTTTCACCAAGAGTCACAGCAACAAGAGAAACTAAGGCCTATTATTTTCATACCAGCATCCATGATAAGTGGACATCGGTTTGTAGGCGCTCCAAGGTGACTTATCGCAGGCCGTATCAGACGCGTCATACATATGCGTGTTGGATGTTATCGGCAGGGGCCAATCCAACATTTATCGCTAACCAAATGGGGCATTCTAGTGCAAAAGAAATCTATCAAACATACGGCGACTGGGTGAGTGAGCACACCCAAGATCAGCTGGATATGCTGAACACAAAATACGGCAAGAATGCCCCCTGTATGCCCCTATTATTGAATAAGTAACTGTAAGCAAATGATTTCAAATAAAATAAACGAATATCCAAAATACTGGGCTGAATGCTATGGCACCGCCCCCTTCCTGCCGACAAGCCGAAAGGAAATGGATGCCCTTGGCTGGGATAGCTGCGATATTATTATCGTTACTGGTGATGCCTATGTGGATCACCCTAGCTTTGGTATGGCAATCATTGGCCGTTTACTCGAGTCACAAGGCTTTCGCGTAGGGATCATTGCTCAGCCTGAGTGGAACAATAAAGACGCTTTCATGTCTCTGGGGAAACCGAACCTGTTCTTCGGGATCACCGCGGGTAACATGGATTCGATGATCAACCGTTATACTGCTGATCGTAAACTGCGTCATGATGATGCCTATACACCAAACAACGAAGGTGGCAAGCGCCCTGATCGTGCCGTACTGGTTTATTCCCAACGCTGCCGTGAAGCCTATAAAGACACGCCTATTGTCCTAGGGGGTATTGAAGCTAGCTTACGCCGTCTGTCGCATTACGACTATTGGTCAGACAAAGTACGTCGCTCTGTGCTGTTTGATGCAAAAGGTGACATTCTGTTGTTTGGTAATGCTGAACGTGCTCTCGTTGAAGTCGCCCATCGGTTAGCCAACGGTGAAGATATCGCGACATTAACGAATATTGCTGGTACCGCTGTGATCCTGAAGGAAATACCGGAAGGCTATCGCGAAATAGACTCAAGCAGAATCGAGAAGCCGGGTAAGGCAATGGCAATGCCAAACCCTTATGCGACAGAAGAAGTCTGCGAAACAAACAAAGAGGCTCAGGCAGCAGCGCCTGAAGCAAAACCGGTTCATATCCAGCCATCGCGCCATGATGCCACTAGCACGGTTATTCGCCTGCCATCCTACGAAAAACTGCGTAATGATCGTATTTTATACGCCCATGCCAGTCGTGTAATGCACCTGGAAACCAACCCATATTCTGCGCGCGCGCTAATCCAGCTGCATGGTGATCGCGAACTATGGATTAACCGTCCACCCATCCCGCTTACCACAGAAGAAATGGACTATGTTTTTGGTTTACCGTTTGCTCGCGTTCCTCATCCTAGCTACGGTAAAGCGAAAATCCCTGCTTACGACATGATCAAGACCAGCGTCAATATCATGCGTGGTTGTTTTGGCGGTTGCTCGTTCTGCTCGATTACCGAGCATGAAGGTCGTATCATCCAAAACCGCTCTCACGAGTCTATCATCGGTGAGCTGGAAGAGATCCGCGATAAGGTGCCTGGGTTCACAGGCACGATTTCCGACTTGGGAGGCCCAACGGCTAACATGTACCGCTTAGGTTGCTCCGACCCACGAGCGGAAGCTAACTGTCGCCGTCCATCGTGTATCTTCCCGGAGATCTGTAAAAAACTCAATACGGACCATAAGCACACCATCGATTTATACCGCAAAGCACGCAATGTCAAAGGTATTAAAAAGATCATGATCGCTTCTGGGGTTCGCTATGATCTGGCCGTTGAGTCGCCAGAATATGTCCGTGAGCTCGTGACACATCACGTGGGTGGTTACTTAAAAATCGCACCTGAGCATACGGAAAAAGGCACGCTGGATCTAATGATGAAGCCGGGCATGGGTAGCTATGACCGATTCAAAACAATGTTTGAAAAATACAGCCAGGAAGCGGGCAAGAAACAGTATCTGATCCCTTACTTTATTTCAGCACACCCAGGTTCGACAGATGAAGATATGCTAAATCTGGCACTGTGGCTGAAAAAGAATGAGTATGAATGCGATCAGGTACAAAACTTCTACCCATCGCCGATGTGTAATGCCACCGCCATGTACCATTCGGAGACTAACCCGCTAAAACGTGTCAAGTACAAGAAGCGTGAAGACTTATTTGTCGCGAAAGGCGAGCGACAGCGCCGTTTGCACAAAGCCTTGCTGCGTTACCATGATCCACTTAACTGGAAGCTCATCCGTGAAGCTCTGGTTAATATGGGCAAAAAACACCTGATTGGTGATCGTCCTAACTGCTTAGTACCCGCTGAAGGCAGCGAGGCAGAAATGACGCCAGCTGAACGTCGTGGTTCTGGCCGACATGGCGCCAAGCGCTTTGCGACCAAACACCCAAATCAGCCAGACATCCGTAGAGACGGTAAACCAGGTGGTTCACGCGGAAAACCGGCACTTGGTAAAGGTAAGCCTTCACAACGTACCAATGGTCAGAATAATGGCCAGAGTCAAGCTCATGGAAATGGGCAAAAGCAAAGTAACGGACAACGCTCAGGTCAAGGGCAGCAGACGACATCTAATGGCAACCGTCCTAATCGTAACGGTAAACCCACTAGTCAGCGCCAAGGTCAAGGCAGCACGAATAAACCAAGCCGTAAACGGTAAAGCTGCGTACTGACGCTATATTATTAAAAAATAAGCCCGCACTTCAAACATGCGGGCTTTTCTTTTCACACAGTAACAAAGTAATAAGGTTACAGATTAGCGCATTAATTCTGCACTCATCAATCCAATCACCGCGAATGCAATCACAATTCCTAACCCGATCAATACTTTCTGCTGTGACTTATCATCAAGATATTTGGTTGCTAGCGCGCCAAGCAATAGCAATATAGCAATCACCACTAATTTCAGCATAATCGTACCACCATAATTCCTTTTGATTAGCCTAGCACCTACCATTATTAACATTTGTTAAAGCGGTCTAGTTTTTGTTAAATTTCAAACATCGGATAATTTTTCAACTCAGGGATCATATGTTGAAGCTGCTTTTCTTCTTCAGCCAACCCCTGGATCGAATCACACAAATTATTCGCTTTTTCTGCTACGTCACCAGAACGTTCCTGAATCCGGGTTTGCATCCGCGTTTTCAAGTCAGATAACTTTTGCTGGAACTCGGTAAAATTAAGATCGCCGTTTTTCATCTCATTAGATAATGCGGCCAATATACCCGCCATAGACTCAGCGCTCACATTCTTAATCGCATGCTCGAAATCCTGCTTCCATTGACCATCAACCGTAGAGAATATATCCGCTGGCATCACAAATTCGCCGTCTTTATAGAATTTTTGCTTAGCCTCTTCACTGTATTTTTTTACCAACTGGTTAGCCCCGGCAAATGCCTCATTGCCATCAAAGCTCGCTGATAATTCGTCTATCATATCTTTTGCGATCAATACGCCATCATCAGCAATTGCCGCCATTTGGGGTAAATACTGCTTCACATGATCACTGTATGCTTGCATCGCTTGTTGCTGGGCAACATCGAGATCAATTTTTTTGCCATTGATAAAAAGTTGATTATTATCATCAATCAATAATTTTGCTCGACCCTCTTGGTATATCGATACCTGATCATCAGCAATATGAATATCATTAGGTACATTCACTGGACAACTTTGGGCGAAGGCTCCCATAGACATGGGTAGAAAAATAAGTGCAATCAATGTTTTGTTCATAACGAAAATCTTTGAGTCATTAACGAATAATTGCTTGTACTTTCACATGTTTTGGATGGTACGACAAGAATTCTATACCAATTTCTCCTCTAGATAGAGGATTCCTAATGCGCTTAATAAGATCATTTCATGGAATATTCGCGAGTTCTTTGTCCCTTATTCAAGGATCTGTTAACCTAGCTATGCATCCATATTAAAGAAGAGAAACCGTGGAAAAAGTTGCCATTTTTGTCGATGTTCAAAACATCTACTATACCGTCAAAGATACCTATGGTTGTAACTTTGATTACAATGCATTCTGGGCAGAAGCCTCTGAGGGACGAGACGTGGTTGCTGCTTATGCCTATGCCATTCACCGTGGTGATGAAAAGCAGGGGCAATTCCAAAATATTTTACGAGGCATTGGGTTTGAGGTAAAGCTAAAGCCATTTATTCAACGCAGCGATGGTTCAGCCAAAGGTGATTGGGATGTAGGTATTACACTGGATGTCATTGAGCATGCCTCACAGGTTGACCGTGTTATTCTGCTCTCTGGTGATGGTGATTTCGATCTATTGGTTGATAAAGTCCAATCTAAATACGGTATTGATGTTGAAGTTTATGGCGTTCCAGGTCTGACCGCAGCTTCACTAATCAATACTGCGCACTATTTCCGTGAAATTGAAGAAACCTTATTACTCAATCGAAAATAGCTCATCAAATAGACTAAAAAAGAGGTGGGATAATCATATCCCACCTCTTTTTTAATGGATTATTTTCTCATTGTCTTTCAGCTAAAGCGTTGTACCGCTCCCATCATTTTAGGTGATTTAGGCGATGAGAGTGCCTGTAACTGCTTTACTGCGCCGGCCACCATTTTCACCGGTACGATAACAAAGTATACAGATGCAATCACAACCATCGCTGGGTCCGCATACACGGCATACTCCGCTTCACCAATGTAGGTTAACAGTGTGGCAACCACAAACCCCATCATCACCGCAGCACTGATCACGGTATCCATCATCCACTGTTTTGCCTCAGCGGCCACGAGAGCAGAGCCTGTCTTGGCACTGTATTTTCGCATTGTCCAATATGTACCAACACAACCAATGATATTCACAATACCAAATATCAGCGCTAAGCCTTCATTAACATCTCGACCACCATGCATGATTGCAATAATGGCAGATACAAAAGAAATACCACACATGACAGTAATAATGATGCCCTTAAACGCAATAACGGCGGGCTCAATCATCTTAAAATTTGGATTACTGCGAGCTTTAGGTGAACGCAGATAGGTCAGTGTCGCCAGCGATATTAATGTTAATGCTAAACTTACCAATGAGTAAGCACCATCAAAAACAATCACCAGAGAGCCCATCCAGACCCCTAACCCAATTCCCAGCAGGGCAAACAACAATGCCGATACTGTCGAAAACTGTAATAATTTCCGTTCTAACGATATATCACCACACATAACTACCTCTAAACTGACTTTATTTTCGTCAGTTTTTGTTTTAATTCTTAACTTACGCCTTATATTAACGGCTCTGAATGCATTACTATAATCGCTGAGCGACGACAAACTCGTCGCTGAGTATTACACTCTGCTGTTGCATAGACAGTGGTATCTGGCTGTTCAGCCCATTTTACTTTGAGTACTAACGATGAAAATTAGCCAGCTTGAAATGTTTCTTGAAACCAGTCAAAGCGGGTCGATTGCCGAAGCCGCCCGCAAACTCGATAAAAGCCGCACAACCGTCAGCTCGTCGATCAGCGCATTAGAAGATAAACTTGGTGTGGAGCTTCTTGAACGTTCAGGTAACCAGATTCAACTTACGCCGATTGGTGAAGCGATAAAAAATGACTGTGAACGCATTTTAATGATTGCAGGAGACATTGAAACCAAATGTAGCCAGCACCTCAAAGGGGTCGAATCCGCGCTGCGTATCGCCCGAGATGATGCATTACCCGAACCCTTCTGGCGTCAATTAGTGCACGATATGAGCCTGCAATTTCCCAACACCAGCGTTTCTATCTGTATGGCTCCGCCTCCTGAACTTGTTGAAATGGTCGAACTCAATATGGTCGATGTGGCTTATTGCTTACTACCGAATACTGACAGCCTGCCCCATAACTACCACACAAAACTGGGACAAATTCGGATGATGTCTGTTGTTCACTATACCCATCCGTTGAGTCAATTAAGCAAAGTGGTCAGCTCGGATTTGGCTCGCTATACCGAGTTTGCCTTAGCTGTCGTTGACGAAGAAGGATTAAAAGCCGTTTCTCCGACCTCAACCAACTATATTGCTCTGCCCTTTTATGAGCATCTCCGTAACGCCGTTCTTGATGGTACAGGCTGGTCTAACGTCCCATCAGTATTGATCAATAGCTACTTGCGTGACGGTACGGTTAAAGTACTCAACCATTATCAGGCAATGAAATGGCAGCCATACGGTGTTATTCACGGTAAAAATAGCCATCAGGGTGCGTTAACTCATTGGCTAGCAACTCAATTAGAAGACTATTTAGACGAAGAATCTAATTGACTTTGATGTTGTGTCACCAATGAGGCAATACCAAAACGCTGCGCACTCTATACTCTGCTCAATATTGGGGCTGAAGGTGTGTGAGTCATGATCAAGAAGTTAGCAGCAGAATTTATTGGTACATTGTGGCTGGTATTGGGCGGCTGTGGTAGTGCGGTGCTATCAGCGGCATTCCCTGAACTTGGTATCGGCTTTCTTGGCGTCGCACTGGCCTTTGGCTTAACCGTTGTCACGATGGCTTATGCCATCGGGCATATTTCAGGCTGTCACCTTAACCCTGCCGTGACTGTCGGATTATGGTCTGGTGGTCGCTTTCCTGCCAGCGAAGTGTTGCCATATGTTCTGGTTCAAGTATTAGGCGGCATAGCGGGCGCTTATATCGTTTATCTCATTGCGAGTGGGCAAGATGGCTTCAGTCTGGCAAATGGCCTCGCCTCGAATGGTTATGGCGAACACTCGCCAGGTAAATATGACTTAATGTCAGGCTTTATCACCGAAGTGGTCATGACCTTCATGTTCTTAATTGTGATCTTAGGCGCAACACATAAACTGGCAACTCCTGCAATGGCTGGCTTGGCTATCGGGCTATCTCTTACCCTTATCCACCTTATCAGCATTCCGGTAACCAACACCTCAGTAAACCCCGCACGCAGTACGGGACCCGCTATCTTAGTCGGTGACTGGGCGATGGCCCAACTGTGGTTATTCTGGCTTGCTCCAATATTAGGAGCACTCGTAGCGGGATGGTTATACCGCTGGCTAAGTCCCAATGAAGATAGCTAATACGGCTTCTCAGCACGTAAAAAAAATGCGGCATACTGCCGCATTTTTTATACCTGTATCTAACCAATGATCTTGAAAATATAACGCGGTAAATTACTGACGAACACTTAATATCCGCAGCAATACCTGTACAGGATGTTTCATCTTAATATGTTCAAGACGCTTCACCTGACTACGGCATGAGTATCCGGTCGCCATACACCGTTCAGGATCTAACTGCTCTAAGTTTGGCTGCCAACTCAGGTTATAGATACCACGTGACATCTCTAGCTTGTCTTTTTCATGACCAAACGTCCCCGCCATCCCACAACAACCGACTGAAATAGGCATTAGGTTTGCACCAAAATGACGGAAAATCGCGGCCCACTCTTTTTCCGCATTGGGTAACTTGGTTTTTTCAGTACAGTGGGCAAACAAATACCAGTAATCATCAGCCTGTAGTGTATATTCAGGCAGTACTTCCAGCATAGGCTCAAGCCACTCATGGGCAGTCAGAACCTGAAACTCTCCTCGCTTATCGCCCAGAATCTCATTATATTCATCGCGATAACACAGCACCAATGCCGGATCAACCCCCACCAGCGGAATACCCAGATCAGCAAGCTGGTTAAGAAACTCAGCCGTACTCCTCGCGGTTTTGGCAAACTGGCGTAAAAATCCTTTGATATGCTGAGCTTTACCGTTGGGTTTAAACGGCACGAGTATCGGTTTTTTACCTAACTTATCCGCCAAATACACAAAATCACGCACTACATCAGCATCGTAATAACTCGTAAATGGATCTTGTACAATCAACACATACTCTTGACGCTCTCGGGAGGAAAGCGCCTGTAACCACAGCATGTCAAACCGGGTGGCATGATGACCATCTAGGCATTCGGCCAAGGAGGGAACGGATAGCGCAGGCATATCAACATAGCCAATAGTTTTCTCAGTCAATTTTTTTGACCATGCAGGCCGCATAAGCGCATTAAACGTCGCAGGCGCTTTTCCCATCAAGGGTAAATAACTTTCAACATAGGCGACCAAATAGTCTTTCACCGGACGTTGATAACGGCTGTAGTAAATATGCATAAAGCGGGAACGGAAACTAGGCACATCAACTTTGATCGGGCACTGGCTGGCACAGGCTTTACACGCTAAACAGCCATTCATTGCCTCCATCACTTCATGCGAGAAATCATATGCCTTACGCTTCTGACCGAAACTATTCCTAAGCCTATCAATGATCTGCTTGACCGTTGGCGATGTGTCCATCAGATCTTTTTCAAGCGCGATAGGGTCAATACCCTGCTCAGCCAGCTGCCGCAGCCACTCACGAACCAGCCCAGCCCGGCCTTTGGGGGAGTGGCGCCGATCTGCTGAGATCTTCATCGATGGACACATTGGCGAACTGGTATCATAGTTAAAACACAGGCCATTGCCATTACATTCCATCGCCTGCTTAAAACTATCGCGTACTTTTACTGGAATCTGGCGATCATAGAAACCACGCTTAACCCCATCGACTTTTACCAGCGCTGCCGTACTACCAAGTGGGGTACAGATTTTACCCGGATTCATCCTATTATCAGGATCGAAAGCAGCTTTAATCCGTCGTAATTCGGTAAACAGCTCCTCACCAAAAAAAGCTGGACCATACTCAGAACGATAACCTTTACCGTGTTCTCCCCACATTAATCCACCGTATTTAGCGACTAATGCAACAACCTGATCTGACACATTCTTCATCAGCTTTTCTTGCTCAGGATCACAAAGATCCAGTGCAGGGCGCACGTGCAATACACCAGCATCAACATGGCCAAACATACCGTAATCAAGGTGATGACCATCAAGCAAATCTCGGAACTCAGCAATAAAATCAGCCAAATTCTCAGGCGGGACACAGGTGTCTTCAGTAAAAGCAACCGGCTTCTTACTGCCCTTTGCTGCACCTAATAAACCCACCGCCTTCTTGCGCATGGCATAAATTTTCTGGATCCCTGCCAGATCATGACACACCTGATAACCAATCACACCATTAAGCTTCTTCGCTATCATCTCATCAAGACACAGGCACAACGTATCAACCAATGCCGTATTCTCGTCAAGATCCTGACTGGCATACTCGACCATATTAATGCCAAGCATTTCCTTACCCGGTACATCTTTCAGTAAATCACTGACGGTATGCCATACGATGTCTTGTTTGGCTAAATTCAGTACCCGAGAGTCAACCGTTTCTACCGACAGTGCCTTCGCTTCAACCATCATGGGGGCATTTCTCAACGCCGAATCAAAACTATCGTATTTGATATTCACCAATGTGCGAGCTTTGGGGATTGGGGTGATATTGAGCTTAGCTTCAGCAATAAACGCCAATGAACCTTCTGCACCGCATAATAAACGCGACACATCAAACTGATTTACGGCCTCATCAAAAACATTCTTAAGATCATATCCCGTTAAAAAACGGTTCAAGGGTGGGAATTTTGCTAATATTTGTCGCCGTTTTTCACGGCAAACTTGCTCTGAAACCTTTAGCGCCTGATTGGCTAACGTTGGCTGTTCTGGCATAGCCTGAATCACATCAGATCCAATAGACTCGGTCTCCAGCACTGAGCCGTCCACCAATATCGCTTTTAGTGATAAAACATGATCAGAGGTTTTGCCGTATTTAAGCGATCCTTGCCCGGATGCATCAGTATTAATCATTCCACCGATTGTTGCTCGGTTACTGGTTGAAAGGTCTGGTGAAAAAAAGAAACCTAGAGGCCGTAATGCATCATTAAGCTGATCTTTTATTACCCCGGTTTCAACACGCACCCAACCTTCTGCTGTATTGATTTCCAGCACATTATTCATATAACGAGAAATATCAACCACAATACCTGGCGTTAACGACTGCCCATTAGTGCCAGTACCCCCACCGCGGGCGGAAAAAGTAATAACAGAAAACTCATCGTTTTTTCCTGTTTTACCTAGTGTGATCAGGTCTTGCGTATGCCTAGGAAAAACAACCGCTTGAGGGATTTGCTGATAAACACTGTTATCAGTCGCTACCGCTAAACGGCTGGCATATGCTTGTTCGATATCACCGCAAAAGCCCGCATTTTTCAGCGTTTGCAGGTACGACATAACCACATCATCGGTGCTGTCTTGATATGTCAGTGCAGGTAACATTGCTCTCCTTGTCCAGTCTACTGCCGTTTCCTACGACAACTGGCCTATCTAATTCAGGTTATACAAACACTTTACCCTACCAGTGAAGGGAAAAAAAGTGTGATGTGAAGCATCAAATCAACCGCTTAAGAACAACCTCATAAAGACCAACCTAGCTCGATAGTTTTTGCTTTATCCAAGCCGACCCAGCTAACAACCACATAGTCATGATGACACAGCCAATCCCTTTAATAGTCAATACAATTAAGCTAACCGTCTGCTGTGCTGCTAGATAATAAAAGCCCCAATATAATACGGCTAAAACAACCGTAATGCCCCCACAAACCACCAATGACTTTTGCCATGATAGTGACGGTTGATTTATATCAACTTGCACTGAATATTCGACAGAGAGAAAAACGCCTAGCATTATGGCAAAAATATAGACATGAAATGGTGCCATTGAATAGCTCATCACAATACCCACCGCCATTGTGGCAAAAAACCAAAACCATCGATTACTCAGGCAAGCTTGCAGGGATGAACGTTCATACGCCCGCCAAACATTCAACGCTGAAATAATGATCAATCCTAGCATGATACTAATAATAACATCACTGACAAAATGGACACCAAACCATACTCTCGCCATGCCTTGGCCGAGCATCAGTAGCAATGCCACACTGGCTAAGAGTACTTTCTGACTAAAGACTAATTGCCGACTGAGTCGATGCCACAACATTCCCCATAATAATGTTGCCAACAATGTATGAGTACTTGGAAAACCAAAACCATAGGCCGCCACTTTTTGCAATTCAGGAACAATAAAAAAGGGTCTTGGTGATGCCATTACATGCTTAAGTAACGATGATATAAATAATGATAATAATAGAAAAAATAATAATTCAAGAAATATTCGCTGCCCACAAAAACTCACGGCACATAACAATAATATACAGATAAACCATGCTTCACCAGGCATATTTAGCACTGCAACAAAAATATCAAAAAAATGCTGAGACCGCGGAGACCATTGTTTAATCGCATTCTGAAAGTTATCAATCATTCTTATTTCGAATTGGTCAAGAATATTAGCCTGATCATCAAGCCGTTCATATACTAAAATGTCACTTTCTGGTGTTTTTTCAAGCCAAGCTGGTAATAATTTAGCATCCTTATCATATCGATATTCACTGGCATCTATATCATCCGGATCAATTAAATAAACACGTTCAATTTCTGTCGAGAAATGAGGTGAAAACCATGATGCCACGATAGAGAAACCGCGCTGATCGGGATATGACGATACTAATATAGGCGATTTAGCAACACAGGCAAAAATAGCGGCATGTCCACGATATTGGATTAGCGGTCCCACCGCCACATCGATACCCGTCTCTTCTAACGCCTCTCTTGCAGCAGCCTGCTGGGGCGTATCACCTTTATCAATATATCCGCCGGGTAGTGAAAATTTTTGGGTGATCACCTCAGACTGCACCACCATTTGGTTACCGTGGCGAATAACGCAAACAGCACCCACTATATTGGGTGAATCAACTGATCTTGACACAGGTTCACTGGCAGATACCCAGCCACTCATAAAGCATAGCCACAATACACTCCACCAACGGAAGACTTCCATCCTTATCACCTGCGCTAACAAATTAATTTTTCAATGTACTTTGCGGCGAATAATACCAGCAGATAAGCCGCCAAGCCATTGAAAGAATTAAGCGTTGATAACAATTTTAAACGACTTACTGAAAATTCATTTACTCTGCCATAATGCTACATCTAATGTTTCTATCGATTAATCGATGATCACTTCTATATTTATAGAATAACTAAATAATGATCGTGTTTTGGTGGCCAGCCATGGGACAGACAAGAAGTGTACATAAAATTCGATTTGGCAAAAGAACTGGGTTACTTACGGCCTTTATTGACAATTCCGAGATAGAGCAACTTAATCCTTTCATGCTTTGGGATCACTTCGCCGTAAAAGCTAACCACAGCGCGATAGGATTAAATTATCATGGCCATTCTGGTATTGATACTATCAGCTATCCCACTATTGGCAAACTAAACCACCACGATTCAACCGGTAACCATGACCTTCTCTTGAGCGGTGATGTTCATATTATGACAACAGGTAATGGTATTATTCACAAAGATGTAATGACCCCGCAAAATGGGCACGCTGAGTCATTTAGTTTATGGACAGCATTACCTGCCGGCACATCAGAAATGAAATCCGCCTTCAGTCGTACAATCAAAGCCAGTCAACTGCCTTTACTCGAAGAAAATAATACAATTACCAAAGTCATCGTGGGAAATTATAAAGGAGCAATCAGTCCAGCACACTACAGCAACCCGATTACTTACTTAGATATAATGATTGCTCCCTATGATGTCTGGCATTTTATTCCAGATAATAATCAAACGACAGGATTTGTCTATCTTCAGTCTGGTTGTGTTTATATTAGTGGTAGCCAGCTTCATCACCATCAAATGGCAACGCTATACCCATCATCGCTACCGATTGAAATTCGAACCGGTCACATTGCCGCTAGAATGTTTGTTATTGTTGGAGAGCCACTGAACCAATCCTTCTTTACTTCAGCATCTTCTGTTCATTCATCTGCACAAAATATGTCAAAATCCACCCAAATCATTGCAAATCTTATGGTATTGAAAAAATAATTTTGACATAAACAACATTGGATTAGTGATATTAGTCACATTTCAAATAATTCATTTTCTGGGTGAACACATACGCTTCTTCATTAAATTTTGCGTCATTTTTAACTCATAAATTATTATTCAACTCTATTCACTCTCCATTATGAGAAATTTATCATATAAGGTGTCATTTTTTTACCTGATAAACATCAGACCATAATATTCAACCTACTTTAGAAAGCCAATTTAATACCTTTTAGGTATTTGGTAAATTAATTTCCACTCCGATCATATAAGTAAATTAGAAGGAATTATCCATTTATTTGGTAAAATAAGTGCGTATCTTAAATGTGGACTTCCTGAAATATGTCATTCCCTGTTTGTCACCACTCCAAGCGATCACCACTAGGTCAACAAATAGCGATATTGCTTCTGTTTACCTGTGCGACCACGCAAGCAAGTGTTGATGAGCTTGAACGCCTGATGTCAATGAGCCTTGACGAACTGTCAAATGCT
Organism: Photobacterium nomapromontoriensis; assembly: GCF_050336815.1. Taxonomy (NCBI): domain Bacteria; kingdom Pseudomonadati; phylum Pseudomonadota; class Gammaproteobacteria; order Vibrionales; family Vibrionaceae; genus Photobacterium; species Photobacterium nomapromontoriensis. The sequence continues at coordinate 22,599 of NZ_JAKJSL010000049.1, forward strand.
GATATCAGCGTGACATCAGTAGCAAAAAAAAATCAATCAATCAATGAAATACCAGCAGCAGTCTACGTTATTACCAATGAACAAATTCGCCGTAGCGGTGTACGTTCAGTGGCTGAAGCGCTATCACTCGCCCCTGGTTTACAAGTTACACGTATTTCAGAGTTTAATTGGCAGGTTTCATTACGTGGATTAAACGAGGTCTTATTTAATAAATTACTGATCATGATTGATGGCCGTAGTGTATACAGCCCACTGATGTCAGGAACGTTCTGGCATACCGTTGATACCGTATTTGAAGATATTGCTCGAATCGAAGTGATCCAAGGAACAGCTGGCACTATGTGGGGTGGCAATGCGGCCAATGGCGTGGTTAATATTATTACCAAAAATAGCCGTGATACCTTAGGGCATTACACCGAAGTGGCTTATGGCGAACGTGACTATCAAGAAATAAACTACCGCTATGGTGCCAGAATTAATGACAGGTTAACTGCGCGTGCTTTCATCAAGGGCGTTAATGCGGATTACTATCTAGGTCAAGATGATAACTGGCGAAACCTTCGTGGCGGTATAAGAGCAGACTATGAAGAAACCCATCGTCAAGTAACGTTTCAGGTAGGAGGCTACCAAACACGATCAGAGCATTACTGGTACTACATGAACTTCTATAGTGATCCAGCTAATGTTTTCAACGAAACGGATATCAACATATACGCCCGCGGTGCGTATGTGAGCATAGATTGGTTTGAGCAACATCACGACACCCAGTATGAACTGCATATGTGGATGGATACTAATTCCACAAATGAACCGTCTGCAGCAGGTGAATTTTATACCTTCGATATCGATACACTTGCCCATACTTCGCTAAATCACCAGCATGAACTCACTGTCGGCGGTGGTGTTCGGGTTATTCATCGCCGCACTGAACCCTACCCGGACAATTTTTATTCATATGTTGAACCATGGGGCCGCTATAGCCGTGATCCAAAAGGCACTGACATTATCGTAAATGGTTATGCCCAGCTTGAATCTCAGCTCAGTGATAAGCTTACCTCTACACTGGGAGGGAAAATCGAATACTTCTCCCTCAATGACACCGTCGAATTCCAACCACAAGCACGACTACTGTACCGATACAATGATGAACAACAGTTCTGGGCTGGGGCTGGGCGTGCCGTCGTGACACCGTCCTTTGTTGACACCAAGACAGATGCTTATTTCCTTGGCACGGTGACTATCATCGACAAGCCGACGGGGTTGCCCATTGACAGCAAACCTACGGTTGTTTATACCACTGCCAATCAAGAGCTAAAAAACGAATCTGTGACAACAGTTGATATGGGTCACCGCTATACCCCTTCATCGTCATTAAACATCGATAGCACTCTGTTCTACAGCCAATACAAAAACCTTCGCATGGAAGGAAACAGTGAATGGGGTTGTATTTATGGGCAATGCAATGACGGTTCAACATTACCGCTTGAGATGTTTGCGCTTATAGAGAATTATAGTGATGCACTAGATGCCGACACTTATGGATTTGAAACCGCTATTCGCTGGACGCCTTTCGATACCGTCATGATTAATACCAGCTATAGCTATATCCGAACCGATGCCACCTGCTCAGGCCATGTTAGCTGTGACACTACATCCCCTTCTGGTTACAAAACAAAGTACAATAACCAGCCTGCGCATCTAGTCTCATTACAAAGCTTGTGGAGTTTCGCACCCGGTTGGCAGCTTGATCTTTGGTATAAGCACAAGAGCGCTGTAACCTCTGAGAGTACATACTTCGACGCACCATCAATCAGTACGATTGATATGCGCTTAGCATGGCAGCAACAACAGAACTGGCCAAGAGTCGAATTAATTATCGATGCTATTGATAAAGATGATTACCAAGATCTAACCGATAAAGCTTATATCGATGAGACGGTATTCTTAAGAGCATCTTGGAATATTCAATAATGAACTTAAGCTACGCCTATCACTTATTGATTATAATAGGGACAAGTATCCTTACACTTGCCAGCGTTTCCGCTTATGGTGCTAATTCAACAGACCAAAGCTTTGCTGAGCATCAAATCAAAGCGGTATATATCTACCGCCTTGCTAACTTCATCCGATGGGATCATAAAACGGTGACAACGCCAATGCTATGTGCGATTGGTCGTGATAGCACTACCGTGACTTTAGAGAAGTTAATCATTAGTAGATCAGAGAGCAAACGCCTTCATACGATGATTAATTTGACTGAAGCCAGCCTGGAATGTGACCTTCTGTATATAACAGAAAGCAAACTGCAAATATTACAAACCATTCCGCAATATTCAGGCTTGCTCACGGTTAGTGACAGCTCGGAAACACTCAATCGCGGAGGCATGATAGAGTTACGCAAACTGAACCAACAAATTAAACCCGCTTTATCACTGGCAAATATTGAAAAAGCGTCCCTCACAGTCAGTTCACAATTACTTAAAATTGCAATTTTAGATACACCACACCCCGTTAACGCAGGAGGCCGCCATGAGTAAATGGATTGAAAAACTCTCGCTTAATCAACGGCTCTCTATCCCTATTATGAGCTTTATTTTATTGGTCTTCCTTGGCTTCCAGCTGATCAGCTACCAAAATTATTTAGCCATAGAACGAGATAACCTGTTAACCCGAACTGAAATTTTGGCTACAGGCGTCGGCATGAATCTTGTCGCCCCAGTCCTGTTTAACGATGCTATCTCTGCTCAAGACATTTTGACCACCCTCAAAGCAGATACATTAATCGTAAAAGCACGGCTTGAATTACCCGATCACCAAGGGTTTGCAGAGTATACAAATTCCGCATTTAATTATATTCACCCTACTCCCAAACAACAGCAGCAAATTATTGAAAATTGCCATCTGTTTGGTGCTGAAATGCTCTACATTATCGTACCCGTTATGCTCAATGATGAAAATATTGCGCATATCCACATTGCAGTATCACTTCAGGCACTACAAGATATACGTATTAACCACTTAAAAATTAGCCTATTTTTATTACTGCTACTCTCTGGCACCAGTGTCTATATTATCAACCGATTGCAGTTGTGGATTGTCAATCCCATTACCCAGCTCAAACGCGGAATGCGTCGGATCATTATCGGTGATAAACATCAGCCTATCCCGCAGGGTAAATACGCCAACGATGAGTTGTATGAACTCACTCGCGGCTTCAATACGATGGCAGAAACCATCAGTCAGCGAGATAATGAGCTACGTCAAGCCATGAATGAACTAGGAGAAGAAAAAGCCTTTGCTGATGAGGTTATTGAAACGGTACAACATGCCCTTATTGTGGTTGACACTAATGGGATAGTCACCTTAACCAATAAATCCTGTTATCCTGTTTTCAGCCAACCCATCAACAATCTGATGGGTAAATTTCTCATTGACATTATCGCACCTGTTGACCGTTATGCTTTTCAACAAATACTGAATAATGTTTTGGCAAAAGGTGATGAACTCAATCACCTACTTATTGACGGAAACCAATACACAGGCGGTGTCAGAACATATCAAATTGTCAGCCGTCCTTTACGCCATAGAACTCAAACGTTATTTGCCGTAGAAGATGTCACTGAACGCCATCAAGCTGAAAGACAGCAAAAAATGGCCGCAAAAGTTTTTGATAACAGTCAAGATTCAATCTTACTTCTTGAGCTGGACGGCCAAATAACGATGGTGAACTCAACCTTCCAGCGGCTAACTGGCTATAATGAGCGTGAAATTTTAGGTAAGCATTTCTTACAATTTATTGATCCAGTTGAATTTGAATACATTCGTGAAGATATCGATTCTGCTCTGGATATCGACAACCAGTGGCACGGTGAAATTCACACCTACTCAATTGATGGTGAACAACTGCCGCTATTTGTCCGTATTAATCAAATCAATAATATGCATAATCAAGAACAACAAACGGTCGTTATTGCTTCAGATCTACGCTCAAGCAAAGAAATGAAGCGACTTGAACATCTCGCTAACCATGATCCACTGACAAACCTTGCGAATCGCGTTAAGCTTCATCAGGCTCTACAAACCGCATTAACTCAGCAAAAAACAACCCATGAAATCTTTGCAGTACTGTTTATCGATTTGGATGGCTTTAAAGACGTCAATGATAATTACGGCCATGATATTGGCGACCAAGTACTGAAGATCATTGCCGAAAAATTACGAAGAACAGTACGTAACAGTGACATGGTTTCCCGCTTAGCGGGTGATGAATTTGTTATTTTACTTTCGACCGTTAAACAATACATCACCGTTCAACAAACCTGTCAGCGATTGTTCCAACGGATCTGCGAACCAATGAAAATAAACGATAAAACATTGTCCGTGAGTGCCAGTATTGGCTGTTATTACGTCAATGCTAAGGATGAACAAGACATTGATGACATACTGCGTAGAGCTGACAAAGCAATGTACGAGGCAAAATTGCTTGGTAAAGGACAAATAATCGAATACAACCGTAAAGACGAAGAGCAACCAAAGTAACACCAACATAAATAATTTTTGATTATTAATGTATAACCGCCTAAGCCAGTGACAATGATCGCTCTCGTTAAACATGACCCCACATCACAATATCAATGGGGTCTGACCAACGATCACAAGCTTAATTACGGTGGCCAAGCTGGTAGGTTCCTTTAGTGCTAAACCACACCGCTTGCTTTTTCTTTCGGCCAATGAGGATAGGGCCGTCATCAAAAAACAAGAAGTTCTTCCAGTTCCGCTTAAATACACCCCATTTAGTTTCAATTACATTGTATTTTTCGTAGCAGAAGAAAACTGTCGTATTATCTTCCCAGTCAATGAAAGCCAACAGCGCCTCGGGAAGTTCAGGTTCATCACTATCCCATGCAACTTGCCAATCATGCGCCTCAGACCAAGCTTTGTCGTCAAATGCCCAATCACCTTTGGCAAAGTGATCAGCACTTGGACTTTGGCTACTAATATGCTCATTCCAAATCTGAGCCGAACGGGCTTGAGTAAATGGCTTAATCAAGGCCAAGTCTGATTCTTCAACAGGCATTGAAGCATGGGTAAAAATCCACTTTCGTGAATAACTGTCTAACTCTACGTAATTCATGTATCGACCAAAAAATATAAGACGATAAGAAATGTACCTGAGTCGATCGCATTGCGCCAGTGATTATGCCCAAGTTACCTCAAGATACATGGTTCAGCGAGCATATTGAGGTAGCTTGGGAATACACCCTACTTTTTCTGATCCCACAAGTTACTTACCCATCCTCCGACACTGTCATCATAGTGGCAGCCAGTAAAGTGTTTCTCAACAACAGGTTTATTTTCATGGTTCCCATCAAGCAACTGTGAAATGTGACAGGCCATAAGATCCCCCTGAGATGTCAAGCGCCGACGGGTCGCGATCTCTTTAATGACTTGCAAACGATATGTCGAGTTCATTTTCTTCATCTTTCACACCTCAGTCAGTTAAACCCAACTAAAAATAGAAGTTGTCTAGAAAATCGTCAACTTTCTGACATCAAATTGTCATCATCATCAGCTATCGCTCACCAACTTTAAAAAGCCATCATATCAATGTGTTAGTTACACACTCGACTATCTCATCAGTAGAGTTGAATCAGACATACACGTAACCCTCTGAATTACAATAAGCACGGCTGTAATAAAAATTTCGTTTTTATATTCAAAATACGTAACAACTATCATTTATGACGTTAACTCTCAATCTAAAGCATCCTCCGTAGGAATAACGATGCAAGAATCCGATTCCACAGACAGATGCCACCAGCAAAGTAACAATTGAAATGTAATTAATTAGCGCAACAACGCACACCTTTAAGTGACTTAGGTATAAAATGATGGCAATCATGAATAAACTTTTTGGACGCTGTCTTGTATAACTTAGCAACTAACCTTGAGCGTAATGCTGTCTTTCGAGGTCACGATACCGCGCTGATTTTCAATGACGATAAAATCGATTATCAAACTCTCAACATCATGGTCAACAAAGTGGCCAACCATCTCAAAGAACTCGGTATTCAAGCTGACGACAAAATCGCCATTTCTTGTCCAAATACTCCGGCATTTATTATCGGCTACTATGCGATTCAAAAACTCGGTGCAGTGACGGTGCCACTCAACGTCATGTTAAAAGGCCCAGAAGTGGCCTATCACCTTGATGATGCCGATGCGGTCGCTCTGATCAGTTTTGAAGGTAATAGTGCATTACCCTGTGGGGAGTACTGTTTGGAGGGTTTCAATCAATCACCAAACTGCAAGCACTTCATCACGATTGAGTCCGGCGCTGGCACCGCACTACCTGAAGGCGCACATCGCTTCAATCAGTGGCTTCAATCAGATCTTGAGAAATTTGATGCCGTCTACCGCCGAGCAGAAGATACCTGCGTTATTTTATACACTTCTGGAACAACCGGACGAGCAAAAGGCGCAGAATTAAGCCAGAGCAACATGCTTTGTAATGCGCAAGCGTGTCAGGCACTGACGAATCAAAAAGGGACCGATGTCAGTATTGCAATATTGCCGCTATTTCACACCTTTGGCCAATCACTGATCATGAATACATCCATTCTGGCTGGCAGCGCATTGGTTCTGATCCCACGTTTCGTACCTAAAAATGTGATGCAGCAAATGCAGACCCACAAAGTAACCCACCTCGCGGGGGTACCAACCATGTTTATTGGCCTGCTCGCTTTTGCTGAAAAACATGGCGGCGATTATATTGAAGACATCGCTGCAAACTTAAAAGTTGCGATTTCAGGTGGCGCATCTATGCCCGTTGAAATCCTCAAGCAATTTGAAGCCAAACTGAATGTTCCTGTGATTGAAGGTTATGGTCTATCAGAATCATCACCAGTAGCCGCATTCAATCACTTAGAGTACGAACGCAAACCGGGAAGTATTGGACAACCGCTGCCCGGCGTGACCATGAAAGTGGTTGATAATGCCGGTAACGAAGTTGCACGCGGTAAAGAAGGTGAACTCTTAATCCGTGGCCATAATGTAATGAAAGGCTACTATAAAAAACCGGATGATACCGCAAAAACCGTGGTGAATGGCTGGCTTCATACCGGTGACATTGTCCGAATGGATGACGAAGGATACGTTTACGTTGTCGATCGCTTAAAAGAGGTGATTATTCGCGGAGGCTTTAATATCTACCCGCGTGATATTGAAGAGACCTTCATGGGTCATCCTGATGTTCATATGGTCGCGGTTATCGGGATTCCTCACAAAACTTACGGTGAGGAAGCGAAAGCGTTTGTTATCCTAAAAGAAAATGCAACCTCGACAGAAAAAGATCTCATTCACTGGGGTAAAGAACGCTTGGCCGATTATAAGTACCCTCGCATGCTTGATATTGTGACAGAACTTCCAATGACGGCCACTGGTAAAATATTAAAGCGGATGTTGAAGTAACCCTTATACCCAAGTGATCGCATGAGGTCGCTTGGGTATATCATCCTGCCTACTATTATTCTGGCTAAATATTTTCGCCCCCCTCTAAGGTGGCACAACCAAGGCCTCACTGCTAACTTAATACTTTCAGTATGACGTTATGAGGCATCAATGTGCAAGCAGTGCTTTCTTTGCTATTTCTTATTTACGCGACATTATCCACTACCGCTTACGCAAGCTCTGACCCTGATCTTGGCCTTAATAACTGTACCAAAACGTTTATTTATCAACTCTTTTTCAATAACATAAAAATAGGCCAATTAAGCCGAAGCCTACGCTGGAAAAACAATCATGCCACCATATTATCCTCCAGCAAGATTAATGTACTTGCAACAAAAACTCTTTTTAAACAGCAAAGTATGATTTACTGGTCACCTGAACAACAATCTTTTGTCACCAAAAAATTCACACGACACGTGAATGGTTTAATAACCGAAACCACCAATGCAACGTTTACCGCTGAAGGAAAGCAATCTACCGTTACTACCGATAATAAAAAATTGTCATTTACCAGTACGGCTCTTCCCTTATTGGATATCGATGCCATTAGCAGCGATATACGATTAGCTCTGATTCAAGGAAAGAAAGATTTTGATTACAAGCTACAAGGGTCAGATGATGTTAATCACTATTATTTCAAAGTAATAGGTAAAGAGACTATCAACTCTAATTTCGGAAAAGTCACCGCATTCAAAGTTGAACAGATAAGAAAGAAAGATCGAAAACTGGTTATGTGGTTCTCACCCGACATTGATTACCAACTCGTCAAAGCGACTTATAAACGTAACATTCTCGACCTTAAAGCAACACTGCTTAATAAACAAATAATATGTACTGTCGCGCTTAATTTATAACAACACCCTTAGCGGCCTGTTTATACCCAAGCTACCTTAAATATCCATGCTTAATGGCAGGTCGTCCTCACTGTCGTTAGCAATCTGTCTATATGCGCAATATGCTCATTGCGCACGCCAGCAAAATTCCCATATTTTGGCTGATGCCGATCATTTTCTAATGGATGATGCCACCCCTGAGTGGTATCAATGAAAGTCTTAGCGAAATCATCCGAAATCGACAAACATCCACATAAAACCGTGTCAACATAAGTCTGCATTATTGGTTTTATCATGCATGGGGGCTCTGGTAGTGACTTGGTATAAACCCATATTGGTTGATTGGTATCAAATAGATGAGGAGTCTCAAATTGCATCGGATCTAACTCAATACGATTGTAGCCTCGTTCACGCTGATCAAACTGTGCCAGTGCCGATTTATCCACGCTAACCAATACCCCATTACACATCCCTTCCCCGACAGCAGCAACCAACGGGGAGATGGGATAATTACCTTCAACTTTACCCCAATGACGCTGTAATCCACTTACTGTCGCCGGAATGGCTTCCTGTGTTTGTCCTGTTAAGGTACGAGAGTGACGATTTATCAAACTGCCATAACCAAAAATATACATAATAATCCCTGCCTACAAATCCTGCGCTTTTACGTGTTAAGAATGATTAAATCGATAAGCCAAAAAACCGTGAAAAACGCTGCCACTCTTCAGTCAATACGGCTAAATCACCACAACGAAACTCGACAACATCCCCTGGTCTTGCCTGTGCTAACCGAGGGAGATCGACCCGCGCGACACATCCCAACTTTGGATATCCCCCCAATGTCTGTCGATCATTAAGTAACACAATCGGTTGGCCATTAGGTGGAAACTGAATCGCCCCTAAGGCAATACCTTCAGAAATAATACCATCAACATCGGCACTAACCGCTGGGCCTACCAACCGATAGCCCATCCGATCAACGTCTTGACTAACAGTATAGTTGCTGGTGTAGAAGCGTTTTTTTTCAACCGATTGAAACATCGCTTTTTGATAAGATTCGATCACCCTCAAGGTGATCGGTAGCGAATAGTCTGGAACAAATCGAGCAGCGGCCTGACGCCCTTCCAGTTCATCGAGAGGAATCACCTCATGGTGATTGATTATAATCCTGTCATTATGGGTTAGCGGCAGCCCCGGAACTAACCCGCCGATCTTATTACGAAGTACTGCTGAACAACTCCCCAATACGCTTGGCACGTCAAAACCACCCCGAACCGCAAGGTAAGCACGTAAACCATGACGGGCTATGCCGAGTTTAAGGCACTCCCCTTTATTCATAACAAAACTGTGCCAGTTAGGCACCGGCGTTCCGGCTAGTGTCGGATGCATATCGGCCCCTGTCAGCACCACTAAGCAGTCATCCGTTGCTCGAAATTGTGCCTGACCCAAGGTAATTTCGATGGTCGGACTATTGGGATCATTCCCGACTAAATAATTTGCCCAGCAATGGGCGTGCAGATCAACAGCACCGCCCTGACTCAATCCTTGCTCTGCAGCACCATAGCGCCCGATATCTTGGATCAAACACTGCATTCCTGGATGGATCACTTCCAACTCGGGCATAACTCACCTCCTTGCTGGACAAACTGCGCTTGTGAGATAGGCGTAAAAGTAACCGTATCACCCACACTAAAAGGCGTCATCGGCATCATATCAGGTGAAAATAACGCAAGGGGACAATTACCTATGATCTGCCATCCACCGGGTGAAGCGGATGGATAAACCGCCGTTTGTTGATTTGCAATACCAACACTTCCTGCCGGGATCAAAGCACGTGGTTCTCGATGACGAGGCATCGCAATTGCCTCATCAACGGCTGCCAAAAAAGCAAAACCGGGCGCAAAACCAATGGCACTCACTGTATAGGTTTTCTGGCTATGTAACTTAATCACCTGCTCTACGGTTAATCCCTTACTGCGCGCTAGAGGCAGTAAATCCGGTCCAACATCTACCCCGTAATACACAGGCAGAATAATGTGTTTAGTTTCACTCTGCTGACTGCCTGATAATTTGATGTCATCTAAATGCGCATCAAGATCGCGCAATATACCTGTCAATTCAGCAAAAGAGATCATGCGTGGCTGGTACTGGATCAAGATTGATGTATAGGAAGGGATCACTTCTATAATGGCTGGATGAGCGAGTTGATGAAGCTGTTCAACCCAGGCGCTGATGACCTGCGTCAGAGACACATCTATCTGATCACCCAAATAAATCATCACATTCGTTTCTGAAATTGGCAGGATCTGGATCATGGATGAAGATCCTCATACAGGGCCTTTACCGTCGCTATCGACTCGTCATTATCGCCGTGTACACATACCGTATCGACCTGTAAAGCTAATTGCTTTCCCGTTACGGTCATTACGCCCCCTTGAGCGAGTTTAGCGACCTGAGCTCGAATTTGCTGACTATCATGGTAAACCGCACCTGCCACATGCCGCGCCACCAGCATTCCACTGTCATCATAGGCCCGATCAGCAAAGGCTTCATAGAGCAATTCCACGTGCATTGCCATTGCCAACTGCTGATAATGCTGGTTACTCCCCCGCGCTAAAATCATCAACTTCAATGGTGTCGCACGATGTTGATTCAGCCCAGCAACAGCCGCTAATATCGCACAGAAAATATCAGTATCCGCCATCATATCGTTATATAGCGCGCCATGAGGCTTCACATAATTGACTGATGCACCCTGTAGCTGACAAAGCGCCTCCAGCGCGCCCACCTGATAAGCCACTAAAGATGTAATAGCCACAGAAGTATGTGCTATCGTGCGACGACCAAAGCCCAGCTTATCGTCATAGCCGGGATGAGCACCAATCTCGACCTTATGCATTATCGCCAGTTTGATGGTCGCAGTCATATTGTCTGGATCAGACGCATGAAAACCACAGGCAATATTAGCCATGTCTACCCATGGCATTACTGCCGCATCATTCCCCATCTTCCAGCAGCCAAAACTCTCTCCCATATCGCAGTTCAGCTTCATCGCTCATCCTTGTGCACTGATTAAATCGATATACCCACGTTACCTCAAAATACAAAACGCCGAGAATATTTTTTCACTGAATTTGAAAAGTGATATGGATTAGAACTGAGGTGCGAGGTGCGAGGTGCGAGGTGCGAGGTGCGAGGTGCGAAAGAATACAAAAATAAAAATAGCAGACAAGAAAAAAGGCTTACCTTTCGGTAAGCCTTTCTAATGAGATGGTGCCCCGGGCCGGACTTGAACCGGCACAACGCGAACGTCGAGGGATTTTAAATCCCTTGTGTCTACCAATTTCACCACCAGGGCACGCAATTCTGTATTGCGATGCGCTAACTGAATAAGTTAAACACCATCTTTGATACCGCTAAAAGCCATATCGCAATTTATTTGGAGCGACACACGAGGTTCGAACTCGTGACCTCAACCTTGGCAAGGTTGCGCTCTACCAACTGAGCTAGTGTCGCAATGGAGGCGCGTCCCGGAGTCGAACCGAGGTACACGGATTTGCAATCCGCTGCATAGCCACTCTGCCAACGCGCCTTCTATACCTAACGAGCAGTGCCGCTGCGGTATGGGTTGCATTCTACGTAAAGCACGCCTTGAGTCAACAAATAATTTATACAAAAAAATCCAATCGCCTGATATTTGTACTGAATATCAATAAGAGTATGCAATTCAACCTCTCGCTAGTTGACTATATCCTAAAAACAAGCAATTCATTATTTGTGGTTATCACCGAGACCAGCCGACAATTCATACATTGCTTCAGATGGAATAATGGCTCCAGGGTATTGAATGACAATCGCAGCTAACTGATGACCCAACTCCGCTGATACCATTGCACTACCGCCACTCAAACGAGCAGCCAGATACCCAGCAGCAAATGAATCCCCGGCAGCACAAGTATCAACGACCTTTGCAACCTTATTCGCACTGACATGGTAAACATTTGAACTGCCTGACTGAAGGTTTGTGACCACAAGGCAAGGTTCGCTTCCACGTTTAATCACTACTTCGCCACATCCAAACGCCTTGCATCGCTGTACAATATCCCCCTCCCCCCAAATGCGGTGATCATCAGCCTCACTAATTAAAGCAATATCAACAAAGGGGAGCACTTGGCTATACCAGTATTGAGCTTGCTTTGATGTCCAGATCTGTGGACGGAAATTATTATCAAACAGTACTTTTCCACCTCTACCCTTGTGCTTTTCAAGTAAAGTGATCAAAATGGCTTTGGCATCCTCCGCCAAAATCGCCAAACTTATCCCACTGATATATAGTGCATCAAAGTCATGATGCTCAATTGCTCGCTCCAATGGCGTTGAAGGAAGGGAAAAATAGAATTTTGCGGCACTGTCATTACGCCAATAGTGGAAATGACGCTCCCCACTAGGCTCAGTTTCAACTAAATAAATACCGGGTAACTTATTATCAAGCGAACGGACCATTGAGGTCTCTATGTTTTCTCGCTGCCAAGACGCAAGCATGTCCTGACTGATATTATCAACCCCTAAAGCAGTCGCATAACTCACGGTAATGTTTCGGCTTTCGCCTAGACGTGACAGGTATAATGCGGTATTCAGCGTATCTCCACCAAAGGTACGTTGCAGTGGTTGGCCGCTTAACTCCACCATACACTCACCAAAAAATGCAATCTTCACATTTACGCCTTAATCTTGTTCGTGTTTATTAAAGCGTAATTGAAGATGCAGGCCTTACATCACCACAAAGACCTGCATTTTGACTAGTTTTAGACGATTGTTTTGTCAGGATGATGTCGCCCTGAAGCGATGTACACATCAACCTCATTTAGCATGGCTTAGCCTCCCTCTGTACTACCCAACTCAGGTTGGGCAAATGTCGCTTCTTTCGCGTCTGTCGCCGTTGAATCTGAATTTTTAGTACCGGGCATCAACTCAAAGTCGGGCGTAAAGCTGGTGAGCATTCCTTTGAGCTGATTAATTACAGCACGATCGCCTTCCAATTTCGCTTTACCATTATCAATCTGCTCATCCATCGACACCGCCCCCATCATCACTTGCTCAAGATCAGCGCGATCGATCGTGATTGTAAGATCGGGATTGGGCGCTAAATGTCCTTCAATATTTGTTAAGGTCGAATTACTCAGTTCGACCGCATACTTTTCATCGTTATCCGGTGTCACGAGGTTAATCACAAATTCAGTCCCTTCGGCTTTTTCACTGTCTAACCGCACCCCGAGAAAATCAAGCCACAACGTTGTTGACATGGCTCGGATAACATCAGGTCCTGACGTTTTGGGTGTCGCTCCTGTGGGTATGCCGTTTCGTAATTCGTACGCAGCCGCAAGAAAACTGTTCCGTACGCTCGGGCTTTCTTGCTGGAAACCAACTTGTTCAAACACATCAGCTAATAAGTCTTTCGCCTTCTGATTACTAGGCTCAGCATAGACCAGCTTATTTAAGATTTCAGAGGCCATTAAATACTCCCCTTTGTCATAAAGCTCCTGACCTTTTTTGAGGATGTTATCTGCCCCGCCCATCATCTCAACATACAGCGGCGCGGAATCTCGAGGTGATAATGGGATCAATGTAGCTGGGTTGCCATCCCAGTATCCTAGATAACGATTTATCACCGCGCGGCTGTTGTGGGCCTCAGAACCGTGATAGCTGTGCGCTGACCACTGCTCTTGCAGACTCTTAGGCGGTTTATACTGATTATGCACCTCATTAACCGTGACCCCCTGGTTGGCGAGGTGTAAAACTTCATTATTCAGGTTGGCATAAATGTCACGCTGTGATCGCATGATCTCCTGAATGCGAGCATTTCCCCAGCGAGGCCAGCTGTGAGAGGCAAACATCACTTCCGCATCCTGTCCAAACAAATATAACGCGTTATTAATCTGCTTTGACCACTCAAGCGCATCACGTACCAAGGCACCACGTAAGGTGTAGATGTTATGTACCGTGCCAGTAATATTTTCAGCCGCCCAAAACGCTTTCATGTCAGGGAAATAGGTATTCATTTCTGCTGGAGCTTCGGTACCGGGTGTGTTCTGAAAAATCATCTCTACACCATCAATGGTGTGCGTTTCCGTATCATGTTTTATATACATATTAGGCGGCACTAAACCTGTGGTGCCTGCCGCCGTATTCTTTCCGATAGACTGATCGACATGACCAAATGGACTGCGAGGCAGCAACACGCCATACTGGAAAAATAGTCTGCGATTCATTGCATTACCAGCGTATACATTTTCTGCGACTGCATGCTCCATAAATCCTTCTGGAGCAATGATTTTCACTTTCCCTGATTTAATTTGCTCGTCAGTCAAGACTCCGCGGGCCCCCCCGAAATGATCTGCATGAGAATGCGAGTAAACGACCGCAACAACGGGGCGTTCACCTAGTTGCTCATTAGCAAATTTTAAAGCGGCTGCCGCTGTTTCTTTCGCGGTCAATGGATCAAAGATAATCCAGCCCGTGTTACCTTTAATAAAGGTAATATTGGCCAAATCAAAACCACGGATTTGATAGATTTTATCAGGAACAACTTCATACAGACCATACGCCATATTTAACACAGCCTGACGCTGCAACGACGGATGAATACTGTCAAAACTTTTATCTTGCAAAAGCCATTCGTAACTCGCCATATCCCAAGCCACATTACCGTCTTCTGACTTTATTTGCTTGTAGGTTGGAGCGGCAATGAATCCTTTTTTTGCCTCATCAAAATCTCGTTTATCATCAAATGGTAATGATTCTCGCTGTTGCTGTTGCAGCTTAATCGTATGATCTGACGGCGACTTACCTTTAGGATCGAAATGTTTTCCTTCTGCTGCACCGGGATCAGACAACACCTCACCCCCACCCGACGCCAGCACCGTGTTTTGTATCCCAGATAAAGCCACGCTAATGGCAAAAACGGTTATGACCTTCTTATTCATTGATTATCCCTTACTGTTTGGAGTATTGGACTCACTGAGCATATTTTGTCGCACTCTTTAACAGCCTAGATCACTCAAAAAAAGGCAGAATACCAGTTTAAAGACAATGTTCTGAAATCCAGACATGACGATAACAACTTGATGAAAATGACAGGCAATTCACATCAAACAAATACCCACAGGCGATATTTTTACCGCCAGTGGCTTTACTTTGTAATTTTTTAGCTATATGTTGTGCTTAATTGCACGATAAACCACTAGGATATTATTAATGCCTTTTTTCCCAGCCCGACAATCTGCTGCTTTACATAAAGCCATGCTCGGTGCTGTATCGTGCCTAACATCAGGCATTATTGCTGTCATTCTAGTGATTATTAACTAGGCTGGCGGCCTCTTCCGTCAGCCTGGCTGATGGAAGAATTGCTGAGTTTCTCTCCTCTTTTTCTTCAGCCAATATGACGGTCCATAATAAAAACGTTGCTTAACAGCACGAGGACTTGTCCATTGAAAAAACACAACATACTAGCCATTGGCCTAATGACATTTGCCATGTTCTTAGGGGCAGGAAATATCATTTTTCCACCTTTGCTTGGCCTTGAAGCGGGCACGCATTACCTTCCAGCTATGCTGGGTTTTTTACTAACCGCTGTTGGACTGCCAGCACTTACTCTGATTGTACTGGGACGATTGAGTGACAGTGGACAATTAACTCAAGCCCTGCCCAAGCCTCTTGCTGTTACATTCTGGGTATTACTTTTTACGGCAATCGGACCAGCATTCGGCATGCCTCGCGCTGTTACCGTCGCTTATGAAATGGGCATAAAGCCCTTCTTCTCTGGCGATCACCTGATGCTGTTCTCTATCTTTTTCGTTGGAGCAACCTTATTACTCGCTTTCCAACAAGGCAAACTGGTCGACTACATTGGCAAAATCATGACGCCATTATTGGTCTTCATGCTGGCTGCATTGGGATTAGCGGCAATCATTACCCCGCTGGGTTTACTCGAAGCTCCCATTGGTGACTATCAGCACCAAGCGACCACCAGTGGCTTGATCCAGGGTTACATGACCATGGATGCTATCGCAGCAGTCGGATTCGGTTGGGTGATCATCAAAGCGATCCGCGATACCGGTTGCTCATCATCCCGTGATGTCTTTACGGCCACGGTCAAGGTGACAATAATTTATGCCGTGCTAATGTCAGCCTGTTATTTAGCGATGGCCTATGTCGGTGCTACTTCTGCATCCATTGCTGAAGGTGCAACAAATGGTGGGGAGATCCTCACTCGCTACGTTGCGGCTGTTTTCGGTCCACTAGGCCAATATCTGCTAGGTGCCATCATCATCATGGCATGCCTGACTACCACCGTCGGACTAACCAATGCATGTGCTGAATACTATCAGCAAACCTTTCGGGCCCCATTTGCGTTTACGGCGGCTATCGTCACAACAATGACTGGTGTCATCGCCAACTTCGGATTGGATCATATCCTGGCGATCAGCCTGCCCGCGATACTCGTTTTATGCCCTATCGCCATTGCGCTCGTGCTCTCCGCCCTTTTCCTACCCACAACCAAACGTTATTTCCCGGTTTATCTCGTCATTATGGCCATCGCCCTCGCTTTCGGCAGCTTGGATGCCCTGAATATTCTGGATTTATTACCTGGAACGCTGTCAGCTCCGCTGGCAAAACATGTCCCACTATTTGCGGCTCATGCCAGTTGGTTACTTCCTGTGTTTGCCACGATAGCAGTCAGTAAATGGTTAAGCCGACAAACTGAAGATGATCAACAAGACCTTGTTCATCTTGCTAACCTCGATGGAAAAGCATCAAACATCAAGTAACACTCCGACAATGATCAACTCCTCTACAGTGCTACTGTAATTGCACTGTAGAGGGCTATATTCTGCGCAAGACATGCTACTCCTCCGCAACATTCTTTCCTCGTCTCTAGAATAATAAGTGACTAAAAATACCCATTCGGTATTTACAGATAGCGTAATTACTTATATGTTGTTTGCGTTGCCCGTAATTAAGTGACTACACACTATGTATTCAACCCTATTAAACATCGCTCAGATCACTGAATCGTTCTTGGAAACCTCCAAGCGCACGATGTTGCGTGCAACACTTTCAATTGTTTCTGTCGTCGTCCTAGTCATCGTTATCTAGGCTGACGGCCTTTTCCGTCAGCCATGCTGACGGAGAATGACTCATCTTTATTCTTTTCCTCCCAGCAAACTGACGGTCCAAATAGCCAATACCAAACTAATATGTTTTTGGTATGTAAACAGGATCCGTTCAATGAAAACAAACGACATACTTGCCATCGGGCTCATGACTTTTGCCATGTTCCTCGGTGCTGGCAACATCATTTTTCCACCATTCCTCGGACTGGAAGCAGGTAGCCAGCTTCTACCGGCAATGGCTGGGTTCTTGATCACCGCAGTGGGTCTTCCAGCGTTAACCTTGATCGTTTTCGGCCGCTTGAGCAGTAGCAGCCAGCTCACCAACCCACTGCCAAACGGGCTGGCAACGCTGATTTGGGTTGCTCTTCTAACCGCAGTTGGTCCGGCCTTCAGCATGCCTCGTGCAGTGACAGTAGCTTATGAGATGGGTATTAGCCCTTTCGTTACCGATGATCACCTGACCTTGTTCTCCATCCTTTTCTGTGCTGCCACACTTTTACTCGCTTTCCGTCCGGGAAAACTAGTCGATTACATCGGCAAAATTATGACCCCCCTGCTGATCGTAATGCTCTGTGTACTAGCCTTCACAGCAATGATTTCCCCGCTTGCACCACCACAAATTCCACAGGCAGATTTCGCAACAGGCGCACTGACTCAAGGGCTAGTACAAGGCTATATGACGATGGATGCTATCGCTGCGGTTGGCTTTGGCTGGGTTGTGATTAAGAACATCAATAATAAAGGCGTGACCAGTGCTAAAGCTGTCGCGAAAATCACCCTAAAAGTTGCGCTGATTTACGCCGTACTGATGGCCGCATGTTATTTGGCTCTGGGCTTTGTTGGTGCGACATCTTCCCCGATTGCAGCAGGCGCAACCAATGGTGGCGAGTTACTGAGTCGCTATGTTGCCCATACTTTTGGCGATTATGGTCAATATCTACTGGCGGCCATTATCATCATGGCATGCCTGACAACCACTGTTGGTCTAACTAATGCCTGTACCGAGTATTACCAGCAGACGTTTAACGTACCTTTTCGTCGTAGTGCAACTATCGTCGTTGTAGCAACCTGCCTGATTGCCAATATCGGCCTTAACCAGATCCTAGCACTCAGCTTGCCAGCTATCTTAATTCTTTGCCCGGTCGCCATCGCCCTGATTCTGGCGGCGCTGTTCTATCCGGGCGATAAAAAGTATGCCAATACCTATATCGCAATGATCATCACAGCCTTTATCTTTGGCACACTCGATGCAGTAAGTATTCTGGATATGATGCCGACAGCGCTCAATAACATACTGACGAGCTGGCTACCGCTATATAGCGCTCACGCCAGCTGGTTCTTACCTTGCAGTATGGTCTTGCTCGCTCGATCTTTTCGATCATCAACAAAATTAAGCGCAGAAGCGGCATAGGGTCTAGGATCAAGAAGCAAGAAGCAAGAAGCAAGAAGCAGAGACTAGATTGAAGCTACAAATAAAAGGCCAGCATTGTTTAGGCTGGCCTTTTTAATGCTTTCATTTAAATGAGAAAATCACACAGAAGAAGATGTACGCTGTTGCCTGCGGATGGTCATAATAATTATCATGCCAAATACAAATAACAACACAAATGGCCCCCCCCATAACACTAACGTTTGAACATTGAGCTTAGGCTTATACAGGACAAAATCACCGAAACGTGATGTCATGTATTCAATGATAATGGGATCGGGTTTACCTTCGTTCACCATCTGGTAAACCTTCAGCCGCAGATCTTTGGCCACCGGAGAGTTAGACTCAATCAAGTTCTGATTTTGGCATTGTGGGCACCGTAAACGGCGAGATAATTCAATCGCCCTCCGCTGCTCTGTCGCAGAGCGAAATTGAAATGTTTCTACCGATTCCACCAACTCGGTATCAGCCACGATAAATACCTGATCAACTTGTGCACGGGTTGGCAAAGATAACATCCAGACCATCATTAGAGCCAATATATTCACTAAGTACTTAATACGATGACAATGCATCGCTTTCTCCTTGTAATTCTGGCTGTTTTAGCCGTTGGAGCACGGGCAGAAACGCTTGCTGCCAAACCTGCTCATCCAGTGCCCCGACATAGCGATAACGTATCATTCCATTGCCATCAACCAAGTAACTTTCCGGTGTACCATAAACGCCCAAATCTATCGCCAGTATACCTTTCGGATCATACAAAACCGTTTGATATGGATTACCACTACGCTGTAATTCTTGCTTTGCTGCAAGCCGATCATCACGGTAATTCAGACCTACGAGCCGAATCGCATTTTGCTCAGCCAATGACATTAAGAGGCCATGTTCACTCTTACAAATACCGCACCAAGACGCCCATACATTCAGCAGAGTCAGATCACCCATAAACAATGACTGATCAGCCACTTCCTGACCATCCAATTGATCCAACCTAAATTCTGGCATAGGCTTATTGGCCAGAGTTGGTACGCCAGAACCCGATCCTGATCCAGCGTTGTGCTTCAGCATCGCCAACGCAATCATCCCCAGCAGCACGCTAGTGATCAACAGTGGCAATAATCGTTGGTGTATTCTCAATCTCATCTTCACCACTACTTATTCAATTCAACAGAAACTGTTTTGACGGGAATACTTTCGATCGGTGGTAACGCGCTATGTGGCTGTCGCTGTCGTCGCACTGTCACTAAAGCCATTGCCCCACCCAACATCATTAACACGCCACCGAACCAGATCCACCGCACATACGGTTTATACTGGATGCGCATCGCGTAATCTGTACGACTCAATTTCTCACCCAGCGTGATATAAATATCACCATCCCAGAACCACGCAATACCGGGCTCGCTCATATTCATCGTACGGACCGTATAATGACGACGTTGCGGTGTAACAATGGCAATAACTTTCCCGCTTTTCGTCACCATGATATTGGCCTGCTCCGCGGTAAAGTTCGCCCCCACCAGCAGATCAGTTTGCAGATAAGAAAAATGATACTCCCCTAACGCCACACTATCGCCAGGTCCCATCTTGTCACTGATTTCCTCGTTATAGAAGCTGACTAAGGCAGCCCCAATAATAGTGACAGCGACACCTGCGTGGGCCAGTAGCATCGCTGTCGGTTTCCATAATGAAATAGTACGACCAGCTCGACGTGCCACAATCCGCATATAGATCGATTGTAACGCTGTCAGCGTTATCCACAGCGCGGTTGTGAAGGCAAGACAAACCGTGAGATTAACCCCTCTGTCAAACATCACAGACAAGGCAACACCCAATACGATAGAAATAGACATAGGTGCCAATGCACGGGTGATCAGATCATCAATGCTGACACGGTGCCAACGGATCAATACCCCGAACCCCATGAACATAAACAACACAAAGCTCATCGGAATAAACATAGCGTTAAAATACGGCGCACCGACCGAAATATTTCCCCACCCCAACGCTTGGAAAATCAAGGGATAGAATGTCCCCAACAATACCGTTAATGTTGCGACAGTCAGCAAACTGTTGCCAATCATAAACATGGCTTGTTTGGACAAAAATCCAAATTTTGCAGGCACAATATACCGTCCGGCATGCAAGGCAAATAGTCCTAACGCTACCGTCAAAATCAGAGCAAGAATACTCAACAGAGCAACCCCTCTAGTCGGATCAACGGCGAAAGCATGAACTGACGTTAGCACCCCTGAGCGCACAATAAACGTGCCTAATAAGCTAAGTGAAAAAGTAAAAATCGCCAGCAACAGACTCCAGCCCATCAATGCTTTCTTTTGCTCGGTGATCATTAACGAATGCAATAGTGCAGTCCCTGTCAGCCAAGGCATCAAAGAGGCATTTTCAACCGGGTCCCAAAACCACCAGCCCCCCCAACCTAATTCGTAATAGGCCCACCATGATCCTAATCCAATTCCGCCAGTCAGAAACACCCATGCCGCCACTGTCCAAGGTCGACTCCATTTTGCCCATGATTCTTCAGCCTGCTCACCCGTTAATGCTGCAATGGCAAACGCAAAGCTAACGGCAAACCCCACATAGCCCAGATACAGCATCGGAGGATGAAATATCAGCCCGATATCTTGCAACATCGGATTAAGATCTCGCCCTTCAAACGGAATAGGAAATAACCGTTCAAAAGGGTTCGATGTCAGCAATACAAACACACTAAACATCCACACCAGCAACGATAACGTCACCAGAACCCGGGAGATAAACGCTTCATCCCGATCACGGCATACCCAAGCGACCAAAGCGGCCCAACCCGCAAGAGAGAACAGCCAGAACAAAAACGACCCTTCATGGCCACCCCACACTGCTGCAATTTTAAAAAAGAAGGGAAGTTGTGTATTCGAATGATGGGCAATGTAAGTTACGGAAAAATCATCCGTCGCAAAGCAAGCGCCCAATATCAGGATTGATAAGGTGATAAACACAAACGCGCCATAACTAAATGGCCATGCGTAACCGGTAAGATAGGGATCCTTTTTGACTAAGCCGATAACGGGCACAATACTCCCGCCCAGCGCGAATACCATCCCTAAAATTAATGCGAAATGTCCAACTTCTGGGAGCATTTAAATTCCTTGTGCAGAGTGTCACAGCTTGTGCTGTGACACTCTTTTTTTCTACAACGTTGTGATCTGACCGGCATACAAAATAAAGGTTCGCAGCATCAATACCCCTATCAAGCTTACCGTCGTGACTAACATGATAAAGGCGATGTTATGGCGTACTCCTGCAGGACTCACAGCATTTAAACCAAGCGGTAGCAGCATACCCATACCAATCACACCATACCAAAACCAGCTCGCCCAAAAGCCACCACCAATCGCTGCCATTGCCGCCGCTTGGCTCTGCCCACCACCAAAATACAAACCAGTGAATAGCGCAAAAATAACAAACAACTCAAACATCACAACAGGCCGTTCAAACCGATGGATCCAGCGAACACTGGCGCTATGCGCTGATTCTTTGAACACCGTAACGCCAAACAACAGACACGCTGCTGCGCCAGAGGACAAACTGGAGAACAAAAACAGGATAGGCAGAACCGGATTATTCAACAATGGGTAGGTCTGTAACGCAGACAACAGAAAACCGGTATAGGCAGCCAGTACCAAAGCCAAGAACCCAAGAAACAGTTCAATTGCATTTTCAAACCGTGAAATAACCGCCATAACCTTACCAACAATCGGTAAACGATTACCCAGCACATTCAGTAACTCATTTTTGTAGATGATGGCAATCCAGGCGAACAGGACGATCAGATATACCTGAAAGAGTATTACCCCCATCGACATCACTGACGTCGGATTATAGAAAATCATGATTTTCCAAAACGACAACGGTTTAGTGAGGTGGAAGATCAATATCAGCAAACCCGCGATGATACCGAACGGAGCCAGTATCGCGGTGGCCTTGATGATGCCATTACTGGCGGGATAACCCTCAATCACCTTACGTTTCAAATAAATTGCAATCATCACAGCCCCTGCTGACATGCCTGCCAGAAATAAGTAAACCGCAATGATCCAATCCCAAACTAATGAATCAAAATAAAAGGCATCTGCAAATGTCATACTCATCCTTCTATCTCCCCTTTTCCATGTGGCACCTTGTACAGCTTAGGCTGAGTGCCTAAGTCCACTTTTTGGCGATAGACCGGCTTTTGCTTAATCAGCTGACTAATTTCACTATGAGGATCATTAAGATCACCAAAGGTTAACGCCTTGGTTGGGCAAGATTCTACACACGCAGGCTGCTTACCTTCTTTCAAGTTAGTCTTCTTACAGAAATCACATTTATCCGCCGATTTGGTTTCCGGATTCACAAAGCGTACTTGATAAGGGCACGCCGCCAGACAGTAACCACACCCAACACATTTGAAATTATTAACGTCCACAATCCCTGTTTCAGGATCCTTATAGGCCGCCCCCGTTGGGCAGACATGCACACAAGGGGCATTATCACAATGCTGACAAGAGATACGGGTAAACTTGTAGTCAACATTCGGATATTCACCCTGAGGATCGCTACGCACAATCTCTAACCGAGAGACCCCTTCCGGCACTTTATTCACATCGCGGCAGGCATCGGTACAAGCGGTACACCCAATGCATAAGGTTTCGTCATGGACCATACCATAGCGCTTAATTCCATCTTCCATGGTTGCCGCCAGTGTCTGCCTTCCGAGCAAATTGCTTGCCGCGACACCAGTTGTGAAGATCACCGCCCCAGCCCCTGCCAGAAAATTACGTCTTGAACACGTCATACTCTCCCCCTACTTCTCTTTTTTTAGATCTGAGTGGCAGTCGACGCAAAGCTTGATCTTCGACTTTCTATCGATACCTTTCATCGGATCCGTTTGCGGATGGATGGTATGGCAAGAGGCGCAAGAGAGATCAACCGCATGAACGTCATGGATCCAGTTCACCTCACGGAGATCTTTCGGATCATGACACTCAACACAGGTTTCATTTTGCTGGGTGATCCAAGCAACATCCGCCGCTGTTTTTTCGCTACCCGCGACAGATTGCGAGGGGGCAAATTTAGTCACGACAGGCGCACCATCACGGTGATCTTTACCCACATTACTGTGGCAATCCACGCAGGTTATATTACGGTTGGTTTGTGCATGAATGGCGTCGCTATGCGCGCCCTTGAGGGTGTCTTTTTCATCTTTGTGGCATTGCGTACAGGCGTAATCGCGATCCCGATTGAATTCAACTACATGTCGACCCAACTCCTGGCTGGAAACAGAAGAACTAACTGATGTGGCTTCTGCGGGCTGAGAGTCTGCGGCAACATTTATTGAGAAACCCCAAATACACATAGCAACAAACAGGGTTACCACGCTATTTAGGGCTACTTTATAAGTGGCCATTGTTCACCTTTTCATCTTCCATAATTACTTTTCAAATCTGAAAAGTAACCGGTGCTGATATACAAATTAACTACACCACAACATAGTGACAGTGTAATTATGATAAGTGCGATAATTATCAACCTCACTTGAAATCAATTCTTATTTGCATCAACATAAGCCACAACGCTCAACATGATTATTAAACAATATTTCAAGATGTGAATACATGAACTAAATTGCAAATATACGATAAAATATTGTTACCGAGACGTTTTTCTGATTTAGATCAAATTAAATAACTATCATAACGTGTTGTTTTATAAAAACAAAAATCAAGCATCACGTTATTTATCACAATTGATGTAAATACCCCAAAAGGGGTAACATGTTAAAACATTAACCTTGCTCCCGTTATCAGCATTTCTATTTTGATCTAAAACAATAAATAAAATCCTTTTTAAACTCATTGTTATCATTCTGATATTCTAAATAAGAACTCCAATTCTCTTGTATCAAATAGCTGCATTCACAACGCTTGGCTCTATTTATAAAGAAAAATTATGGAGTACACACAGTGAGTATGAAATGGACGAGAAATACTGCCGCCGTTGCAGCATTACTGTCTGCAATATGCCTTTCAGCGAATGCGTCTGCGGCGTCTGACACTAATGAAACAACCCCGATTGAAGCACGTAACTCAACGTTTGCGAAGGATCATGCTGACCAATATAAAACCTGGGAAGCCACTCAAAATAGTGAAAAAATCGAAGACGCATTAGCAGAAGACCCTAACATGGTCATTCTCTGGGCCGGATATGGTTTTGCCAAAGACTATAACAAAGCCCGAGGTCACTTCTACGCGGTCACGGATGTACGCGAAACCTTACGTACTGGCGGTCCAAAAGATGCCAATTCAGGCCCGATGCCAATGGCTTGTTGGAGCTGTAAAAGTCCCGATGTTGCCCGTGTAATTAATGAACGCGGCGAAGATGGCTACTTTGAAGGCAAGTGGGCGCGTTTAGGATCTGAAATTAACAATCCTATCGGCTGTGCTGACTGCCATGACACTGGCAGTGAAGACTTCAAGCAAGGTAAACCCGCCCTCACCCTGTCTCGTCCTTATGTTGAGCGCGCGATGGAAGCCATCGATATGAAGTTTGAAGATCAATCTCGCCTTGATCAACAAGCCCAAGTCTGTGGTCAGTGCCATGTTGAATACTACTTCACCGGTCCAACCAAAGCCGTAAAATTCCCTTGGGATAAAGGCACCACCGTTGATGAAATGGAAGTCTACTACGATGATATCGGTTTCAAAGACTGGACCCATGCCGTGTCTAAAGCTCCGATGCTAAAAGCGCAACACCCTGGGTATGAAACTTGGCGTGACGGCATGCACGGAAAGAACAATGTCACGTGCATCGATTGCCACATGCCAAAAGTCCAAAATGAAGACGGTAAAGTCTTCACTGACCATAAAGTTGGTAATCCATTTGACCGCTTCGAAGATACCTGTGCAAACTGTCACACTCAGGACAAAGCGACCCTACAAGGCATAGTCTCAACGCGTAAAGCACAAGTAACTGAAATGAAACTACGTGCTGAGAAGCAAATTGTTGCCGCTCACTTTGAAGCAAAAGCGGCTTGGGCTGCGGGTGCGACCGATGAAGAGATGAAGCCTATCCTCACTGATATCCGTCATGCTCAATGGCGTTGGGACTATGCCATTGCTTCTCACGGTGTGCATATGCATGCCCCTGAGGTCGCACTACGCGTACTTGGAACGTCGCTGGACAAAGCAACCGATGCCCGAACCAAGGTCGTTCGCTTACTCGCAACCAAAGGCATCACTGAAGAAGTTCAAATCCCTGACATTTCAACCAAAGAAAAAGCACAGCAAGCATTGGGTATGGATATGGACAAGATGAATGCTGAAAAAGACGATTTCCTAGAAACCGTCGTACCACAATGGGATAAACAGGCAAAAGCCCGTGAAGCGTCTTACGATAAATAATCGCTAACGTTTCATAAATATTGAGATTTATTATGATTGCCCCAGTGCTGTAAATACATGCTGGGGCTTTTTATTATCTATTGAACAATACTCACCTTCCTCATAGTACAGGCTGAGTAAAAGACTATCCTATAACTATATAAACCGTCTTTAATATTGTAATGACATGAACTTATTGAGTGTCTTACTTGACGACCAATCCTTTAAATACAACACTGAAATAACAATTATAATAATATTGGCTGGGTATGTATTATAAATATATCGTTATTCTATTTGTCTCATTAATAAGATATCCCTCGTGGGCTTCATCTTCATTACCGCTTACCTCACTATCAGAACATTATAAGATAACAGCTCAACCAATTGAAAAATCAATTAAATTAAACAAAATACAATCTTGGAGCATCACCATAAAAGATAACACCGGGGCGCCAGTACAAGGTTTGAGTTTTGAGGTTAATGGTGGAATGCCAACTCATCAACACGGTTTTCCGACGCAGCCAAAACTCATTCAAGAAGCGATGCCAGGAGAATATATTATTGATGGTTTAAAATTTAACATGACGGGTAGATGGGAAATCGAATTAATCAATTTGAAATTAACGCCACCCCTTAATATATTAATTGAGCTTGATCTAGATCATGAAAACGCAAAATAAAGCATTAGTCCTACTTGTGGTTATTTTTATCATCTCTGCCTATTACTTCTTATTTATATTCAAGGCTGAGAATATCACTTGGACAAATAAAGAATTAGCTATACTTAACAGCTTACGTCTTCCCTCACAATGGGAGGTGCATGATCCCTCTAATGCCTTTCTACATAATCCCCAAGCCGCCAAGCTGGGTAAGTTACTTTTTTTTGATACTGAGCTCAGTCGCTCAAAACAAATTGCTTGTGCTACCTGCCACCAACCCGGGAACTATTTTACCCTGCCACACGACAGTGAAATCACCCTCGACAAACAAGTCCCGTCACTCTTGGGGACGGCGCATTTCAACTGGTATATGCTTGATGGCAGTGCGGATAGTCTTTGGGCACAAGCACTAAAACCATTAGAAAACCACCTTGAACACGGTGGTACTCGAACCCAATATGTTCAATACGTACTTCGTCGATACCCCCAGCTTTACCAATCAGTATTTGGTGACATTCCACGGTCGCTTACTCAGCAGAATTTACCGAGTCAAGCCTCGCCCAATAGCCGCGAACCCAAAGAACAACTGAACTGGCAACAGCTAGCCCCCAACATTCAAATCAGTATAAACCGTGTTTTTGCCAACATAGGTAAATCACTTGCCGCATATCAAGCCACCTTATGGCCTAAAGCGGCTCGCTTTGACCGTTATCTCGATCAACTTTTCGTAGCACCCGAAAATGAAATAAGTGCTGAACACGCCATATTAAATGTCGATGAGATAGCAGGACTGAAGCTATTTATTAGTGAACAAACCAAGTGCCTGCGTTGCCACAATGGCCCTCTGTTAACAAATGGCGGCTTTCATGTCACCACGGTTCCCTCCCCTCATCCCGCCGCATTACAAGGACATTTTGCCGGTATTGAATATGCTCATGACGATCCCTTTAATTGCTTGGGCCGCTATAGCAATAGTGATTCGGCACAGTGTAAAGAATTGCTTTTCAGTAAACGAGGGACTGATGAGCTGAAGGGGGCAACGAAAGTACCCAGCCTGAGGAATATTGCCCACACCGCCCCTTATATGCATGCTGGGCAATTTAACACGCTTAAAGAAGTACTCCGCTATTACAACCGTGCAGCGACGCCGTCTGGCACACATACCGATTTAGTCGCTTTGAAATTATTACCTTATCAAATCAACCAACTTAGCGCTTTTCTCTTAACGTTGACCGGTGAAGAGATAAACAACTCAGCAAAATAGCCACATTCGGGGGACAATATATGAAAAGGATACATCTGGTTCATTACCAACAATGGCTCTACATCATTATCACTCTGGTGGCTATGGGCTTTAGTCAATCCAGTTATGCGCATGTCAGGTGGTTTATCGCTGATGGGACAAACCCTGACATACGTCTCCCCTCAGATAACATTGCACTGATCATCGCAGTGACCACACTCGGGTTATTTTTTATCGCTACGATGCTCTCTTATGCTCCGATCTTGCCAAGCAAAGTCAAAACAGGATTGACTCGACCCATTGTGACCTCTCACCCTTGGATGTGGTATCTGTTAGTGTTTATCGTAAATATTTACTTTGCGGTCAACCTGTTGCAGGGAGAGTTTCTTGCCCCAAACCTCTACTTATCACCACAACTGGCGTTGTATGGCGTCATTGTTCAAGCATCAGCTATCGTGCTTATGGCTGTTTCTGTCAGCCTGACAGGGATTGCAATCGCAGCCACATCACTGGCTTTGTTAGTCTTTTTCCCATTTTTTATCGCACTTGACTACCTTTTTGAGTTTCTCTTTCTTGGACTTGCGTTATTTTTTATCGGTCCTAGCCTAAACAAAAATGACTTTCAATTATGCCAATTATGGCAACAAGACAAAGATCAATGGCGGAATATAGCCGTGCAGCTCATCCGTATCGGATTAGGACTGCAACTACTGGAGTTAGGGATCCACAATAAATTGATGTTGCCGGGTATGGCGTTAGAATTCGTCAATCAAAATGACTATTACAACTTCTTCCCACTGCTTCATCTTCCCCAAATTAGTAATCTTCACTTTGTCTTCTTTGTCGGAATCAGTGAAGCAATCATTGGCATTTTACTTATCGCCAACCTTGCAAACCGGATCATTTATGCTTTGCTGCTCACTATTTTTGCAATCACTTTTATGCTTTCAGGCAAAGAGGAGTTAGTCGGACACATGCCAATTATTACCGTGGTATTTATCTTGTTCGTTGAGGCTGGCAAGCAGAAGAAAACGTAAATTAAACATACCCAGCACACAGACAATAGAATGCGAGGGAGCACATAGGATGCATGGCACAGATCAGGAATGAACAAAAATGTGGGAGCCATCATTAATGCCCCAGCGCTGTAAATACACGCTGGGCATTTTATTTTTAGTCATTATCACTATGAATTTCAGAGACATACTCAAGGATGTCTCCGGGCTGACATTGTAAATGATGGCAAATACTATCAAGAGTTTGCAATTTAATTGCTTTTGCCCTTCCTCGTTTTAACACGGATAGATTTTGCTCAGTAATACCAATCAGTGCAGCGAGCTCATTTGAGCGCATTTTCCTTTTTGCGAGCATGATATCTAAATTAATTATTATAGGCATATTAATACTCTAAATCGTTAAAGACTGTTCGTCATAAAGCCCTTTGGCCTCAGTCATGACTTTGGCAATTAAGCGGATAATAGCCCCAGAAACCAACAATGCGATATCACTGTCTGCGATATCAAAACAAAAACTCATTTCTTCCTGACCATAGGTTAGCGCAGGCCCTAATAATAGCCCATCTAAACAACCAACCAAGACGTAAAGAATCATTAGATTACCAATAGCTCTGTAATGATTAATATTATTAAGGGTGAAAATCTCTCCCTGACTGTATAGCTGAAATAATTTAATCAATTGCCAAGTAATCAATGACGCAACAATTACAGTTAAATTAATGACCAAATAACCCACAATAGCATGGCCTGTACTTAAAGGAAGCTCAACAGGAAATGAGAAGTCAGAATAGAAAAACTCATTATTAGGCGTATAAACACTACTAAACCACATCGTAGCGGTAAATATAGGGTTAATGATAAGTACTGCCCATAAGCCAATTAATAAACGATTACTAAGCGTTCGAATACTTTGTAGATTATCCATGTTGATTTCTCATATTAAGTTGATAGCGTGATACTACCTGATAATCATAACGTAATACAATAAAAACTTATCGTTTTACGATAATTTCTTATTGTTTATAGTTCACTCCATCAACATGGTTGATTACAGACAAAAAATCTTACAGATTAAACAAGCAAATCAAATAACGAAAACTGGCACCCATAGCTAATTCAAAAGCATGAATATCATGGAAAGATTACAGCAGCCCTTTTGCCTGATTAATAGCATTAATAATGGCAACGCGATCTAAATCACTGCGTTCGGTATCAAGTGCTCTCTGCCAGGTATCGATGGCTTTTTGATAATGCGCCGTCAGAAAATAATCTGATGCCAGCAGCATAAGCGCTGAAATATTATCAGCATCTAACTGTAATGCTTTCTCCAGCCAAGCTTGGCTTTCAGGGGTAAAACGCTGGCCTTGCTGATAATAACTGGATGTTGCTAACGCGGTATAGATATTAGTCTGAGGTTCTGGAGCTAACCGTAAGGCATATGAGAAAGCAATTTGCGCTTTATCAAACGCGTTCTCATACATGTAGGCATTACCAAGGGCATACCATAATTCACCATTTTGAGTATCTTTGCGTAATTGGTTTTGCAAATTATCAATACGTATTTGTAATGGCGTAGCCTGTGAGCCCAACTCATCCATAACCACGTCAGTGGTATCACTGGTATCTAACTCTGCTTTTATGCTGCTCATTTCACTAGCAATCGGCGTCCCCAGCCAACCATAGGCAAATAGCGAGAAAAGACAAACCGCAATGCTGATCCCCCATACCTGTCGAGAGCTACATTTTCGAGCTTGATAGGCATACCAAAGAAGCCCTGCAACTGCCACACCAAGTAGTAATGAGAAGAGTATATATTGCATGAGCCAGACAACCATTTTCCAGTTTCAACACCTGTTTTTTATGGTATCAAACCCTATGATTACTGTGCAAAAAGAGTGGGATTTGTTTAATTCAGATCATTAAATGAAAACCAATACACGTATTGGCTAAAGACAAAAAAGGAGCCGAAGCTCCTTTTTTAATTCATTTTTTCTTTTAACTTGCCGGACTCTCTACATATGCCGTTTCAACCTTCACCCGGAAGAACATGGCGTAGAACAGCGGGATCACGACCAAGGTTAAGATAGTCGCAAACAACAAACCAAACATAATAGTGACCGCCATACTCTTAAAGAATGGATCAATTAAGAGCGGTGCTACACCCAAAATGGTCGTAAATGCGCCCAACAAAACCGGACGAGCACGACTTAATGCCGCTTCGATAATCCCGTCATAAGGCGTTTTCCCTTGTTTGATCTCCACATCCGCCTGATCCACCAGTACGATAGCATTTTTCACCATCATCCCGATAAGGCTCAGGAAGCCAAGGATCGCCATAAACTCAAACGGCGTCTGGAAGATGATCAAGCCAACCGTCACACCAATAATCGCCAACGGTGCCGTCAACCAGATAACCAGCGGCTGGCGGATGGCGTTAAACATAAAGATCACCGATAGAATCATCGCTGCAAACCCGTAAGGTGCTGAAATCACCAGACCTTCATTGGCGTCTTTCGATGCTTTGAATTCACCGTACCAAATCAGCTCATAACCCGGCGGCAGTTCAATCGCTTCCACTTGGCTGCGTACACTGTTAAACGCATCAGCGGTTAGCTCACCCGGCGCCGGATCTGCTTGTACCATGATAGTCGGTACTCGGTTGATACGACGTAAGATCGCATCCTGCCAAACCACATCAACAGAGTTAACTAGCTGGCTGACCGGAATAAACCCACCCACGGTATGACTGTACACTTCGGTATTTTCAATCGCCCGCTGATGATCACGTTCACTTTCAGGCGAACGTACCACAATCGGGATCAGATCATCACCTTCACGGTACACACCGACCCCACGACCTGATAACGTCTGAGCGATAGCTTGGTTAATCTCTTGCGTGGTCAAACCAAAGCGTTGTGCTTCCTGCGCCGAATACACCGGACGTAGCACTGGCACTTGCTGACGCCAGTCATCTTGCACCGCAATCAACTGGTCATTATTGAGCATGATGGTTTTCACCTGCTCAGCAAGTTGACGTAACACATGACTGTCTGGGCCTTTAAATGCCGCTTCAATTTTCTTACCGCCCCCGCGACCTAGCATGAATTTCCATACTTTGATCGACGCATCCGGGTATTTCGCATCAAGCTCGTTCTGCAATTCCACCAGCAATGGCGCAATTTTGGTGTAATCGTCGATATCGATGAGCAACTGACCATAGCTTGGGTTACGCGCTTCCGGTGCATAAGTCAGCATGAAGCGTAGACCGCCGCCACCGATAAAGCTGGTGATATTGGTAATCCCCTCTTTGGCTTTAACATCTTGCTCGATGCTTGCCACGACTTGTTCAGTGCGCTTAATGTCCGAACCTTGCGGTAAATACACATCCACCACAAACTGCGCACGCTGTGATTCCGGCATAAAGCCCGGTGGCACAAAACGTATGGCATACATGGATATCGCCAATAGTCCCAAGATCATTGCGGTGCTAATGATACGATGCGCCAGCACCCACTTCAGTAGCGCTTTATAGGCAGTAACCATGCGTCCTGGTTTACGATCGGCAGGCACCGGCTTCACTTTCAGGAAGTCATAACACAGCATTGGGGTGACCGTAACGGCAAACACCCAGCTCAAGAACATAGAATACAATATCACCCAGAACAGTGAACCTGCATATTCCCCCATGTCTGACGGTGACAAACCAATGGCACTGAACGCACAGATCCCCACCACTGTACCACCCAGTAGTGGCCACTTCGTCGAATTAACAACCTCAGACACAATGGTATCGCGATCTGCTTCTGGTTCAGTTTGTAACCGCACCAATATGCCATCGGTCACCACAATGGCGTTATCCACCAACATACCCAGTGCAATGATCAACGCACCCAACGAGATACGCTGCATGGCAATGTCTTCAATCAGCATGATACATAGTGTGCCCGCAACCGTTAGCAGCAAGACAAAACCGATGATCACCCCGGAGCGTACCCCCATAAACAGCAGTAGAACTACAAATACAATCGCAACAGCGGCAATCAGGTTATCAATAAAGTTGGTCACGGACGCGCGTACCGAGTCTGACTGCATCGAAATGACATTCAGTTCCATACCCAGAGGCCGCTGGCCTTCCAACTCAGCAATTCGAGCTTTTACCGCATCCCCCATGTCAACCACATTACCGCCAGTGACATTTGAGATACCAAAGCCAATTGCTCGCTCACCGTTATAGCGCATCAGCATTGACGATGGCTCTTGATAACCACGAGTAACTGTCGCAATGTCCCCGAGTCGCAATACCGTATTATTATCGCCCACACTGACCTGTAGATTTTTCAAGTCGGTGAATGAACGAATATTTGAACTTGGGATCACCGGAATGCGCATCGCATCGGTCTCAATACTGCCAGCAACTGTAACCAGGTTTTGCTTTTGCAGTACTTGGAACACGTTCTCAGCAGACAGACCAAACTTCGCCAGACGCTCGCTGGAGATCTCAACAAAAATAGTCTCTTGCTGCTCAGCCAGTGTGGCCGTTTTAGCCACGCCCGGAACCAGCACTAACTCGCGGCGGAGAGTATCCACATAATCTTGCAACTGCTTATCGGTAAAGCCTTCACCGGTCACAGCAAAGAACAGTGCATACACGTCTGAGAAGTCATCATTGACAATCGACGGTCCTGCCCCCGGAGGAAGATGACGCTGTACATCACCAATTTTACGGCGCAGTTTATCCCACACTTGTTGCAGATCAGCGGCGCTCCCCGCGAACTCGAGTTTGATCTCAACCGTGACTTCCGACATGCCCTGCTTGGACACCGACTTCACTTCTTTGAGCTCTTGCAGCGACTGCACAGCCCCTTCAATGACATCTGTCACTTCATCAGACACTTCCTGCGCCGTTGCGCCGGAGTACGGGGTATTAATCACCGCTTGTCGAATCACAAATTCCGGATCTTCAAAGCGCCCCAGCTTCAGGTAGCTAATGTAGCCACCCAATAAGATCAACCCGATCAACACCCAAACGCTAGTGCGTTTTGCGATGGTATAACGTGCAAAGTCCATCTATTACACTCCGTTGTTATCATCGGTGTATGGGCGAACTTCCATTCCCTCTTTCATACTCGATACGCCCGCAATCGCAATGCGCTCACCCGGCTTGAGGTTATCTTTCACGACAATGCGGTTTTTACTCAATGCGCCCACTTGTACATAACGCTTTTCCACTTTATTAGCACTGTTAATCACCCAGACAAACTGCTTACCTTGATTATCAGGTACTACTGCCGTTAACGGCACAGTAATAGACGACAATACCGCAGTGGCATTAGCAGAAGGTACAATCGGTACCACTTTGACTGCCATACCCGGTAATACGCGGAAACCGTTGAGGTCGTTAAAACCTAATACCACCGCATAGGTCTGAGTAATTGGATCGGCTTGGGTGGCATAGGTACGCAATGCTAACGGGAAAACTTCACCGGGAATGGCCGAAATCTCAGCTTGTGCGTTCGTACCGTGGATCCCTGATAACATCACGGTATCCGGTATATTAATCACCACCTCCAGATCACCGAGGTTGTGTAAAGTGAACACTGGAGTATTGGCCTGAATTTGCACATGGTTATCAACCAGCTTGCGGCCAATGATGCCATCAAATGGCGCTTTTATTTCAGTGTATTCCAGCTGGCGCTTAGCATCTGCCAGGCGGTTTTTAGCCAGATTGTAGCGGGTCGATAACGTGTCGAGATCGCTTTTAGCAATCGCCTGACTCTTGTCATAAATCGCCTTACCACGGGTATATTCAGCTTGAGAGTTTTCCAACTCCAGTGCCGCCGATTCCAATGCTGTTTGGGCATCACGCGGATCCAGTTTTGCCAATAGTTTGCCCTGCTTTACCTCATCCCCTTCTTTCACCAGGATATCAGTAATGCGCCCACCGACACGGAAAGCGAGCTCTGCCCGTTCTGCCGCGCGCACCACGCCATTGAAATTCAAGTCGTCATTGGCCCGAGTTGAAATTACTTCAGTCAGTGCAGGCTTCACCACAGGCGCAATCACTAGTTGGGGCTCTTCAGCTCCACATCCTGAAAGCAGTAATACTGACATTGATATGCTTGCAGCAAGGGCATTGAACTTAAAAGATGCCAATACTGACTTCTTAAAATACGTATTCACCTAATTCTCCACTGAAAGGTTGGTCAGGCGTGACCAGCTATTAATAGGGTTACAAATTGGTTATCAGATGCTTACTCACTGCGACCCTCAATATCGAATATCACAAAGTAAACTCACGAGTTTATTTTATAGTGACAATTACAAAAGTAAACTAGCAAGTGTACTTTTTGACATTCTCTTGATAATCTATGGGATATACAGAACAGAATACGATGAGAATAACGATGACACGCTCCGAGCAGAAACGTCTTGCCATCATCAATGCGGCGAAAGAAGAGTTTATTCAGCACGGTTTTTTAGCCGCTAATATGGACAGAGTGAGTGCTGCGGCCGATGTCTCAAAGCGCACGCTATACCGCCATTTTGAAAGCAAGGAATGTTTATTTGAATCGGTACTGACTATCATTCAGGAGTCGGTTAATAAAACCGTACAGTATTCGTTTGAGCCCCAACGGAACGTGGAAGATCAACTGCGAGAAATCACCTATAAAGAAGCTGATATTCTGTACCACACATACGGCATTCCACTTTCTCGTACCATTGTGATGGAGTTCTTACGTCAACCTGACATGGCGCAAAACCTGATTAATACCTTGTACAGCACAAGGGCGGTCACCCAGTGGTTTAACGATGCGATGACGGCAGGAAAGCTCAAGCAGACCGACCTGAAAACCATCACCAATATCTATATCAGCTTATTTCAGGGGTTATTATTCTGGCCACAGATCATGGCGTTAGCACCCATTGTTGAGGGAGCCGAGCTGGAAGAAAAAGTGCATACGGTGGTATCTGTTTTTATGGCGTCTTATGCGAAATAAAAAAAAGCAGCAATGATGCTGCTTTGTATCCCCAAGCTACCTCAAGACTCACGCCCAGAGGGCGAGCATCTTCAGGTGGCTTAGGTATATTTCAGATGAACAGATTACAGCTCGAAATCACCAAATGCATCGCCTTCAACCTGACGATCGAGGAAAGCAACTAGATCATCATGGCCACCAATGTAGTCACCATCCAAGATAATCTGTGGTACGGTGCGCACAACATTGCCTGTTGCCTGTTCGATGAAATCAACCATGGTCGTTTTTGCCAGATCCATACCCAGTACCAAGGTAGTGTATTCTGTACCACGGCTATCAAGCATGGCCTTCGCTTTAACGCAGAATGGGCAATTCGGTTGGGTGATCACCAAGTTCTTGTAACTGGCTAGTTGTTCCATTGTCATATCAGACATGATTCTTCACTTTTTTATCAGGTAAACTCTGACCGCTAAGATAATAGAAGCGCTCGTCTGTGACAAGCGCTAGCCGCTTACCCTATCACCACCGGAATCCGTTTTCTGCCAAATGACTGGGTAATGGCCGAAAAACGCCCCGGCAATGAGTAATTGCAATAGGTGCACTTCCCATCGTCGCTAAGGTGAATATCCCCAAGCTGATACCAATTTCGCGACAGGACTTTTTGTCCACATTCCGGGCAATAAGTACTGTCACCTTCCTCATCGAAAATATTGCCGACATACGCATAGTGCAATCCATTATCCTGTGCCATCTTACGCGCCATTTTCACAGTTTCCGGTGGAGTACGGGGAGTATCAAGCATTTTAAAATCGGGATGAAAAGCACTGAAATGAATCGGAATATCAGGGCCTAAGTGGTCATAAACCCAACGGGTTAAACTATCAATTTCTTGTGGTCTGTCATTCTCACCCGGGATCAATAATGTGGTAATTTCAAACCAGACATCGGTTTCATGCTTCAGATACAACAAGGTGTCTAATACCGGTGCCAAATGACCACTGCAAATTTTGTGATAGAACCGTTCCGTGAATGCCTTAAGATCAATATTGGCCGCATCCATATAACGGAAAAACTCACGTCGCGGCGCATCACAGATATACCCCGCACTCACCGCCACACTGTGAATCCCCAACTCACGACACGCCTTTGCCGCATCAACCGCGTATTCAAGAAAGATGACTGGATCGTTATAGGTAAAGGCAATGCTGTCACAACCATAGCGCTGTGCAGCTAATGCCAGTTGTTCAGGCATGGCTGTCGACCCTAACGTATCAATCTGTCGTGACTTACTGATATTCCAGTTCTGACAGAACTTACACCCAAGATTACACCCCGCCGTACCAAACGACAGTACCGAGCTCCCGGGATAAAAATGATTCAATGGTTTTTTCTCGATAGGGTCAATACAAAAACCACTTGATCGGCCATAGCTCAAAAGAACGATTTCCCCTTCCTTAGCCTGACGAATAAAACATGCACCACGTTTACCTTCTCGCAGTCGGCAATGACGAGGACATAAATCGCAAACTACCCGGCCATCATCCAGCTGATGCCAATAATGTGTCGGATAAAACTCGGGAGGTTGTCGCATCATATTCACCTAGGTGATTATTTTGTACCTATACTAAGTATAAGGCCTATATACCTAAACGCTCTCGAGATGCGAGCTCATTACCCCCTGAAATCCACATTTTTAGGTCGGTTATGACTTAGAGCCTATCCCGATAGGCATTTTTTCCAGACAATAAGGCCGCAGGCAAAATATAACATGGCCTCATAATTTTCAGCCTTCTTTGACCAGCGGATTAATAATCCTCGAAAGCGATTTAACCAACTGTGGCTACGTTCGACTACCCATCTACGGGCTGGAGTTCTTGAGTTTGTCTTATCTTGTTTTTCTTCGCCTCGTGAACGAACGTGAGGGACGAAGTGCCGAGCAATAAGTTCTCTCTTTAGCTCTTGTGATTGATAACCCTTATCT
>NZ_JAKJSL010000050.1:0-59662 GCF_050336815.1 Photobacterium nomapromontoriensis
GCTAGATACTTGGAACATTTCCAGCACTTCATTATGGCTGATCAGCTGCGTTGATGATTGGTCATTCAAGCTTGATAAAGATTGAGATGATTGCTCTGGTTCTTTCTCAGATTTAAACTGTGACGGCGTAACGTAACTGTATGATTTAACGCTATAAGAGACGTCTACAGTAGGGTAGTCAGTATAATTGTGCATTTTTTGCTCCTTATTTACGCCGTTACTGATAGACATTGAGGAAGTGCAAATAAATCTGAATCCATTTCAAGCCAGTTTGATTGTGGAAGGGTGATATTGAGAGTTGCGTTATGCTGAGTGACTCTTGCTAATACTATTGTTCCCATGGTCGTTACCTATTATTTCTGTTAATCGCTGTTTACCAGCGTCGTTATACCAAAACGTCTCAATTTGCTTACGGCTATTCGCGGCCTGGTCTAACCGCCATTCACCATATTGATTGGTTTTAAGTTTGTGTTTGTTGGCCACTCTTCCAATTTTTTGAGCGCTACAGCCCAGTTCTTTGGAAATGTCAGTGGCACTAAAGTGAGGGGTAGTGGTTACCGGTATGTTCCAGCCGTTGGCGACAAGAGCATTAATGGCTTTGTTGCTAAGTCGACAATGTGTAAGTAGCACGAGTGCCGTGTCTAACGCGCAATCTTCGCAATAGCATTCCCAGGTAGTGAATGCCACAGCATCGCGTTTTTGGCAGTTTGTGCATGTTGACATAATCTAGGCTGTCCCTGCTGGTATTCATAGAACAGCCTAGTGCATATTGTCGTTGGTGAGCAGGGACTTAGATATTGATATCGAAGGTGATACATTGAGACCTATTGTTGTGCTACCACAAGTAAAGGGCCATGGTGAAGTTCGAAAACACTGGGAATACAGCAAGCACCGAGTAATGATTACCTTTGGGATGCGGGATTATTTTCACTGAAAGACGGATGGATCGCTGTTCAATATCCTAACCCGAAGATTTAGGTTAGGCGTTCTGAATGAACCTCCCTGTGCGGATCCGCATGCAGGTGGTGTGGGGGCTGGAGGGTAAATACCTCCGGCTACCCGATTATGTTCATCAAGAGGCAAGAATCGTTTTAAGCTTTTCTGATGCTATATAACCGTATTCCGTATTAGAATAGTTTTCTTTGATGAAACGGTAAACACCAATTGCTCCATCAATATCATTAATTGCCTCTAGGCTCATACCTTTATAATACAAAATCAGTGCTTTCATACTTTCATCATAATCATACTGACGCATAATTCTATCTGCAATACTGATAGCTTCGTGATAATCTCCATCCTCATAGTTATTCTGAACCCTCATTGCACCACCATCTCTAGCTAGGGAGGAACAACCAACTAAGCCCAACAACATAAAAACAACTAAATACTTCTTCATTATTATCTCTCACAAAATTACGAACATGTAGCCCTGTTATGCGTATAGTACGCAATTACACAGCTTGTTTAAGCCCCCAGTTCAAAGCACGGTATGCCTGTTGCCCAGCCTGATAGTCAAATATAACATTAATTACATTTAATTGACCTATTGCTCGTTTAATACTGTATGCGGATCTAAGAG
Organism: Photobacterium nomapromontoriensis; assembly: GCF_050336815.1. Lineage (NCBI taxonomy): Bacteria > Pseudomonadati > Pseudomonadota > Gammaproteobacteria > Vibrionales > Vibrionaceae > Photobacterium > Photobacterium nomapromontoriensis. Next base: position 1,583 of record NZ_JAKJSL010000050.1, read on the forward strand.
CATTAAATACTTCTGATTTATCGTTATCCATAGAGAACTTCGTCAAATATTCAAAAGCACCAAAGATACGAGCCGTTTCGTTAATTAACGTATGATAATCTCGAGCGTAATAGAATGTAATACCATCATAAACTAGAGGGACAACATCATTCTGCTCTAACGCAGGCTCTAAATTAATCAAGCGCTCCAACCATGATGTATGGTTGTTCCACTTTCTAACTAAAAGGATTGGGTCATAAGATCCACCTTGATCCATTTGATATAGAACTTCATAACATTCTTTAAACTGTTTATGAAGCGACGCTTTTATTTGAGTAGACAGCCTAGGTTGAAAGTTATCGAATGAGCCATACAAAGCATCATGTGCATCACGTATGTTTGGCACCTGAGTTTTCATTAATTCATTTGCTTCTACGTATTTTTGGAACTCTTCGAGATGCTTAAAATAATTAGTAAAGATATTTTGTTCTGTCGTAACCCGTATTTGCTCAATGGTTAATTTTGAGCGATGGTTTGCTGCTACAAAAGCAGCCCAAGTAGCACATACTGCAAGTAACCCGAGAGGGACTCTAAACACTTCAATTGCAAAATTAAAACCTTGATGAGAAAAATCCCAAATAAGATTAGAGTTAAGTGCAATTGTTGCAGCTGAAACAAAGGATGCAAGCAACAATATCATAACGGGAACGTAGAATAGTCGATCTGCAAATAGCGTTTTAGGTGATTCTTTCATTGAAAACTAGCCTACCAATATAAATAGCCTTACATTTTAGCAAGTTAGTCATTTGATGAAAATACGCATAACGCCTGCCATAATTTGTGCACCGGCACACTTACCAAACCAGCCAAACTTCAGACCAAAAATGCGCAGTAAAACGCATCAAGTTAATGGCTTTGTTAGGTATATTTTTCCCAAGAGTTAGTTTCTGCTATTTTCTGGGGATGCTTCAAATTGGTTTGTATAAAGTTAATTGTATGAACTTTGCTCTCTGGCAAAGCAGGACCTTCATGATGTCCATTACCGCAATATCGAAAACCTGCCTCCCACAATAACTGAGCTGCATACCATTTATTTTTATCTGCTTGTTTAGGCGCGCGAAAATTACGGCCTAAAAAAGCCATTTTACGACCACAATTAGGACATTTATGAACTAGCTCTGATTCGGCTTGCCATGCGGTCCCTGTATTTGACTTTTCAGTGGCACGTCTTTTGAATGCCACTCGACAATCAAAACAAGAAAATTTGTGTAGAAAGTCCATATATACCTAACAGTGTATTAAACAGCATTCTCGCTTTCACGCAGCTGTCGTACTGGTTCTTTCATTACACTATACTCGAAAAAAAAAGGCTATTTTCAATGAGTTAAATCACCAATACGTACAGGTAACTGCTCAATGGATTTGGGCAAAGTAAGTATTCAGATTGAACAATACCTTGTATATACCGAGTATCATGAGTTAAAGTCGTTTATTATCATATAGATATGCATAGATATTCTGTGCAAAACAAGCAATTCCTGTCTCGTTAATACCCAGTAGTGATTGGAGAATAGGCGCATTTTTATTATAACTGTATATATCCACAGTGTGTTAAGGAAAGGTCATCATGGGTTAAGCAGCTGGCATAACTCGACAATAAGCAATATCTCTAAACAATAACGGGGCAGAACCGATTTAAGGTAATCTGTCAGATTCTAGTAGTCAAATTGTGACTTAGAGACTTAGAACTGACAGATTGAGTCCTAATTAAGCTTCAACAGTTATCACCGTTTTATCCTCAATCACCAATCGGCATCCGCCTGGATGGGGTATCTTCGCGACACCAATGCCGTATGTGTTGATCATTGCTAAAGTCGAGTCATTGAGTATTTCACGTTCAATCTCAGAAATATTGATGCCTTTCACTCGCTCCAAATAGCGCAATATTGCATGCTCAGTAATGACGGGGCTTGATGTCAGCCTTTCTATTCTTCCCTGAACATGGGAGAGTCTCGTGCGGATTAATTGCTTTTCGTCTTCGTCACCTTCGATATGAAGCTTGCAACGTAATGAGCTTTTTAACGAGAGCAGGCGTTTCAATTTGCCACCCTGTGTCTTTAGCGGTTTGGTGTTCTTTTTATTACGCTGGAATTTCTGTTCATTAATGATGATAGCTTCATCATGTAGTGCAATATCATGAACGCTCATGGCTAACCTCTCAGTAAAGTCGCTCTATCCACATAGTTGGTTGCGATAGGGCAGTCGTTATACGGTGCCCAGATTAATGCTTGAGAGCCTTTGTTATTGCCACTAACGGGCATCCCTGTTGCAGCACTGATGAAGGCAAGTCGGCCTCCGGTGACAATGATGTTTTGTGCAGCGGTCTGTATTGCAGTCTTGAACCAGCCAACGGATTGATCCGCTGGGACTAGCATGACACAGCCAATACCGCGTTTGTTTTGCGAGGCAGTTTGTTTAACCCATGGGCCAATATTCGAATAGGGCGGATTGCACCAAACGTAACTCAAGGGCGGTACATCCCAGTCCTGATCAAGTGCGCTGTTTTCTTCTGAGTAAAAATGCTTACATAATGTATTTTCCGCACTGGCTGCGATGTCAGCGCTAAAAGCAAATTTACGATTGAAGTAATTGAACACAGGCGGTGGGGTACGCCAGAGATCACGATGTTCAGGGGGTGTTTTACTTCCAGTGTAATCACTCATGCCGTTCTATCCCATTTGCCGAATAAGCGAGCCGATGATTCACAAGTGCCCATGGTGTCCGTGGGTGAGGCAATTGGTTTGAATGGATCAATATGATGACTTGGTTACCGCAGTATTGAACATCGATGGGGGTATTGCGTTTGCGGTACATTTCTATGATTGAACCGGCTTCTTCTCTGGCGAGGGTTTGCAGGTTCAGCGATTCTTCCATATCAGACTGTTTCATAGAACGACTTCCGCCTTGAGTAGTTAGCATCACCATATTCGCTGAGTGCTTCAGCAACGTTTCCTGCATCAAGCATGGCCCGATAACGAATGAAAAACATTGGGCTTGTGATCCGCTCAAGTTCGTTCTTAAGTCTGGTCGCCTGAGTAGCACTTTCTCCCCATGGGAAGTTGGCAATTATTCGGTCTCGAATTACAACGGCTAGATTGCGTTGCTTGGTAGTGTAGCCTTTAAATTTTGCGGTCATGGTCGTTACCTTTTGTGGATATGAGCCCATTGGTGAGATGGGCTCAATTAGTGGTTTAGTCTTCATTCCACTCGTATGAGTTATCTATATCAAGACCATCAACATCTAAATTGTCACCTTCTTGCATGTTATTAAATGCCTCTAGGTAGTCACCTAAGTCAATAACAGAGCCTGCTGCGTACAAGTGAAATACCGTTGATTCAAAATTGTGTTTCCATGTTTTAACTTTTGCTGTGTCAGTATTGCCGTAATGCCTCATATCAAAACCAACAACTTTATGAGTACTGATATCTACCTTAATTGAGCACTCGCAGTCTTTGGTCTCTTTAGCTTGTCCACTTGAATAGCTATAACTGCTTTTCTCATATTCATCGTCGAATCCAATCGTTATGTATTTCGCGGAATAACCTTCAGCACGGTTAAAACAGACAGCAAAACGACCAGAACTATCACTGTCGTAATCACTTTTTGACTTACGAAGGTCTTCAATTAATGACTCAAGACTTACTTTTGCATCAGCGACGGGCATGATCTCTTTAAGCATGTTATCTATTTGCTCAAAGGTGGGGCGTTCAGTGTGGGCTTTGAATCGTTCTTTTATGGTTACTGTAAGCCAGTGGTTATAGTTGGTGAAATTAAGCTCATCAAGATTGAGCATCATTTTCTCTTTAAGTGCCTTTTCAAAAGACTTTCCGAAGTCAGAGTAAGAACGGAACATATCCGTAATTTCTCTCTCAATGGTTTCAGTTATTTTCTTTTCAATTGATTCCTTTAATGAGTCGGAGTTAAGTGCCGTTGTAACTGCATTTAATGCGATTTTTTCTAGATCTAACATGGTCGTTACCTATAAAAAAGGCCCAACGTGAGGGCCTTACTTGAGTGATTAAAATTCGCCGAGGTTAAGCGGCAGTTTCAGATAGCGTACTTATGGCGTATTCATAGCCTGACCAGTTCTCTACACCTGCGCTTTCAAGCGCGGTTAATATCGCGTCGCGCTTGCGTAGATAGCTGGCTTCTTTGGCCGTGATTTGCACCATTTGAATTGGCTTTATCTGTGATGTAGCAAGGGCTGGATTTGAGGCCACTTGCTCAAAGGCTGTCTTACCTTTACCCAGTGCGGCAGTGATTGCCGGCGAGCGTTCCGGCTCCGGTTCATTAAGCTGCTTGGTCTCAGCTTCTTGTTGCTGGCGAATTTTAGCCAAGGCTTCTCGCTGTGCTTTTGCTTCTTCCTCTGCTCGAATGCGTGCGCGTTCTTCTTCAAGCCGCTTGGCTTCGGCCTCTTTATGAATTGCGATACGAGAGGTGAGTAGGGCGCTGAAGTCATCAGCATCTTTGAAGCAAATCGTTGCCCAGTCATTCATTAAGAATTGATATTCGGCATGCATACCCAGTTGAACAAGGTTTACTTTGGCTTTGTTCGCAATCAAATCAAGCTCAACCAATGCCTGAGAAATTGCTGTTTCTGCGGCAACTTCTAGCGATTTAACCGTCTTCTTGCCTTTCATGGCATCCAGAACAGATACGCTAGGGGCTGGCATTATTGCTTTAATTTCCCGCGCTAACTCAGCGGCATGCTGTTGAATCTTCGCGTTGGCATCGGTAAGGATTTGCTTTCGAATTTCTTCTTTACGCGTTTTAACTTGCTTGTCGGTAGCAAGCCGAGCCTGGCGAATTTTCTCCCCGATGAATTTCAGGTCTTTGACAAAGGCATCGATGCTTTGAACTTCACCAAGAACCTGTTCAGAGAGATTCTTAATTTTATCTTCGGCACCTTTGAACACCTTCACTAGCTGTTCTGCATCAGCAAAGTCTTGGTCTGTCTCAATTGGCTGCTTTGATTTTTCAACCAGCTCAACGGCGGCTGCTCGGAATACATCAAGGTTAGAGTTCAGCGTTAAGCCGTTCATCTGGTAGGTGACTGCTGGCAAATCGCGGACGGGTTCCGCTTCAATGACTGGGCTATCTATCGTGACGGTGTAACTGCTTAAATCTGATTGGAACTGCAACCATCCGGCAATCAGTTTCTCGCGGCGCTCAGGAATAGAAACATATTCACACGATGCAAAGTTATCCGGCGTACCGTCACTACAAACAAAGATGGCCTTCTCTGCGCCGGACACTAACAGCTGTTGTTCAAGCTGCCAGAAGTAATGCGGCTCAAGGTCGTTGCTCAGTACGCGCTCATACAATTTCTTATTGAACAGCTTATGCTCAAATACCACATCTTCCAGCATGGTGATGCCGTCGAATGATGCGAGCATCCAATCGAACTCATCACTGATTGCAGTGGCGGGGTAAAGCTCATCGCCAATGATGTTTTCAACTAAAGGACGGGCTGACTCTTCAGCGGCGTGACCTTTAGCAAAAATCGTTTCTTGATAGCTGCTGACTTCCGGCGCAATACCCGTTGCTTTGAGTTTTAGTAACTCATCACGACTTTGGTATTTTGATTCGCCCATAGCCGCAGGGGCTTCACTCGCTGTGAATTTAGTGGCGCGCAAAGCTAGCCATTCTGGTGTTCCTTGCTGGACATTAATGATTTCCATTATGCGACCTCCTGAGCGTCGGTGATGTGGCAGTTATGAAGAGCTTGTTTCTGTGCTTCACTCAATACACCTTTTGATTCGATCATGGTGATTAACTGCTGCGATGATTTCTTACCTGATTGGATGACGTTGGCCCACTTGGTGAAGTTGGTATCAAAGTCTGATGCGGGGTAGTGCTTAATAGTTTGCTGCTGGGGAGTAATGTCTTTTTCGGTTGGGACAAACTCCTTACCCTCCATTTCTTCAGCGGTTGGCGCTTGACCAATATCCGGCCACGCTTTGCGCAGTGCTTGAGCTTCTGCGCATTTGGCTAATTGCGCATAGGGCCGCTTTTTCCACATTGCATTCGGGGCTGTAGCATCACGGCCTGCGGTAGCGTAGTTTTCAAGCCAATATTCTTTGGCGCTGAATGACACGATGCGATCACCAATTAACTTGTGAACGGTGTATTTACACCACTCAGGAAATTGGTAGTCGTTTCCGTCAAGCGTTGAAGTCATCGATGGGCCAAACTCAGGTTCATCGGCTCCGGCATAAGTACCAGAACGGTCGGCCTGAATTCGGTAAAGGCCAATGCCGGGCATGACAACATCACGCCATTTTGAACTTCCAGTGGCGGCATCCTTTACTGACATTGGCACCAAGTGGACGGGTTTAAGCAGAATGTCGAGGTTACGTGAAATGCAGTAATCAACCGCCATCAGGATTGATTCATCACGAGCGCCAGGGAACACACTGTTTTGTAAAGCCGCCCAAGTGGATTGGTCTATTCCTCTTTGGGCGACAAGGGGGTATTGCTGTTCGAAAGCAGCAACTTGATTGGTATTTTGCATGGGTCGTTACCTTTGGTGGGCATCCTCAAAGCGCTCTGAACGCTTTACTAATGAAGGTTAAAAGCCAGCGGCAGCAATGAATGCTTCGCTTTTGTATTCTTCAATTTCCTTGTTGAACGTTTTGAGGATGTTGGCTGCATTGGCATCAATGAACTCATCAAAAGCGTCCTTGGCAAATTCTTGGAATCCCATGAGGGATAGGAGGGTATTGCTGGATTCACATTTGGCCGTTAATGCGAACTTAACCAGGGCATCAGCCAGTTTTCCATCATGTAGCTCAACGTAGAAAGTGGTGAAATCTGAGAGTGAAAGGCCACACCATTCACGGTTATGCATGATGCGCTGGCTTCCATGAGCTAAATATTGCTCTAGTGCTTTAGTATGTTCGCTAGGGACTTGCTTAAAGATGTCTTTCATTAGATAATTCCTTGGATTGTGTGTCTTTCTGAGGATCGGCAATCAGGCTGTGGTCGTTCTGCGATGACCATGGTCGTTACCTTTGGGTGGGGTTCTTGGTCGTTCTCCACCTTGGCTGTTGTTTCTTGGTCGTTACCGCAGCCCAAACTGGCCCGCCTTGCGCGGGCTTTTTTGTATCTCAAAGAAAACTGATTTCAATTCCCTTTGAGATACTGCCCCGAAGAGCAGATCCCGTTACCTTTGGTCTTTCTTGGTCGTCTTTACCAAAACACTCAATACTGAGCGCTTCAGTAAAAACCCTCTGTTCACCCTTGTCTTATCGAGGAAGTAAGACGCCTCCATTTTGGCGGGCTAGCCTTGATTACTGTCACGCAAAGTCTCGTTGCGAGCGTGAACCAGCGCCATCAAGACACGGCGCGAAACTTAAGTTATAGAATCCAGCGATGTTAAAGAGCGCGGCGACATCAAAGTGTCGCTCCATGACGCAAATGTAACTTTGGTTACTCTGTAAGTCAATACCGGTTCGACAAAAAAGTTACGATATATTTGTGTGCGACACTAAAGTGTCTGCTTGGGGTAAAAAAAAGCACTACCGAAGTAATGCTTTTTATTGTTATTAAAAATGAGGAATTAGATGATTCAATGTATCGTATTCTTCTTGCCAATTAGGCGCTATCTCTGAAAATATCGAAAGGAATTGGAACGCAACTTCTTGCTTTTGCTCTCGATTGTTCATATCGATGTCGAAATTATCCATAAATTCATCATTTAATGCATAAATTAAACTTTCGTAGGTCTTCATTACGTTTTTCATTCGTGATGTTTCTGTTGAAAAAAGACCTTCTTTTTTTATTAATTTACTTGTGCTAACAAGTAAATCCTGAGCATACCTAGATGATGATGGATAGTGCTTAGATAAGATGCTTAACTTATCATAATCGGTCATGCTATTGGCATTGTTAGGATGTATTGTAATCATCAATAATCCCCCTTATCTGTAGGAAAGGGGCCGTCATGACGGTTTTTCCATCCAAGTGACACTATACCAACCAAAAAAACAGCAATGGCAATTTTCCAGTTAAAAGAAAAAAATGCGATAGGAGTTCCGATCAAAATAATAAGCATTGGAATACTTAATGAATCATCTTTTTTCATAGTCACTTATCCATAAAAACTACAATGGTTTTAGGTGGGCAATAACGGTTCCAAGAATCGTGCAATTACCATTTATTTTTAAATATCTAAGATCTGATGGATAATCAGGATTTAGTGCTTTGAGATACTTTTTCCCATCAATGATCTGTAGCTGTTTAAATGTGGCTTCGCTCATATCTTCCAATTGAGCAACGACATATTTATCGTTTATGGCATCAACGAGTTCAGGGTCAACAAAGATAATGTCGCCCTCTTCGAATCTATTCATCATCGAGTCACCTTTAATCTTAAGGGCATAGGTCAAAGATGAACATTTAACAGGACATGGATACGACTCAATATCATCAGACTTAAATTGGTCAGCTAGTGGTGTCCACTCACCGGCTTGCACCCAGTTGATAACGGGAACAAATTTATATACAGGTGGACCATTAGATATATTTGATTGTATCGTGGGGTCATTTTCATCCCCAGACCCATTAAGTAGCCATTGAGGTGGGCATTTTAGTGCTTTTGCTAGAGCAAACAGTGTGTCAGCACGAGTACTTTGAGTTAAACCTTGTTCGATCTTGCTAATACTTACACGTGTTATCCCCGCTTTAGAAGCTAATTGGTCCTGTGTTAAATTAAGCTCATCACGCTTTCGCATCAGTCGTTGACCGAACGTCTCTCTCGTATTCATTGGATACTCTTATTGATAACAATCCTTGATATATCATATTCGATTTCCTTGTAACTTAAGGTACGACACGGTAGTATCGTACCTTAAGTATCATAGGACTGTGGTTAATATGACTTTAATCGAGGTACTCATTTCAAAATATGGAAACGTCACTAAAGCAGCTCAAGCTTTTGGTGTTAGCCACGTTGCCGTTGTTAAGTGGCGTAAAAATGGGGCTCCGCTTCATATCGCTTTGTTATGCCATATAAGCAAAGACATACCTTACATCTTTAATCCTAGTGATTATGGCGTAGATGAGAAGGCCCTTAATTTGAATTTAAAAACGACCAAAAAGGTAACGACCAATGACCACACTAAGCACATTCGAAAAAACGCTGCTTAAAACCGTTGCAGAACGCCGCAAGATTGGGAAACCAGGACTGAGCCTAGATTTGATCCGTGATGCTCAAGTTAAAATTCGATTTACTGACTCTGAGCGTGAAGTTGTCAAAAAGATTGCTCAGTCAGCAGCAGACACTACCGAAGCGCAGTTTGTCTACACGCTGGCCATCTCGGCAGTACGGGACATGATGATCGCTGATCCGCAAATTGCTGAGCAAATCAAAACAGCCTTAATTCATGAAGGCATCAGTATTCCAGATTGGATGAGTGAGCTTTGTCATGGTTGTTAAATTGAACCCTAACGTTGATCTGAATAACGCTGATGCGATTATTAATATTGCGGCTCGTGCTGTGGCTGAACGCCGCGGCATGAGTATCGCTGTAGCTCGTAACTTATTGATGCTAGGGACTGAGCCGACAAGGGAGAATGCAATACTGTTCTCTCGTCAAACCACGTCTAGCGTCAAGGTGGAGGTAGCATAATGTCAATGCTCCTCATGGTTAAGGCTATGCAAATCAAAGTGGGTAATCCGCTTCGTAAGCTAGTCCTTATCAAGCTAGCAGATAATGCTAATGATCTTGGTGAGTGCTGGCCGAGTTACCAGCACATTGCTGATCAGTGTGAAATTGGCAGAAGTACGGTTAGAAAGCACATTAAGGATCTGGAATCTGCGGGTTTGCTTCGTGTAGAAAACCGTAAAGGTGGCCCAAAAGGCAACATTTCAAATGTGTACCATCTGACATTGGATAACCCATTAGCTGTGTCACCAGGTAGCACAGGGGGTGTAGCACCAGATAGCATAGCTGTGTCACCAGATAGCACAGGGGCTATAGCACCAGATAGCACCAGAACCAGTCACTCTTTTGAACCAGTCATAGAACCTAAAGATCATTTGTCGAGCAAGCCCGACGATATCAAATCTGACCCGCCCAAATTGGATCTCGCCAAGCAGGTGATCCAACACTTGAACACGGTGACCGGAAGTAAATACCAAGCATGCAAATCAAACGTGAATCCAATCTCAGGACGGTTGAGCGATGGCTATACCGTCGAAGAGCTGTGCATGGTGATTAATCACAAGCAAATCGAGTGGGGCAACGATGGGAAAATGGCGCAGTACATGAGACCAAGCACGCTGTTCCAACCAAGCAAGTTTGCTGGGTATCTTCAGGCTGCAAAAATCGCAGTCATGCGGCCAGGTGATCGACCAGTCACCCTCGCAGATTTTGACGATACCACCTGGGGCCATGACCTCGGACTTTAACGACCAAAGGTAACGACATGAAAAATATCGCAGAAATAACTGAGCGTATGAAGATTTCACGCCAGCCAGATCCGAAACAGGCAGTAAATCAAATTGATGAATTTGCTATGCAGAACATCAATCAAATATTCAAAGAGCTGTGCGCAATTTTGCCAGCTTGGCGTAATCATTTGCGAACGGCTGATGAGTTCAAAACAACTCGCGCCGCATTTGCGAAGGGCATGATGGAAAACGGCATCGTCAACATGTCGCAAGTTCACCGAGGCTTAACCATGGCTCGCCAGCAAGAGAGTGACTTTTTCCCGAGCGTCGGCAAGTTTTGTGGTTGGTGCAAGGATGATCAATGGCAAGAAGCATTCCAGCGCATGATCCGGCGTGAGGCCCCTCAGTCGTTAGCTGAAAAGAAAACCCGCAGAGAGATCAGCTGGGCGGTCCAAAACACCCTTTCAGCATGTGATGCTGAGAAGAAGTTCAGGGTGGTATTTACCAAATATCAGGGACTAGAAAGGGCCGGATTGTTAACCGAGTTACCACAACTGCCAGCGCGTAGTTGTGTGAGTGAATTCGACAAGAAACGCAATGCTAACAATGTTCGGCCAGAGCAATTTAACAAGGGTTCGGTGTTTGCACGGATCGCACTACGGGGGATGACACACCATGAGTGATTTTTTTACTGATGCTGAAATTACTGAAATGAAGCGCGTACTGGCAGTTAATGGTTTCAACTCGCTATTACGGTTGATTGTATTGCATGACAAGGGGATCGAAACCACGGTATCGGCCCGTAGAGCGCTAGGCAATTATTGCTCTGCATCTGGTTCAACGATGAAAGGGTGGGAGAGTACAGGACTTAATGGTGTCTTTGCTGATCGCGCTTTGGAGTTTGCCGAAGCTTACCCATTTGTCATGTCAAAGCACCAATTGTGTCCGACAAAGGTTATTGCTGAGCAATGGCTGAATTACGATTTGGGGAATTCTAAAGTGAAACCAGCCCTTAGAACGTTGGCGGCATAATGGCACGAATTGCATTGGTTAAAGCTCAGGGCGGGGCGCTTGTCCCGCTCACTGACGATGATAAGGCGTTCATCGACAAAAAGCGTATTGGCTCTGTGTTGGAGTGCGACTTTAAAACGGTTCGTAATCCAATCTTTCACCGTAAATACTTTGCGCTATTAAACCTCGGGTTTGACTACTGGAATCCAACCGGCGGCACTGTGTCGCCAGCTGAGCGCGGGTTATTGATGCGTTTTGTGAAGATGCTGGCGCAATACGGCGGGGAGTTACAAACACTTCAGGATGTTGCCAGTGGATACCTTGATCACTTATCAGCGAATCGGGCCAATATCGAAACCGAGAAGTCATTTGAGGCATACCGTAAATGGGTAGTGGCTGAAGCAGGATTCTATGATGTGGTGATCTTGCCTGATGGTATTACGCGGCGAGAGGCCAAAAGCATTCGGTTTGCGAAGATGGACGATAACGAGTTTAACGAGCTGTATAAGGCTTCGTTCAATGTGCTGTGGAATAACATTCTGAATGGGTACTTTGAGTCTGAGCAAGAAGCGGAGTTGGCTGTACATCGATTGATGGGGTACTTATGATAAAGGCTATCTGCTACCCATAAATCGAGATAGTTATGGCTTTTCCACCTCCTACTCACGGCTATGAAGAAAAGCCTATTGGCGACAGTGTTATGGAGTATCTGCTACCTAGGCCAACTGTCACAACAACGAAGGCACCAAATAGCCTTAGTGTTGCTGGTATTGATGAAGGTGATGTTCTTACCGTAGAACCGCATAGAACTCCGGCGAATGGCTCAATTGCGTTAATCGAAAAAGACGGGGAGTTGTTTGTGGTAAAACTGCGTTGGCACCAAGGGAAATGGTTCGCCCAAACAGACTCAAATCAAGGGGTGGTTACAGAAGACATCAACTATGTGGCCTTGGTACGAACCGTCATTAAATCTCAGCTTTAACTCCTTCCTAAATTAATCGTGATGGCCTTTTGTTTTGCACAAGAGGTCATTACAACAGGTGGTAAAAATGGCATTCAAAGAACCTGCGCTGCGCAGTGATAAATTGCGCAAGGCAGCAAAAGGACAGCAGTGCGCAGTTCAGATCATTGGTGTGTGCAACTTTAACCCTGAAACGGTAGTGTTGGCGCATTTACCGATTAATACCCATGGGATGGCGTATAAGAGTGATGATATATGGGCCGTTGATTGTTGTTCGAGTTGTCATGATGTGCTGGATGGACGAGTCAGGTTTGAATGGCTGCCTGGGGAGAAAGAGCAATACATGCTGAATGCGCTGCATGTGACGTTGATGCGGAGGGTGAGGGATGGGGTGATCTCCATTGAATGAGTTAGTTGCAACCTATTGATTTGATAAGGATTGAATTTTATTCGAGGCAGATATACAGTAGCTATCGATAAATTCCAGCTGCCAATTTAGGAAGAAAAATTGTGAGTAGTCGTATATTCAAGTCGTTAGCTAAAGATCGTATTCATAATTTAAAGCAAGCATATGAGACATCACATTCAGTTTTTTGGGATGAAAAAAAGCTTAGGCTGATTCATCCTGGTGAGTATGGCGAGTTTCGAGAAAAAGCAGTTAAAGAGTTGATTGAATTATTTATCCCTCAAAATCTGAAAGTTTCGGAAGGATTCATAATCACAAGTAATGATGATGTTAGTACCCAATGCGATATCATCATTTATGACCCGAATTCATGCCCTAAGCTTACGGATGCAGCACATCAGAAGTTTTTTCCAGTTGAGTGTGTTATTGCCGTAGGTGAAGTGAAATCAGAGATTAGAACGCAATCTGAATGCACGAAAATCATATCTAAATTGGCAGAAGTAAAGAAAATAAGAGAAGGAATCCCGAAGGCATCGCCATATAGAAGTTATAAAAATAGGCCATTTGAACCGGCTTTATGTCCTTTTGATCAGATTTATACATTTGTCATAAGTAAGTCATTACCGATGATGCCACTCGATGGTTACAGCTATGATGGCGATATAGAGTATAGGCATATGCATAATATATTAGTTGGAATTGATAGTGGTCATGCATGTTATACATCCGGGGCATTGGATAATCTATGCTACCCTCAAATGGCATGTGATAAATACCCACAAGTTTGGCGAGATTTGGAAAATAATGATAACGAATTGCTTAGTAATTTTGGGGTGTTTTTAACATCATTGTTCGACCATTGTCAAAGGGCTACTTTGTTAGATGTTGATATTTCAAGATACTGTTCAGATAATCTTGTTGAAGAACCATAGGCTTCATTCGCGTAGTTATTAATACGGAAATAAAAAAGTCTGCAATATGCAGACTTTAGTTTTGTGCTTTAGAATATATTAATTACTACAAAATAAATTAATCTTCAAACCACTTGAAAATACCATATCCGATCGCAGCAACGGCGGCAACTGGAGCAGCGGCAGTAATAATTGCACCAGCTGCCATTCCGCCACCTACAGCACTACCGATAGTCGCCATTCCTGATGCAATTGCTGCACCTCCAGCCGTACCTGCGGTACCTGCTGTTGCAGCTAATGCAGCGCCTGTAGTCCCAGCTGTTGCAGACATGATGGTTGCGGCAGAGCCGCCGACAACTGCTGATGCCGTTGAGGCAGCTGTTGCCCCTGTAGCTACAGCGCCAACGCCACCAACAATCGTAGATTTTTTAATTTGTTTACTCATAGTAAGTCTCATTTTTTAAAAAAGTTGAGAATCAACTTATGGAAGTAATTTAAAACTCTGCAGTGCAAATGTAGAGTTGTGCTTACTTAAAATCTCGTTATCGTCACACTTTTTATATGATTAAGATGCTGATAAATAAAGATAATCAATATATTTAACCAGTTCTTATCGACTGATGTGGATTTACTTAACGGATGATAAACATATACGAAGTTGATGCCTTGATGTATAGATGTTAATAATGTGAAATAGTGTGGGTATGGTTGCAAATATGTGAGGTATCTGTTTGTTTTACAATGAAATGTAATAGAAAAGACTGGTGAGTAAACTATCTTTTTAGTATCGTCCTGATAAGCCTTGCTGGATGATGCTGATTTTCCCTTAGTATTTAAGTGAAATGGCTCAATAAAAAATATCAAACTAGTAGTGTTATTAATTTTTTGATATGGAAAAATATATTTAGCAGGTTAAATGTGTGTTTTGTTGGGGTTGATAATATGGAAGACATGAAAAGTTTATTAATCGGCGTTGTTGGCGGTTTTTTGGTTTTAGCTATTACGTATGCATTCAGGATGTATCGAACTAAAACATTGAAAAATGATATTGAACTACTAGACCTTGAAATCGAAACGTTGGATAAAATGAAACGGTCAAGTGTTGAAATGAATAGGGCATCGTTTCGGGGGTTATATGCATTGTTGTTTTTATTTGGGTTGATTAATTTAATAGAGAAGAGCTTGACTTATTTCGCTATTGAAGAACTTACAAATGCGAGCAAAATAATTAACATTAGTCTTTGGTTTTCTTTTTCATATTTGGCGTTTCTATGGTGGCAAAGATATGGGATGTTACGAGATTACTCCAAATCTAAAGATAAGCTTCTTGGAAAGAAGCAGAAGAAGGAAAACGCTCTTAGTAAGTTGGTGCCATAGAGATATATGATGATTGTTATTAATTACGGTTCCGGAGAGTTACATGCAATTTTCAGATAGTTTCACATTGATTTATCAAGAAAGCTGTGATGATTCAACCATTCAAGAATTTATAAATGATTTGAATGGTAATGGAGTGTCAAGCACGACTGTTATACAGAATCATAAAGGGCTTATTAATTGTCCTGAATTGTTCATTCCTACTATGATTATTGCTGGAGTGTCTGCTGGGTTTCTCAATGAGGCAGGGAAAGAATTATTTCAATTGTTTAAGGCTAAATTGGGAAGCTTTACTACTAAAACAATGAAAAGGCCACGCATTGAACCAGTTTTATATGGTGTTGGGGGAGTTAGGAAGTCAGATAATCCATATTCATTGGTATTTTCAATTTGTGCAAAAGCAAAAAATGATCGTGAATTTAAATTATTGATTCCAAAATATAATGTTGATACTAACTATAATGAAATTGTAAGTTCATATTTGGATTTTTTATATTACTATAATGAAGGGGTAATAAGTGAAATTGATATAGGACTAGATTTGTCACGAGTTCAAATAATAGGTGCGGCATTTGTTCACTTTAATACCGATACAAAAAATATAGAGTGGGTTGACTACCTACCGAAAGATGTACGTGAAAGGATGACGCCAAATTAAAGAACCCACCAATGCACTGTCTCTTTGAATCCCTCCTCCCGCGTTACCATGTACTCAGCATAGTTAAGTGAGTACATGGAACCTTATGAGCCGAGCAATTGAACTGTTAGCACGTATGCACGAAGTCCGCAGTGTGACTGCTGACGAGCGTGGCCGCCAAACCCTTACAGGTGATGTCATTCTGGCGGTCTTTGGCCGAGTACAGCACAAGATGCCACTAGGCATGGATCTACTCATGGCAAAGTACGTCCATGATGCTCATGCCGCTGGCCGTATTGTTGATAATGTAACTCAATGGGTGAGTGATGAACCCATTAAGCGTAAAGACCTGGCAATAGCACTAGGCTGTGTTGCATTCGATGTGTTCTGCGATAAGCCGGTAGCCAGCCAACACCGACAATTAACCGCATTATGGCGTAAATACAGTGACCAGGCTAAACGCAGCAACAAGCTGGTAAAGCGTTGGCAGTGTCAGGTAAAGAACCTGCAGCGAGAGCTAGACCTCTGCGATACAAAATCAGCTCACGTTCGAACGGTGAATCAGATTAATGAAATTGAAGCGCTGATCATCAAAGAACACCGCCGATTAGATGAGTATGCCCAATGCCAGGGGCGCACATATTCAGTATGTCCACGCTGTGCGGGTACTGGGATTTACGCGGTCGCACAATGCCCATCATGTATTGGTCACGGTGTACTTGCGCCAACAGTGGATAATGTTCGCCAGCATTTGCGTCATATCGGATTAGGGCGGGTAAGCGAGAAGCTGTGGAGTATTGAGTTAAAGCCGTGGTTTGAGAAGTGTCTGGGTAGGATGTACGTTGAGTCCGGTGATGCGGCAAGAATGCTATCTGAAGAACTGCATAATGAGAAAGATTAGACAAATAGCCTAACTAATTGCCAATTATCAGTTTTAGTTTCGCTGTGTACGGGTAAAATACCGCTACCAATAAGGGATTATCGAATTAGGAGTTTTTGTGGCTAGACGTCAATCAAGTGCCGAGCGTTATGGTCAAATGTTTGCTGAATTAACCGATACAAATTGGAAGTTTGGCGCAGGAATAACAGCTATTTTTCTTACGGTAACTATTTGTCTGACTCTATGGATTGTTAGCTACCTTCCTACGCAGCAAATAACGTTAGAGCCACTGGCAACCATCATGAATATATTACGACCATTCATGTTTATCTTTCCTCTGGTAGTCGCTGGATTAACATTCATTGCTGGTTTTAGGACGATGAAATCCTATAAGAACTCTCATTGATTTGAGTGGTAAATCCCGCAGGATAGGGCGTCTTGACTCTGCCCTAAGCTAAGGTAATCTAGACCCATCATGTGAAGCTGCACCCGAAAGGGATGCGGCTTTTTTTATGCCTGGAGAAATGGAATGATTGCCAAAGTCACAATGCTAGCAATGCTGTCTGCAACATCGACAGCTGTTTATGGTGTAACAGAATCTCTTACTAGTCCAAGAAGTATGATGAGCAGCTCCATCAGCCAGTTTATACAAGGGGATTTTACTACCTACACATCGGATGTTGTTGCTCTTATAGCTTTGGCATTCAACGCGGTCATTATTACGTGGAAGATCCGTTCGTATATTGCGGCTCGAAAGTATGCCAAACACCAATAAGCTATACAAAGCCCTGTTAGTCGCAGCAGTCGCCCTAACGGGAGCCTTTGAGGGATATCGAAATACCTCATACCAAGACAGTGGCGGGATATGGACCGCCTGTTACGGTGAAACGTTGGGCATTGAACAGGGCGATCAGTTCACCAAGGCACAATGTGATGCCATGTTCGGTAAGTCACTGCAAAAGCACAACACGCCACTCGAATATATTTCCCAGCAACTCCCTCCACACGTTCACCTTGCTTCACTGGATATGGCCTACAACATCGGTACGGGCAACTTTAAGCGCTCAACGCTGTATCGCTATCTGCAGAACGGGGACTATCCGAACGCGTGTATGGAAATACCACGCTGGCGGTATGTGACTATCGACGGGAAGCCGAGAGATTGCCGGGATCCACAGTGGAATTGCCGAGGGATTATCACACGTAGGGAAGTGGTCTCTCAGTTATGCCTGGGACAACTCTCAATCAATGATGCTCTGGCTCGCTTGGGCCAGCTGCCATTAGATGCGCAAGTGATGGAGGCGATAGGTGCTACTCAATAAGGCTAAGACCATATTGATCATCTCTCTAGTGGCGTTCTCTGCATGGATGGTACTTAACAACCAATGGCAGGAGGCCTCAATTGACGGGCTAAAACAGGAAATGGCCACATTAGCCCTACAGCTCAGCAGTGTAGAGTCCATCAAAGACAGCCAATCCAAGCAAATTGCGCAGTTAGTCAAAGAGCGCAGTGAGCTATCAAACCTATTAAGCGCAAGAACGGAGAGCCAACACCGTGAAAGGGAAAAGCTTAATAGCGATATACAGGCACTCAAGGCCGCGTTATCCCGCATTGAGTGTTTTGATACTCGCTATCCTGAGTCTGTTATTAAGCGGTTGCACCAGTCCTACTAAGGTGATCACCAAAACAGAAACCATATACGTCCTACCGCCAGCCGGTTTAATCATTCAATGTCGCAAACCCCAACTAACCGCAACAACCCCAGAACAGCTACCCATCGATACCCTAAAACTGAAATCAGCATTACGTGAGTGCGCACAATATGCTGATGACTACCTCAAATGGCGTAAAGACAAAGATAAGCCAGGTTAGGTACCCAATAGCGCACAGTACGAATAGACATTACAAATGGCACTTACGAGTGCCATTGATAATGTTCCCTAACTATCCCTCCGAAGAAGCTATGACAATAAAAAACAAAACAGGACGTGTTGCTGAAGTTATCAAGCAGCGCGGGAAAGTTGCGCGTCTCGCATTGGCTAATGGCGCAATAGTGGAAGTAGCCGCAAGCCATAAGGTAAAGCCCGGTGATTGGGTAGTAGAGGGAGAGTTAAGTAGAGAGCTGGTAAGTAAGTAGTAATGATATGGCAAACGACTGGACTCAATTACAACAGCAGTTCCTAGCTGATAACGATGCGACTGGTATCACTGCGAAGGAGTGGTGCGAGCAGAATGGGCTCAAGTATCAATCTGCGCGTCGTTATATCAAAGTGCGCACTGCGCAGACGAATAAAATGCGCAATGCGCAAACGGAGACTGCGCAATCAAAGAAAGTGCGCAATGCACGAAAGAGCAAAGGGAATAAAGATTCGGTAAATAAACTGACTCTGTCTAACTCTGAGCCTGCCCAGAAAACGAAACGCAAAGGAAAGGAGAGCTCAGAGAAGTTTAGAAAAGGTAAGCCAGGCAATCCTAATCCTTCCTGTAGTTTTGAACCTGGTAATCAACATGCACGTAAACATGGTGGTTATTCAGCACGTTTTGACGATACCTCGTTATTTGATGAAGCGGCGGAAATGTCACTTCATGCAGAGTTAGAGCTTTGTCGCGCTAGAGCGTTGAACTGCATCGATACCATGAAGCGGATCCGCGGTGATTTGGTGCAGGCTGAAACCGTTGAGCAGCGGATCGAACTCTATAACGCACTCACATCTACGGAACAAGCATTGGATAGGAATGTTGTCCGTATTGAATCCATAACCAAAACACTCTCATCCATTCGTATTGATGTCGTTAATGAGCAAAAAATCATGAAAGATACTGATCGCATAGAAGCGTCAACAATCAAGCTGCGCCTTGAAGCTGACAAACTGGGCAAAGAAGGGAAAGCGTCGTTAACACCATTGAGTGAAATGGTTTCTGACCTGCAAGTGACGGGCTTTAATGGCTTGCTGGGAGAGATGGACAATGACTGAGCAGGAACAGTGGGACTTCATTAAAACTCGACTGAGCAATAAGTGGTGGCGGTTAAACAATCTATACAAGGTTGAGAATGAAGACGGTGAATTAGTCACCTTTAAGCTGCGACCTGCTCAAGCGTTGCTGTTTAAGAAAATGAGCCATAAGAACATAGTGCTTAAGGCGCGCCAGCTTGGTTTCTCAACCGCGATTGATATTTACCTGCTTGATGAGGCGCTGTTCAACAGGAACATCAAGTGCGGCATTGTGGCGCAAGACCAAGGCGCAGCGGGTGAAATCTTCCGAACTAAAATTGAAGTGCCATTCGATAACCTTCCTGAATGGTTGAAGGCTACCTTTCCGATTAAAGCGCGACGAGCGGGGGCAAAGGGTGGTTATATTCTCTTTGAACATGGGTCATCCATTCAGTGCGCGACATCTTTCCGTTCTGGTACCGTGCAGCGACTTCATATTTCAGAGCACGGCAAAATCTGCGCTAAGTATCCGCAAAAGGCCAAAGAGGTTAAGACCGGTACCTTAAACGCCATTCACCAGAATGCTATCTGCTTTATCGAATCAACGGCAGAAGGTGTAGGTGGTGATTTCTACGCAATGAGCATGCGTTCGTTAGATTTGCTCAATTCTGGCGCCGAAATAGGAAAGCAAGATTATAAGTTCCATTTCTTTGCCTGGTTTCAGGATCCCAAATACGCATCTAAAGTGCCTGCATCCGGTCTCGTTCAAAGTAAATATCACCAGGACTATTTTGCTGCTGTTGAATCAACAATGAACGTCACAATAAGTGATGAGCAGAGACAATGGTATATCAAGAAAGAGAGTGAACTTGGCGATGAAATCAAGCAAGAGTTCCCGTCAACACCTCAAGAAGCGTTCCTGACTTCTGGCCGTCGTGTGTTTGATGCCATCAGAGTGATGAACGCTGAGGCAGCAACAACCAAACCACTAATTATCTATGATATTGAGCCCGTCACAGGCAAACGCACGAAAGCACAATCGATGCGTGATGCAGATGGTGAAGCATTACAGCGTAACTTACTCAATATGCTTTTGGTTTGGGAACTACCAGACCCAGATGAAGAATACGCAATTGGCGTCGATATCGCGGAAGGCTTAGAGCATAACGACCGCAGCAGCTTTGATGTCGTTAAGAAAAGCACAGGTGAGCAAGTGGCGCATTGGTTTGGCTATCTCGATGTTGAACTGCTGTCTTCATTGGTTCGCTATGTCGGCAAAATGTATAACCTGGCCTTCGTTGGCCCAGAACGTAATAACCATGGTCATGCATTTATTCAAGCATTCCGCGATATCTATCCTATCCGCCGGATTTACCAAGAACAGTACATCGATCGAGACAATGATAACGATACGCCAAAGCTCGGTTGGCTAACCACCAAGCAATCAAAGCCGATCATCATTGAAGGGCTGAAAGGATTGCTGCGAACCCAATCAAGCGGTATTCGCTGGGTTGGAACCATATCAGAACTGAATACCTATGTTTACGACTCCAAAGGCGCAATGAATGCTCAAACTGGTTGCTATGACGATCAGTTGGTCAGCTATGCCATTGCTCAAGAAATGCGAGCGCGTATGCCAGAACGAATTAAGCGTGATGATTATCAACGTCCTAAAGACAAACATTGGATGAGCTGTTGATGAGTAAAGTAAAAAAGGTCGATCAAAGTAAGCTACTCGAAATCATGGCGGACATCGATGCTCAGCCTGATTGGCGTTCTTCTGCAAATAAGGCAGATGCGTATTATGATGGCGACCAGATGGAAGCTGAGGTGCTGAAAACGCTGAAAGAACGCGGCCAGCCAATAACCGTGCAGAACCTGATCAAGCCTGCGATTAATGCCGTCTTGGGTATGGAAGCCAAGACGAGAACGGATTTACTTGTTGTTGCGGATGATCCTGATGAGCAGATGGAATTATTGGCCGAGGCGATAAACGCTGAGTTTGTGGATGCATGCCGATTAGGACGGCTGGATAAGGCTCGCTCTGATGCTTACGCTTCCCAGATTAAGGCTGGAATAGGTTGGGTTGAAGCCTATCGAAATCCCGATCCATTTGGTGCTAAGTATAAAATTAGCAATGTTCCAAGAGATGAGGTCTTTTGGGATTGGTTATCAACTGAGAGCGATTTGTCTGATGCACGTTGGTTAATGCGTCGTCGGTGGATTGATTCCGATGAACTAATAACTTTGATGCCGCATAAGGCAGAGGTCATCACCAATGCGGTGAACAATTGGCATAACTTTGTCGATGTGGATCATATGGAGGGTTTGGATCCGAACTTAGCTAACGGCTATAAAGAATATCAGTCATGGTCGCGCAGTGATTCAGAATGGCTCAGTGCTAACCGTAAGCGTATCCGATTGCAGGTTATTTACTATCGTAGCTATGAGCGAAAGCCTGTGATTGAGCTGTCTGATGGCCGTGTTATTGAGTATCTGCCAAATAACCTAGCGCATGCAACGGCAGTTGGTATGGGCAAGGTACAAATGCGATTAGCGCAAATAAGCCGTATCACTGAGACTTGGTATGCCGGACCTCATCATTTAGGGGATCGTGCTTGCTCAGCTCCTCAAGGCATGTTCCCGCTTGTTCCTTTCTTCGGTTATCGAAAGGGCGCATCGGGTGAACCCTACGGCATGATTGCTGGTTCAATTAGCGCACAAGATGAAGTTAACTTCCGACGCAGTAAGCTGACTCAATTGCTTCAGTCACCTCTTGTCATCATGGATGAAGATGCCACTAACATGAGTAGGCAAAGAGTCATGGAAGAGGTTGAAAAGCCTGGCGGTGTAATTACTCTTAATCCACAGCGCCGCAATCAAAAATCAATGAACGAAGTCTTTCAAGTTCGGCGTGAGTTAGATGTTGCAAGCCAGCAATTCCAAGTCATGCAGGACTCGATGCGCCATGTTCAAGATGTCATGGGTGTCTCACCTTCTTTTCTTGGGCAGGAAGAAGGGCAGAAGTCGGGTGTTGCGATAGCTAACCTGGTTGAGCAAGGGGCGACAACGCTGGCTGAAATCAATGATAACTACCGGTTTAGTTGCCAATTGGTCGGTGAATTGATCCTTGGCTACCTCCTAGAAGATATGAAGCAGCGTAAGAATGCGCCTATTGTCATCAACCGTGATGACAAGCTAAAGCGTAAGACCGTTGTTATCAACGAGGAAACGCCAGAGGGAATGAATAATGATATCTCTCGCATGCGGGCTCATATCGCACTGGCACCGATTCAGCAGACCTCAGCATATAAGGCGCAGCTGGCTGAGCGCATGATGCAGACTACGGCTTCACTGCCTCCGCAAGTTCAATCTGCTGTTATTGATCTGGTACTAGAGCTCACTGATGTACCAAATAAGGCCGAGTTTATGGAACGTGTTCGTGGGGCGCTGGGTGTTGGTAAAGATCCAGAGGACATGACAGCAGAAGAACAGCAGGCGAAGCAGGCACAGCAGCAACTAGAACAAGAGCAGCAAGCGTTAATGATGCGCGAACTATCGGCCAAAGTAACTAAGCTCGAAGCTGAAGCCCAGCGTGTAGCAGCCTTGGCCAATAAGGAAACTGTTCTAACGGATAGTCAGCGTTATTCAGATGCCAAGATGCAGGCTGAAACAGGGAAGATCTTGCAGGATATGGAAAAGATCAGTCAGGAAGTCGGGCAGATGAAGCAAGCGGTACTGGAAAACCTTCAGCAGCAAATTGATGCGATTCAGTTGTGATATAAAAAAGAGGTGTTAAATACACCTCTTTTTTGTGTTATTTGTGCGCTGTTATTATTTTAATCTTTATGTATTTCTCTTGGTTGTTATATAACCGTTCGGCTCTGATGAATTGGGAGAAATTATTTAGGCTAATATAGGCAAAAAAACCAAAGATAGGAAATGTAACGATAAGTATCGTAGCCATTTGACTCAAGCTCAAATTCAAATATGTCATAAAAATGAGAGGAGATATTGAGATAAATGCCAATACAACATAACTAACAAGCGTTAATACTTTATATGAATTTCTAATCCAGATTTTATTGTATTTTTTTCTGAATTTAATTTTAAGATCACCGTCAGTACTTAATCGGTCAAATAAAGTTTTCGCAAAAATAAAATCATGAAGACATTGGCTAGAATCTTGTAATGTCAGTATGTATTTAACTTCTCGGCTACTTACTGTGTCGGTTCCAGCTAAAGCCTGATAGCCTTTCTCTAACACAAAAGGGTGTAATGGTTTATCATTACTTTCCGCTTCATTTATGTCATTTAAGAATTCTTTTATGAATTTGTAGTTATTTTGCAAGGTTGTTCTTTTTGTTGTTGATAGGTCGCTAAATATTTTTATCAAACCTAAAATGGTAACAACAGCAGATATTACTTTAATAACAAGTTCCCAATTCACACTATTTGTCCTTGTGCGTGTATGTGTATATCGATACTACATAATTACTGTGTATAAAAACAGGGGGTGGTTGATAATTGTGTGTCTTGACTCTGCCTAAATCTAAGATAACCTAGTCCCATCATGTGAAGCTGCACCCGAAAGGGATGCGGCTTTTTTAATGCCTGAAATATACCAGCCTCGATTCGTCGGGGCTTTGTTGTCTCTGAGCCAAAGTGCTTCACCGGAGTACTTGAACGCACAGACAGCGATACGTCTACAACCGGAGATTTAAGTAGATGACAATTGAGATCACAGGAAATGAAACACTGGATGAGCTAGAAGCCTTGCTTGATAGCTTTGATGATTTGGATATTGCTGACGAGCAATTTGAAGAAGTATTAAAGCCGGCAGAGCAACTTGTTCAGAAAACTGATACTGAGCTACTTCCATCAGACGGCGATACGAACGTAGTCCCGCCAGCTACGGATGAAGTTTTGCCAGGGCAGGGTGAGGAACAGCAACCCGTTAAGAAAGTGATTATCGCCAAAGATGGTGAGCACACGATCCCTTATGACGTGCTTGAAGCAGAACGCCGTGAGTCTGAGCGCTTACGTCAGCAAATTGCAGAGATGCAAAAGCAAGGCAGTGAGCTTCAGAACACGACACGTTTGCTTGAAATCCGAGATAAGCAGCTGGAAAAACTGGGTGTTGCGCCCGAGGATTTACCTGAAAACCTCAATGTTACCGATCAGCAAATGGATGACCTCAAGGAAAACTACCCTGAGCTTGCTCCCTTCATTCAATCGCTAATGGCGAAAGTTAGCACCATTCCTCAATCCCAACCACAAGCGGCAGAATCCGCAGCAAACCCAGTGTTAGATGATATTAAGGCTAATGCTGACCTGAATGGGTGGATGGAAGAGAAAGGTGATAAGTGGCGTTTGGCATTGGATATTGATGACCGACTACTTACTGACCCTCAGTGGCAAGGAAAGCCACAAACCGAACGATTTGCTGAAGTAGCCCGACGCACAAAAGCGGCGTTCGGTGAGGTTGAGCCTGTTGCTCATCCTTCACAAGTCGATCCTCTCATTGCTGATAAGGCCAAAGCGAAAGAGCAAGAGGTGGAAACATCGTTGCCGCCAAGCCCGTCAGCAGTAGGTGCATCAAACCAGCATCAGGCGACATTACTCCAACAGGCTGTAAGCATGGACAACTCCCAACTACAGAACCTAATGGCAGGAATGACCGCCGATCAAATAGATGCCCTTCTTGATCAGGCTGATTTCTAACAAGTCAGTTAAATCAACAAGCCTAGAACCCGCCCAATGTGGCGGGTTTTTTATTAGCTAGGAGCTGTCTATGACCACCATTACGCCATCCCAGGCGAAACATTTACAGGAAGTGGCGCTGTTTACATCAGCGAACCGCAACCGATCATTCGTGAACATGCTAACCGAGGAAGCCCCGAAGTCGGCAACGGGTGATAAGAAAGGCAATACGCAAACATCCCCGCATGCCCCCGTTGTACGGGTGTCAGATTTGACGAAGCAAGCGGGCGAATCTGTCGACATGCAGATCGTTCACAAGCTATCTAAGCGCCCAACAATGGGTGATAAGAAGCTGGAAGGCCGTGGTGAAAACCTTGAGTTCTCTGACTTTGATCTGAAAATCAATCAGGGCCGTCACATGGTTGATGCTGGTGGCAAGATGAGCCAGCAGCGTACATCCCACAATATCCGCAAATCTGCCCGTACATTGCTTGGTCCTTACTTCAATGATCTGCAAGACCAGTTGGCAACCATTCAGCTAGCGGGTGCGCGTGGTGACTACTTCGATGATGACATCATTGTGCCGCTTGAATCGCATGGTGAATACAAAGATATCCTGATCAACGAAGCTTTGCCGCCCACCTATGACCGCCACTTTTTTGGTGGTGACGCGACATCGTTTGAAGCTATCGATTCTGCCGACATCTTCAATATGGAAGTGGTTGACAACATTGGTCTGTACCTGGAAGAAATGGCGCATCCACTGCAGCCAATTCGCTTTCAAGCTGATGAGCTTGCCGGGGATGAACCATTTTATCTAATGACAGTAACGCCTCGTCAGTGGGCCGCATGGCAAAAGACCTCTAGTTACAAAGACTGGCAGCAGCTAACCGCATCAGCGCTCAACCGTGGCCGTAACTTCCGTCATCCGGTGTTTGCAGGTGAGTGTGCAATGCGCGGCAATATTCTTGTTCGTAAGTACAAGGGCATGCCAATCCGCTTTAACGCGGGTTCGGTGGTCAAGGTTTCAAACAACAATAACGAAGCCACCGTGAAGCAGGTCGAAGCAAGAACCACGATTGACCGTGCAATGCTACTTGGCGGCCAAGCACTGGCGAACGGTTGGGGCTCAACCTCTTCTGGTAATCAGTTCAAGTACACAGAGAAAAAGGTGGACCATGACAACGGCACCGAAATCTCTATTGCCTGGATGAATGGCCTTAAGAAGATCCGTTTTGCGGATAAGAATGGACGAGTAAACGACCACGGTGTTATCGCACTGGATACAGCGGTAACTCTGTAATCCACTGTTTCAATGGCGGAGTTTAATCACTCCGCATTCTAAGAGAGAGAATTGATATGGCTAAAGTGATTGCGCCATCAATGAAAGACACAGTGTATGCAGGGGCTGCAGGCAATTTGAGTGTGGCATTTGGCGAGGTAACACTCAAGGCAGCAGCAGCGGGTACAGAAGTACATGTGCTCGAGTTACCAATCGGGTTAAAGATCATCGGTGTGCGTGTCGCAACTGCAGGCTTAGGTGCTGGCGTTAAGGTCGACATCAAACTTGGTGATGCAGTTATTGCCGCTGATGTTGATGTGGCAGCGGC
The DNA here is from genome assembly GCF_050336815.1 of Photobacterium nomapromontoriensis. Classification (NCBI taxonomy): domain Bacteria; kingdom Pseudomonadati; phylum Pseudomonadota; class Gammaproteobacteria; order Vibrionales; family Vibrionaceae; genus Photobacterium; species Photobacterium nomapromontoriensis. The sequence continues at coordinate 28,449 of NZ_JAKJSL010000050.1, forward strand.
AAGCTCGGTGGTGAAACCTGTCCAGCCTGTGTATCTCACAGAGAAAACTGTGCTGGTGGCCGTGACTAAAGGCGGCGTTGCAACCGGTACTGTTGCCGTGATGCCTGAGTATGTCTCAGTCGGTTACTAATTTGATATTGCTGATCAATGCGTCCTTAGTTGGGCGCTTTTTTATTTGGGGGACAAATGTCAAAAATTAGCATTGCCTATGTGGGCGATAAACCATTTAAGAAGGACACCATTACCGGTTCGCTGCTGGTGTTTCCTCGTCATGAAGCTGTTGCGGTTGAAACGGCGATTGCTCATATGCTGCTTCAATACCCAAAGGTATGGGTGCGTGAAGAACAAGTGGCATCTCTGCTAAAAGATGCGGAATCTCTGGCTGAAATAAAGGCTCAGGAAGAAGCGGATGCAAAGGCGAAAGCAGAGGCCGAAGCGAAAGAGATCAGCATGGAAGTTGAACTTGCTGGCGATACGGTTGATTTGGCCAAGCTCAATAGCGCTAAGTTGGCAACCTTGATTGAAGCGCATGACTTAAATATTGATGCCAAGGGTGCGCAAGAGTCGGTTGAAGCATTCCGCCTTCGTGTCCGTGACGCGATCCGAGGTTAATCATTATGGTGCCAGTGACCGATTTCTTGCCGACATTGCGTATGTTGGTTGATGTACCTGTGCCAGGACTGATGGAAACGGCGATCGTTAAGGCCGCACAGAAGTTTTGCCGTGAAAGCAAAGTGCTGGTACGAGAGCGCCAATATGCTGAAGTGTATTCCTGTCAGTTGGTATCGGTGGTCAGTAATCAAGTTGGACCCAAAGGGAAGGTGCAGCTAAAAGGTGCTGGCATCATTAGCGTGAGCAGTAAAGGTCAGCGGCTTGAGGCCGGGCATGATTACTCGGTCGTTGGTCTTGATAAGGTCAAGTTCAATGCTGATTTCATGGATGTGAAGATCACCGGTATTGCTGAGCCCTTAGTTAATGCCACTCAGTTACCCGCAGAACTACTCAATGATTACTGTGATGGGATATGCGCAGGTGCGGCAAGTATTCTGCAGCTACAGCCCACAACCGCATGGTTCAACCCTGAACTCGCGAGCTTTAATCAGCGTGAATACGTCCAATCCATTCGTGATGCCTATCGATACACCATCGAGAATACTCCTGCATTGGAAGAACCCCAATTAGTGCGCCGACGGGAGTTTTATTAAATGGCTATTAAGGTGAGTGATTTAATCGAACAGGTAAGTGAGCTGCTGGTTGATACCAATCATGTTCGTTGGTCTAAGCCTGAGTTGATCCGCTATATCAATGACGCACTGGCGGCAGTCATTATGCGGCGACCAAGCCTTACTGCAACGCATGACATTGTGGCTGTAAGTCAGAACCCAATCGAATTGCCTGACGATGCGTATTCATTGCTAAGTGTTGAGCTGCTAGGTGATTACCGTGGGCAATATACCCCTATAGAAACGCTCAATCGTTTTTATCCAACATGGCGCACTGATGAGGGTGTACCGCAATGCTGGACCCAACATGCTGATGAGCACTTACGCTTTTGGGTTTATCCCGCACCACAGGATCCGGTCAGTGTCGCGTTCACATACAGCAAAGCGATTACCGTCAGTGCTGATAGCGATGTTATTCCTCTCACTGTCGTCTATGTCGGCATCCTCATTGATTTTGTGCTGTTCCGTGCGTTTGGCAAAGATGCTGAGAATGCCAGCGAAGCAAGTAAATCAACGATGCATTTTCAGTCTTTCGCCGTCGCAATGGGCGATAAGAACGCGATGGATAGCGCTAAGAGAAATGCGCGTACTCGTTCGGCTATGGAGTAAGTCATGATTGTCTCTGGTATTCATCGTGATCTGATTGGTCGGCCTATCTCTAATGGATTAATTCAGATCGTGGCGACCGCTAATACTGTCAGTGTTCTAGCGGGTTCGGTTGCCGATATTAAAACTGCTCAAGACGGGACTTATTGGTTTGAGTTATTGCCTGGCGCTTATGAGTTGTATGCGCAGGTTAGCCGCTGCAGTGATGTTGAGTTCTTGGGTAGTACAGTCATTACAGGTGATACACCCGATGGCACGTTAAATAGTATCGCTGGCATCACATCCCCTGTATTACCTCCCCAAGTTGAACAGGCTGTTAATGCGGCCAATCAGTCACAATTATCGGCTAATCAAGCAAGGGCAGAACGGGAGCGCATAGCAGGCATAGCTTCGACTGTTGATGCCCAAGCAGATCAGGTTGCTGACATTGTTGTGCAAGCGAGTGGGTTTGCTCAATCAGCCAGTGATAACGCCAGCGGGGCGAGTACAGCAAGGGATGCGGCAGTTATCGCCAAGGACCAAGCGCAAACGCTAGCTGGGCAGGTTGCCGGTTCGGTTACTGAAGTCGTACAGGTTAAGCGCGACATTGCTGTTTTGAAAAATCAGACCGAACAGCAGGCAAATCGTGCAAGTTCAAGCGCTCAAGTGGCCGTTAATGCTAAAGATGCGGCGCAGTTTAGTGCCGAGAACGCAGCAGCAGAATGCCAGCAAGCATTTAGTGCCGTCCAGCAAGCTCAAGCACATAGCCAAGATGCAAGTGAAAGTGCCAGGCTGGCTGAGACGGCTTTAGGTACAACCCACGGTGTTTTAGATTCGATTGAACAAGAGGTTGATAGAGCTAAATTAGCAAGTGGTAAAGCTCAAAATCAAGCAGTCATTGCGGGCAAGTCAAAAGAGTCAGCAGTCAAAGCGCAGATTAATGCCAATTCAGCCGCCATGGTTGCGATGCGCTCAGAGGTGGTGGTTGAGCAAGCGTTAGATGAGATGCTAAATATAGGCAAGCTGGCGGTAGAGAGTATTGAACAAACTGCTCATCATGCTGAAGGATCTCGAATTGCGGCACAAGAAGCTGCCACTGCGAATCAGCAGGCTCAAACCGTAGTTGCTGTTATACAAAATCATGCAGAGTCAGCGGAAAATAGTGCCAATCAGGCTCAGGAATCCTTGCTGCAATCTCAACGTATCCAATCTGATGTCACAACCAAAGCCGGGCTGGCAGCCAATGCTGAGTATAACGCTCGAATACATAGCATTAGTGCTCAAGACGCTAAAGAGCAATCAGAACAGGCTTCAGGGCTAAGTCAGCGATACAGCGAGCAGTCCATTCAAGCAGAACAATCCGCACAACAACATGTACTTAAAGCTGAGTCAGCGCAGGTGAGTGCAGAGCGTAGCGCAGAACTTGCTGCCGATGCAGTTGATGCGGCGAAGCTGGTCGTTATAGGTGTTGCGAAAGATTTAATCACAACACAAAACGTCATTATTTCCTTTCATCCCATTAAATAAGGTGTCGACATGGCAACTAATGAACGCGATCCGCTTGTTGACGCGGTAGGCGAATTAACTCAAGAAACTACAGCATTACTACAAGAATATCGTAATGCAAAGACCAGCCTCGATGGGAAGGTTAGCCAAGCGGGAAATTCAGCATCAGTGGCGACAAGTAAAGCGTCAGAAGCTTCGGTAAGTGCGGCGGCTGCAGCTGAGAGTGAGGTAAAAGCCAAAGCCTCAGAGGTTCGGGCGGATGCTGCAGCTGATCGTGCGGCAGAAATTGCTGGTCTTGATACGGTAACGCAGGCAGTTGCTCTGGCTATGGGAGATCGCTATACAGGCGCGCTACAGGCGAGCCTGTACAACCTCATGTGCCAGATGAACCGTAACCGCTATAACGGGTCAGGTGTGATTCATGCTGGTAAGCACTTTGATAACCCGTCTGCCCCTATTAATCAAGGTATGTGGTGTCATCCTCAATCTACTGATGCAAAATCCACTGTTTTGCACATTGGCCGTCGCGGATCATACAGTGGCGGCACATCAAAATCTGGCTGCCCTGTATTCAATTTTAATGGTCACGAGTTTCATCTTGATTTGGGTAGCGGTCAGAATGGCAGTGATTACGATTACTGCGCTATCCAATACCCTGATGCACCTGCTGGTTATGAGTCATTCAATGAAAGTACAGGTGAATACTTCAATTACTTCACAACGATTGATCCAAAATACGGGAATGTTGCCGAGTCTCAAAATGAGGCGGTAATTCGCTGTTTTGAGGGTAAGGGGAAAAATTCAGATTTCCGTCTAGGCGATCAGTATTGGGGTTTAGATGTATCAGGTGGTAGCTCCGTGGTAATAACCACCGACGGCGCAAAGGTGATTGCAGACGCTTCAAGCCCTTACGCTGGCGTTAGTCAATCACATGTTGTAGGTGGCATAATCCCGAGTGATTATTGTGTTGATGTGGATTTGCAAGATATTGTCGGAAGCGTTTATCTTGAAGTGTATTTATACGCATCCGGTGGGGGCAGTAACGATGCTCGTGTAATTGAGCAGAATCCAGTAAATGGCATTAACCGTTTTTATTTTAAGGCCGCTGATTTTACCAATGGATTTGGCTCGTCAGATGTGATACTGGCTCGCATTAGGCACGTCGGGGCTACAGGATCCAGCTCAGTTACAATAAAAGGATTTCACGTATACGATCCCAATGACAAACCAACCCTAACCCGTCAAGATTTTTCAGCACTGGAAGTGTGGCATGAAGACGTATCAGAGCTAGGTGTTGCTTTCCTGAAAGGCGGTGTGCAATCAACAATCACAAGCTGGAATGGCATTCCAACAAAGCTGATCACCGATTGTGGCATTGCTCAGGGGTATAGTGCTTGTGGTGCGTGGGACAAGGAAACAATTGGCCGCTGTATTCCACTGGCTGATTTTGGTTTCGCTAAGTTGATGGAGTTTATCCAAGACCCAACGAACGGGATGTATTTTGATGATGCAACCCTCAAATTGATTCAAGTGCGCGGTCGTGGTCGAACCATTCAGGGTATGGGTGATAATTGGGAGGCGGCGCTTCCCTATGACTCAAATAAAATGTCGTATTGTCAATACTCATCTACAAAAAGGATTCACCCTCAAGGTAAGAGGCAATCAACTTTAGATTATGGAACAACATTTCCTGTTTATTGTTCGCATGTAAACACGAGTCAGAATCCAATAATCAGTGAAGGTTTATTCACTGCTGCATCCGATGTCCTTGCCCTTGATACTTCCTCTGCATATGAAGGCAAGTGTTTCATGCTCCCTATCGCCCTAACCCAACGCATGAACTTTGCCGCATATCATCCTAGCTATAATCCGTTTGGTTGTGACCGCTTTGGCAAGCAAGGCGCTGGCTCTGCATATTGGAATACTGCATTTAGCGATGGAACCAAGGTGACTGATTACATCAAAAGCACCAAGGATTGTTTCATCACGTTTGAAAACCCTTCTAATGTGGGCCGTTATGGTGCCGCTGGTAGTATTGGCTCTAAACTAAATGGCCGTCCAACTAACGACCCATACCCATTCCATGATGGCATCTATGCAGGTCAGATTCAGGATTTACGTGTAAGCGCTGTAGATCGACCGTACACTGAGATTATGACAGCTTGTGGACGTGATGCTGTGGCTGGTGTGATGCGTGGTAAAGGTCGAGTTCCTTTTACTAAAGCCATAGCTGGGGTGGGTGTGCTTAGTTCTCTCCCTCATAGCGGCGCCACGACTGTTATTAGGCTCGCCGAGAACTATGGGGTAGATGCTGGGTCAAACACTGATCGTGATTCTGGGATTGCGAATGGTTGTTATTTTATTGATAGCGCCAGTGTCATTCATAAGGTGCGCTACTGCAAAACAGATGCAACTGATGGTAAAACATGGATTTATGTTGCTTCTTCAATCTCAGATGTAGATATCTCCGCCAATGTAAGTTACATCAATGCAGAATACACGACCCCAGAATTTGACATCCTGCCAATGGCTAACTTGGTTGGTACACCTGAAAACATTGCTAGTACTTTCCCCGATGGTTGTATTGGCGAGTGGATTTCAACAATCCCTACTGGCTCTTTGAAGGAGTTTTCATTCACTAAGAAATCGTCAAACCCTGTGAACCCTCTAGCTATTTACACTAGCGACAATGGTGCAACTTGGGGTAGTTCAAGCTCTTGGGGGGGCTGGGATTCTATTAAGAACTCACAAATATGGGCTATCACGGATTTGTCGGTAAATATTTATTTTTACCCATCCCTATCAGCATTCACTCAGGCTCACGATAACACTGCAATTGTTGATGAGCTGGGTAATGTGTTCGTATCTAGCGGCGTTCATTTTTATAACCGTGGAAATCGACTCATGCAGTCAGTTACGGGATTGATTGGCATTAGTGAATCAGCTCCGTTTAATGAGAATGTGCCAATGGTAAGCGCTGCGTTTTATGAAAATGATAGCTTGAATCCTTCATCAAGAAATCGACACTATCCGATTAATATTGGCGCACCTACTAACGAGTCACCAGCGTTCAAAGCGTTAATCAGCTTGATTAACATCAATGGTCTGATGTATCCGCAATGGCATTGGTCGGAGCTGGTTTACAGTCGAAAGTCACAAGCAAAAACGCTTGTTGCTGGCTCTGCACTGGCTGTAACCAAAGGTGATGTGATTAAGCTAAGCGGGTTTAGCAACTCTGCAATTCAGTGCCAGTTGTTGACATGGATTGGAACTAGCAATACCAGTGTTACATGGGGTAGTAATTACTTTGATGATTTCACCATAATGCCTGATGGTCGTCTGTACCGCCTCCGTGATGGAAACGTTCATGATCAAGTTAAGCTATTCTCACTTTCTGATAATTGGGGCGATGATGGAGTTATTCCAGTAATCAACGGTGAAGGCACTAAAACCGACTTGAACGGCAATATCGTGAAGGTTGGTTGTCACCGTGGTCAGTTCCCTGTTGGTATTGCACCGAGTAAGTAATCAGAGGCTAAATTATGTTTGATAAAATCACGGATGTACCTGCGCCGATAGCTGATTGCTATTATGAAGACGTACGCATCGAACCTACTGGAAATACAATAGATAAAGTAATTCAGATACCCGATAGTATGGGTAATGAAACGACTACTGTTATTCAGGTGCCAGAGTATGTTGATGTCAAATATGTAGTTAAGAAACCCGCATATTGGGAGAATGGCGGCCATATTGATGCTGCTAATATTGCAAAGTGGGATTTTCATGAGCGATACGTTGAATGGATTGCGAAGGCAGCTGAAATTGAAGTTTACAACAATACGCCTCAATTTGACGAAGATGGCAACGAGTTAGCGTTCGATAAGCTGACTATCCCGCCAGAGCCTACGCGCTAAAAATTAAGATTGTGGACTATCAAGCCTCACCATTGTGTGAGGCTTTTTATTTTGAGGTCATATGCAGATTAATATTGTTGTGATGAAGGGGCAGGTTCCTCGCTTAAAGCCTCATTTGTTACCTAACGAAGCTGCGACAATTGCTAAAGATTGCCACTTTGAAAATGGTATTGTTGCTCCACTTAAAATCGATTCTTACCAACAAACGCTGCCCATTGCGGCAAGCACATTGTTTAAGTACACCGATGATCATTGGTTCGTATGGGCCAAGGATATTGAAGCCATCCATAATCCCATGGCACAAGATGAATGGCAGCGAGTCTACTTCACGGGTGATGGCGTACCAAAGGTGACGGCACAAGATATTGCGATTGGTCCAGTTAGCCCTGCGGCTAGTTATGATTTGGGCATTCCAGCACCGGATGTTGCGCCGCTGATCAATCGTGTCGACAGCTCTACGGGAACGGAACCACCGGAAGGTGAGCCTGCTATTTTTGATGATGAAACCCGATACTACATCCAAACCTATGTCAGCCGGTTTGGTGAAGAAGGCGCACCATCAAAGCCAAGTACTGAGCTTTTGGTTGAAAAGCCAGGCTCAACGGTTGATATCGGTTTGGTTCGCCCGTCCGTCAATACACATAACCTTACTCATACTCGCCTATACCGTACCGTGACTAGCAGTGCTGGCGCTGAATACATGCTGGTTGCTGAGTTACCTATCTCTCAAACTGAGTATGCTGATAGCGTTGCAACGCTGAATGCGCCAATTCTTGAAACGTGGGACTTTGATGTGCCCGATGAGAACATGCGTGGCTTATGCCAAATGGCTAACGGTATTTGTGCGGGATTTGCTGGAAACGAAGTGATGTTTTCAGAGGCATACCTGCCATACGCATGGCCCAAAGGTTATCGCGGTACCACTGAGCACGAGATTGTAGGCATTGCCGCGATTGGTACAAGCTTGGTTGTGGCAACTAAGGGTTACCCGTTTATCTTCTCTGGGGTTACTCCGAGTGCGATCAACGGTACAAAAATAGGGAGCGAGCAGGCCTGTATTAGCAAGGATTCGATTGTAGTTCTTAATGGCACAGTACTGTATGCATCACCAGACGGCATTGTTGCGGTTGGTTCAGATGGTGCGATAACCATTACAGATCAGCTTATTACTCGTCAGCAGTGGCAGGATAAACGGCCACATACCATCAAAGCTTGGGCCTCTGAGGGGTTGTATGTTGCTCTTTATGAGGGTGGCGGTTTTATCTTCGATCCGGTATCACAAGACTTTCGTCAGATCTCAAATCGCTGGGACTGCGCTTATGCAGATCTTGAACGTGATCAGCTATTCACTGTGAAAGGCAAGGAAATGAGTATCTGGCAGGGTGGGACTGATGACTGTCCAGTCACCTGGCGCAGCAAAGTCTTCCAGTTGCCCGTTGATTCACTTATGTCGTGCGCCCGTATTGTCTCTCCAAACATCGCTAATCTCTCGGTGACGATTTTCGCTGACAGCAAGCCAATCTTTACTCTCGAACAAGGTCAACTCAGTGAGAGGGGCTTTCGCTTACCCGCTGTTCGTGCAACGAATTGGCAAGTTGAGGTGAGAGGTGCAGCAGAGGTAGAGCGGATTGTGATCGCCAGTTCCATGCAGGAGTTGATGTAGTGGTGGCTCCAAATCGTAATAAAGCCGGCTTTCGTGCAGGACGAGATACGGCTGCAGTACAAGAAAACATAGAACTACTGACGGGCCAGCGAGGCAATGGATTAGATAGGGCGATAACGGTTAGGGAATTGGCAAGCCTTGGGTTAATCAGTGTTAGCCGTGGCGGTAACGGTTCGGTAGTAACTAAGCCGGTGATCCCTGTTGTGCCAGGTGTCGATGTTCCTGTTAATGTTCCTCATGCCCCGGTTAGCTTCATGGCTTATGGTGGGTTTGGATCCATCATGCTTGAATGGCGGCCGCCAACATTCAAAGGTTTTGCGCATGCTGAGATATGGCGTGCGGCCCCTGATGTTGATGGCACTGCGCCAGCGCTCGAGCAAGCTGCTTTAATCGCTACCACACCCGCTACTGTTTTTGGCGACATTGTTGATCCTGGCTCTACGTTTTATTACTGGTGTCGGTTTGTAAATATTAAGGATTTTGCGGGACCATTTCATGGTGTTGATGGGGTAAAGGTTTCTACCAATCAAGGTATTGGCGGCATCATTGATGATATTGGTGAGCAGATGAAGGGTTCTGAGTTAATTCAGAGCTTGGTATCTGATATCAGCAATGGTGATCAAGCATCCCAAGCGGCGATTAATAGTGCCAAAGAGGAGTTGGCTTCAGCTGACCAGATACTTGAGGGGGCATTGAGCAGCACAAGTGAGCGGTTTGAACAGGCTATTTCACGCGTTGAAAAGGAATATAAAGCGGGTGATTTGCAGGCTTCAACATCAATTAAAGAGATTGAGAGTGCAGTTGTTGATACAAACAAAGCACTCGTTACGCTTGGCGAACAAATCCGAGTTGAATTTAAAGATGCGGACAGCACTCTCACGACGAATATCACAGAGCTCAATACTGTTTTGGTGAATGCGGATAAGGTGCTAGCAGAGCGCATTAACTCAGTAGCGGTAGATTATGAAACTGCAGATAGTGAAATTAAAGGTGTAATTTCTGAGTTATCGCAAGTAGTCGCCACTGATGACAACATATTAGCGCAACAGATCGCACAGATGGATGCGGCGTTTAAAGTAGCCGGTGAATCTTCAACTCAAACCACTAACGCTAAAATCACTTCGGTTCAGAAGACGTTTGCAGATGCAGATAGCGCATTGGCTCAGTTGATCACCGAACTTGAAGCCTCTTATCAGGAAGCGGATAAGATTACGGATGAAAAAATAAAGGAAGTTAACGCAAATATTACAGAGATGGATAAGGTGCTCACGGATGCTGACAGCGCACTGGCGGAAAGAGTGTCTGGTGTGGAAGCCGCCTTTAAAGAAGCTGATGTAGCACTGGCTGGCTCGATAACGGCGCTCGATAAAGTCACCGCAGAACGCGATAAGGTTGTCGCTGATAAAGTTGATACGGTTCAGACGGAAATTGACGGCGTAGTTGCCGCCGTTCAGCAAAACAGCCAGGCAATCAGCTCCATTAATGAAGATGGTACTGCAGCGCATCAAGCCATGTGGAATACCAAGGCTCAGGCTGGCGATATTAAGGCTGGCATCGGTATCTTGGCTAAGTCTGACGGAACTAGCCAAGTGGCGGTGTCAGCTTCGCAGTTTGTGGTTTTCGACCCAAATACAGAAGGTGGTGAAACTCAGCCATTGTTTGCGATAGATAAAGGGAATGTGATCATCCCTAAAGCTTTAATTGAAAAAGCGACGATTCAGATTTTAGAGGCTCAGACGATCGTTGCTGATGAAGTGGTAGCAGGGGTGCAAATTACTTCCCCTGTGGTAAACGGTGCAAAAATCAGAGGGGGTGATGCTGGTTTCGGCGTGAATGGCGATTACAGCGGTTACCATACGTTTATCACCAATGATGGAAGTGTATATACCGATCGGCTGACAGCTCGTGGGACGTTGCAAGGTAGCACTATCGTCGGTGGTGACATCAATGGAACGCGTATAAATGGCGTAACGATATACGGCTCAACTTTTATCGAGTCAGATAGAAAATTCACCGTTGAGGGGGAATTGACGTACCCTGACGGTGGCAAAATTCTTGCTGGGTATTCTTTTTATGAGAACTTATCGCAGGCAATGACAGGCGGTCTTTGGACGCGTCATTGTGGCATTGTAAATTACAACAATACGAGGCATAAAACTGAACGGCGGTTCCGCTGGTCAACGTTAGGTAACTCTGATTCTGGGGTTTCTGGCATAAAAATAAGAGTCCCTCGCACTGAAGGGTTCACGCCGACACGATTCTATATTCGCTATGAGGACGCGGCGGGGAATGCTCATACGTGGGAAGGAGGACTGCCGAGCCACTATGGTAATCACCACCTAACGTTTAATACGCCTGTAGGTTTGTTTCGCTGTGAATATATTCATGACTGGGAAGCCGCTGGCCCCAGTGACCGCGGTGACTTTGGGGAATTCTCCGCTCACACAGAGTCAGGTGTCAGCCACAATCGTTTTTTGCAGGCTGGTTTAAATTCAAGGGCTGCTTCAATTTATTGCGAAGTGTGGGCTAAAAATTATGAGCGTAAACCATGATGTACAAATTTGCTGACAACACAAACACAATTGTTGCTCTCTATAGGGGCGGTGAAGTTGAATTTATGGGCACGGCTGAGGTGCCACAGGGTGTAACTATTCATCCTAGTTGGTCAGAAGTGGATGAGGCAGATTACCAGCGACAGAACAAATGTAATGAAGAGCGAGACTGGCGGGATATGGAAATGAGGGGCGTTTTGAGATCGTTAGATCAGCTTCGAAATGATAGGGAGTTTGGATCGCTGAGCTATAAAGGGTCAGCAACGATGGAACAGCTTAACCAGTATCGCGTTCTCCTGTGTGATTACCCATCCCAAGCAGGATTTCCATATTCTAAACGCCCAACAATGGAGGATGTGCTGTGACTGAATTAGTTAAAAGTGAATGGTCTCGATACAGAAGCAAGCTATTACCTGTTATCCAGACCATCGAGCAGAGAAACAGTCATCAGTTCAGTGATGAAGTTGACAAAGCCCTTTCAAGTGAGAGGGCTTTTCTTTTTGTGGCGCAAGATGGTTTTCTTGTTCTGCAACCGCTATCTCAGGGCGGCACCGTTACCGTCAATGTGATGTTTGCATTTAACTGGGGTGATAGTGCGATCAGCCGTTATCAGCACACCATTGAGCGGTTGTCTCGTGATATTGGGGCACGAGGATTAGAGTTATACACGGTTGTCGTTGGGTTAATTCCATCTCTAGAGATGCAAGGGTGGCAAATGACACCGAGCGATAACCGGATTATGCACTGGACAAAAACACTCTAGGGGGCGCAATGGGTGGCGGAACTAACGAAGTAGAAGAGACTGAAGCGCAAAAGGCTGCGGCAGAAGTTGCCAATAAGCAATGGGATATTTACAAAGGCGAGCTAAAGGGTTTTGAGGATAACTTCATTCAGCGAGTTGATAGCTTTAACTCAAAGCAAAATATGGCCAAGACCAAACAAGATACAGATCTGGCCTACGCATCAAGCTTTAGTGATGCCCGGCAACAAACGGGTAAACAGATGGCGGCTGCTGGTGTTGATCCAAGCAGTGAAAAATACCAAAGCACGATGGCTGATATTACTTCAGATCAGACTATCCAGCAGGCTGATACAGTTAACCGCGCTCAAACTGCAGAACAAGATAAACATATTGCAGGTCTGCAGGATGTTACCGCATTAGGGATGGGGCAAAAATCCGAGGCACTAGCGGGTATGGGAAGTGTGGCGAATGCCAGTTTGAGAAAAGCGACAGCAGATGCACAAGACTCTTTTAATCGTCGTGCGGCTAATCAGCAGTTGGTGGGGACCGTTGCAGGGGCGGGAGTGTCGGCAGGATTACGCAGCGTAGGCGGTACAGCGAGCATGGATGGTGCCAGTGTTGATGGTAGTTCAACTGTAAAGCCTCTGAATTCCTATGATCATTTCACTAACCCTAGCGGCACCATGTATTCATAAGGAAGTTTGACAATGGGTATAGCAGCAGACACGTATGCAGAACTAACTCGTGCAATGTATGACGATTGGTATGAGCGTTTCTACCCAAAGCAAAAAGAGTTACTTGAGAAGGCATCAAGCGGGGTACTGGCTCAAGAGCAGTTAACTCGCGTTGATGAAAACATGCAAAGTTCAATGCGAGCCGCGACTCAAAGCAATGCCAATAATATGGCGCGATTTGGTTTAAGTGCTGAAGACAGTGAATCTAATGCCGCTCGTCAGGCTCTCGGGGTTGCGGGTGCCAAGAATGCAGTGCGTGAACATGAGCAAGATCGCTCTATGTCAATTCTATCTGGGGCCAATATGGGACTACGCGATCAAATGAATGTTGGCGGAGGAATGTAATGTCGTATTCAGTTCTGCAATTAGGTGGTGATACCCGAAAGCAAGCCATGTCGGGTTTACGTGATGCGGCTAACCGGGAAGAAGAGGTTGATCGCATGAATAAACAGCTGAAGACCGCAGAGCGTACTCAGACAATGAGCGCAATGGGAAGCGGTGCTGCTATGGGAGCAATGGTGGGAATGCAAGCTGGTAGTGTTGGTGGCCCCATGGGTATGGCTATTGGGGCTGTTGGTGGCCTTATTCTTGGCGAATTATTTTAGGAGTTGTTATGGTTCAGGGTTTACGCAATGCAACAGCGCAGCAACCCAACATTAAGCAAGCTATTGCTGAAGTTGATACTGCAAAAAAAGGTGTGACCGCGCAAGATATTGAGGCTGCTTGGGGTGAGTTTATTAAGACTGGTGAGATTAACCCTATATTTGATGACCCAGCCATAATTAACACAGCGTATGACATTAAGCGCTACACACCTGAATTGATGCAGGCATTTAGCCAAGTAGCAAAGCTGATGCCTCAAGTGATTAGCGGAAAACAAAAGCCAGCGGTTCTAATTGATGCGCTGAATCTTGTCTACCGAAAAAACATCGATAAAGTAATCGGCCAAAAAGACGAGTCAGGTAAAACCATTGTTAAAGCACAGTTGGCCCATATTGATTTGTTAGCTGATATTGATCCCAATATGGCTGGTGATCAGCCGGGTATCGTGTTAGCCATTGAAGTGTTTTATGAAGATGGCAGTTCTGGCGGTGTTCGACCTATTACCAAAAATCGTAGCACTGCAAAAGACGATAATCCTATGGTGATCCCATTACAGTCAGCCATGGGCGATTTGTCGGGTCAACTTGCTCTAGCGCAAAAACTCATGCACAGCGATCACTATCAATCGCTATTCCCACAGCAAGCACAACCTCAACAAACACAGTCAACACAACAACCGCAGCCTGTCGCTGCTACGGGGGCGTAATGAACCTAGACACTCGCGGCTTTATGGATGGTGCATTTCGTGGCTTTCAAATGATGGAGAGCTATTACGACCGCCAAGACCGAAAAGAAGCTCGTGCAGATAGTTTGCGTCGTGCCGATGAACGCCAACAAGTTGAAGATAAGCGATACACAGATAATTTAAATCGTGAAGAAGAGCGTCATGCCGAAAATGTTGCATGGCGCGAGAAGGTGCATCGAGATAACAAAGCGTTGCAAGGTTTACGCTATGCGACGAGAGGGGGTAACTCTGGTTTTGGAAAAGAGTACCGTGGTGCTGTAACCAAGTTGATGACGTGGAAACGAGATTCACTTGCGAAGATAGATCCATTGCTTACAGGTGATGATCGCAAAGGAGCTATTGAAAGCATTGATGAACAGTATAAGGCTGGTATGGATGATATTAACTCGTTGTATGGTTTATCGAGCGTACCTCAAGTGGGGAATGGTGTAGACTCTAAACCAAAAGATGAGGCACCTTATATTTCATGGACTGCAAAAGATCCAAACCGAGCTGGATTTATTAATGCTTTAAAACGAGCCAATATTGACATATCTAGTATTCCTGCAGATAAATTGACTTTGATGTTTAATGATAACGCAGCAAAAAAAGCAGAATCTGAAGCTGCTCTTGCGCGTAAAGCTCAGTTTGATTCTGATGCTGATAAGATACTGGGATTAAATTCTGTTGATAGCGAGTTAGCAATTAACGCTTATCGAGCAAGGTAACGTCTCGTTCTTTGCCGAAAAGCAAAGCATACTGAATACATTATGGAAAGCTACACCTAAGCCACTACCTCGAAAGGGGTGGTGGTTTTTTTATGCAATTTTATGGGGTTCACATGAGCGATAAACTGCTAGGCAGCGACATTAATCCTAAAGCTACGGTACAAGCTAAAACAGACATGTCAGAAAACTATGAGCTTTCTGATGGGTTTAATCCATTTGATTATATCGAAAAGCCAAAGCCTGAAAATTTAGAAGTAAGTGTTGGCGATGCTTTAAAAGCTGCAACAACTTCTGGATTGAGGTCTGTTCAGGGTATTTTTGAAATACCGAATCAAATTAATCACTCAAGCACAGAAAAAGCATATATGCAGCGAGTGCCTGAAGAATTACGAACCGAAGCTAAACCAACTCCTTTTGAGGATAAGCGTAAGTCGCTATCAAATATTGCAGTAGATAAGCTAGGCGGATGGGCTGACTCAGTGCAAGCTACTATGAGTTCCGATGCACAAAAAGCAATGCATACACCATTTTATCGTGACGGTGAAGTATCTAGCGATCCAGCTGTTTGGGGTATCCAGTTCGCCAATTTAGTGGGTTACATGGCCCCAACAGTTGCAACCATGATAGCTACACGAAAAGTACCTGTCGATAATCTTGCTCCCAATATTAAAAGATTAATGCTTAGATCTGGTGTTTCTGCTGAAATGGCAGAAAAGGCACTTCCTCATACATTGAATGCAATCAAAAACGCACCGGCATTAGGTGTCGGCGTGGCTAGTGATGTAGGTTCCCAAGGTGTTCAAGCTCGTGAAATGCTATTAAATGCTAGTCATGAGCAACTGATGCAATCACCAACTTATATTCAGGCTTTTCGCGATATCCATGCCGATCCAGAGAATACAGGGCTATCTAACGAACAGAAATTTGAGTTAGCAAAGGAACGAGTGAGTAATATTGCATCTCAAGATACGATGACAGATCCAAAGACTATTGCTGCTAGTGTTCTTGCTACTGGGTTCGGTGATGTCGCATTATCTCGTGCTGTGTTAAGCGGAACAGCAAAAAGTGCAGGTGGTTTGCGTGGTGCTGCAACTGGATTTCTTAAGGGTGGTACCAAAGAAGGTGGATTGGAGTTCGGTCAAGAGTACACAACGCAACGAGTTAGTAATGAAATTTCTAACAAACATGCAGGAACAAACTTAGATTTAGATTCTGGCGCTATGGATGCGGGTATTAATGGCCTGATTGGTGGCTTTGTTATGGGCAGCGGCATGGGCACTGTCGGTGGGTTACGCAGTGTTGACCAGAGTGCTATTCCTGAAGCAGAAACTGCAGTCGATGAAAATGCCGTAGATGTATCGGCAACTGTAAATCCTGAGCAGCCGGTTGCCTCTGAAATCCCAAATGAGGTAGTAGCTGAAAGTCCCGAGATCAACATTGCAGCGGATACTACTCGGGTTGATGTATCTGCGACTGCTGACTTTAATAATGAGCCTAAAGAGTTTACACCGGATCCACTTAAGGCCAAGCAAAGCAGCATTGATTCGATCAATCGACACAAACTTAAGATCATTAACTCATTAAGCAAGTTGAGAAAGGCCAATCTAAAAGCAAAGGATGGAAAGTCGGGATTATTCGGCGGCTCATCGGCCCGTGATGCTAAAGCGTTGGAATCAGAACTGCGAGCATTAAGCCAAGTAGATCCATCCGTTGCTCAGCAGTTAGTAAAGAATATTGCCGAGATATATAAAAACGACAGCAATATTGATTTGGTAGAAATGGTGGGTCGTGATTCTAGCTTAGGCCAGGCGCTATCAGAAATTCTTACCTCTACGGCCTCATCTGCAACCAAAATCAAAGATAGCTACACGAAAGCTGAAGTATCTAATGATATGGATGCCCCGGCTTACCTTCGCAAAATATTACGCCATGAAGCGGGACCGCAACAGCAGCAAGGTAGCGCCGATGTTGATCAGAGCGATTTCGATATTCCGGCTTATCAGCGACAGGGTAAGGCCGTAAACATGGATCCTGAAGCGGTTGATGTCTCTGCGACTGAAAATCTACCTGCAGTTAGCGACGTTGAGGGGGAATGGATTGGAGCCGATGAGCAGCAAGGCGAGCAACAACCAGAACCCGCATCACTTCGTTCTATTGAGCAACAGCATCAGCCTCGCCTTAAAGGTGAAAATATCATTTACGGTGATGCGCCGCAGCGTGAGTCAGTTGATGATCACATGGAACAGCAAACCTCGCAGCCTCAGTTCAGCGGCGGTGAACAGGTTAAAGGTCAGCAGTTTATCCCTCGTGAAGAATCAGCCGCAGTAAATGACGAAACGCCTCAAATTGATGGTCATACAGTGGTCATCGATGGTGAATACCATACTGTTGGTAAAACTGGATTAGTACCAAGTGATGCACGGCCCAGTGTTATCTATGGCCGAAGCCAGCAATCAGCACAAGTAGATACAACAGATCTTGATAAACAGGTCGGTGAACAGCAGTTTGATGGCGGTATCCCTAAGAAAAAGCTGCGTCAGCTTAAATACCTGGCTCAACGTCGTGATGCAAAAATTCCATTGGCGATGCAGCGGTTAAAAGGTTCGGCGCGTTTTACCCGGCCTGAGTACCGTGAGCGATTGGTTTCACTTGCTGATGAAGCAACATCGCTGGGTAATAGCAAAGAGATTAATACGCAGATAGATACCATTTCAGGTGCAATCGCAAAAATTGGCGGCATTAACCGTGAAGTTGCTCAATCTGAAGGTATCGATCCAGCGTCGTTTAAGCGCAATAAATTATTCCCCGCAACGGGTGGCCGCACATTCGATGAACTGGCCGAGCTATTGAACGAACATGGGTTTACGAGTCGAGGCGGCAGTAAGTTGTCTGCCAACGATGTACTTGATCTGGTTGATGGTGAAGTTAACAGCGGCGAACGCCACTTTAGTTCTCAGTCTGATGCGTTGACGGAAACCCATCAAGGCTCGGCATTAGCAGATATGGTGCGAGAGTATGGTGCTGAGAGAGTACAAACCGCAATAGGAAAGGCACTCACAGGGGCTCGATTGGGTGATCGTCAGGCAGAGATTGTGAATGAGGCAATGGATGTCATTGAGACAGGGCGCATTGAGCAGGCAGGCGGTATTGAATCGCGACGGGCTGAACGTGATATGCGGCGTGAGACTCGTTCATCTAAGCGTAAGCAGCAACTTGATCAGGTGACAACAGACCTAGCTTTGCCGGACTGGGTGACAGATAGCACAACTGCGCAGGCTGAAAGTGAATACAATGAAACTGTTGAAGCCGCACTGGATGAGGCGATAAAGCATGCCGCCGTTGCGGATCCTGACGCGGGTGATTTATTGCTTGATAAATATGAGTCCGGCCTCATCACGATGGCCTCACTGATTGAACAACTTGGAGCGTTAAACTATGCCGATCGACAAAAACTCACAAACGTGGAAAACACTCAACCAGTTACCCAAGGAGCGGATAGTGAAAGCGCTTCGCAACGGGCTAGAGAAGGGCAGGAAAATCCACAACAGACTGGTAGCGCAGGGCATCGACCCGATGATTCTGGTACCGGGCAGCGAGCAGAGCAAAGCGTGGGAGGCATCGAAGAAAACGACAGAGGAAGCGATAGAAAAAATGAAGTCGAAGCCGTAGCCGAGAAACCTAAACCTCGTGAACTGGCCAGCTTAGATCCTGAAGATAAGTCAGAGTCTGCATTAAAGGCCAAACTCGAAGATGTAGGCGAAAAAATTGGCGGTGCTCGGAAGGATGTTTGGAATGCATACGCCGATTCTATTGAAGGTAAAACCGATAGCGATATCCAGCAATTAACGCTATCTAAAGCTTGGCCTCAGCCAAACTATCAAGCAATGCTCAATCAAGGTGTTTCACTCGAAGCACTTAGCCTATTTCGAGCGGTACGCGATAGCATAACGGCTAAACCTCGTAGTGCATTTAAGTTAGCGCGTTGGGCCAAGAGTGTTCATATGATGCGTGATATTGCATTAGGTGCGGTGAATGGTTCGATTGAACCGCAGCGTGCTAAATCAATGCTGATGCAGGCTTCCAGCCGAGAAAGCCACAAAATAGCCGGACGCGCAGAACTGTATGAAGTGGTCGGGCATGAAAACAGCCTTTCAAACTTTGCGCTAACCAGCGGAAACTATAGCCTCTTTGCTGGTGAGAGTTTTGAAACGCCAAAGACTATCTGGACTGTTGAACGTGCATCTGGTGGTGGTTTTTATGGTAATTGGCCTAGACAGATAGCCCATGGCAATACCAAAGAAGAAGCCATTGCCGCGTTTAAAGAAAAGTACGATGAGCTGATGAATAAGGATCAGGCAAAGCGTAAAGCTGTGTCGTTTGATATCTACACCAAGCGCGGTGAGAATGGTTACTTCATTGGTAAAAAGGTGGGTCGCGGTTATATCGATTTAGAGGGACCAATTGAGTCAGTCAAAGATGCCCGTCTCAAAGCCATTGAAGATAACGATGGTCTTGTTAAGAAGTTAGAGAATGCCAAATTTATACCGGCACCACGGCGTGATCTGAATAACCCTCGTGTCGGAGAAGACTTGAGGCAGAGTGGTGATGTCTCTGCAGATGATTTTGCCAAGGTATTTGGTTTCCGTGGGGTTGAATTCGGTAACTGGGTTGATCAAAAGAAACGTCAATCAATGGTTAACGATGCCTATGACTCACTTATGGATATGGCCGCTATTCTTGGTATCTCGCCTAAGGCTATTTCGTTAAATGGTGAACTTGGATTGGCCTTTGGTGCTCGAGGTAAGGGTGGGGCAGATCCGGCAAAAGCACATTATGAACCTGGTAAGGTGGTTATCAACCTGACCAAGAATCGTGGTGCTGGTTCATTAGGCCATGAATGGTGGCATGCACTGGATAACTACTTTGCCAAGATGAATACTGGATCAAATTCATCCAGTGATGCGTTTATGACAGAGCCATCATACCGAGCTGAAGAGGATTCTCTTGTTCGCGCTGAAATGCGCAAGACATTTGCTGATGTGATGGGTACCATTAATCAGAGTGACCTGGCAAAACGCTCTCGTAAGCTAGATGCTGGGCGCAGCAAGGATTACTGGTCAACACCTGTTGAAATGAGCGCTCGTTCGTTTGAGTCCTACTTGATAGCTAAATTGGCAGATCAAAACGCGACTAATGATTTCCTCGCCAACATAGTCAGTGAAGATGCCTGGAATGTTGCATCACCTGATGGCAGTAAAGCCAAACATTCATACCCGTACCCTAATCAGTCAGAATCCCAATCTATCCGACGTTCATTTGAACATCTATTCAATGTTATGGATCAGCATGAGTTCGATGATGGCCGCGTGATGCTGTATTCACGCGAGGGTGTGACTATTGATAGTGGCAATCAAAAGGGCATGCCACTAAAACAGGCCGAACTGGCCGTGAAATCATGGTTGCGCCAGTACAATGGCGGCGCGGCTGTATCTGTTAAGGTCGTTCAAACACAAGTGGAAGCCGAGAAGTTGATAGGGGCTTCATTTGACGGCTATAAGGTAAATGCATTTTATGATGAAGTGAGCGCATCCGTTGTCGTTGTGGCTGACAACATCGCCAATACCAAAGAATTACGGAAAAAGCTTCGCCATGAAGTGCTAGTTCACCACGGACTACGTGCGGTTGTCGGTGATACCGAGTATGGGCGCATCTTGAAAACGGTTTACTCTGGCTTAGGATCTAAGTATCTCAAGGACCTAATCAGTGACGTTGAGCAAAGCTATGATAAATCTGATCTGAATGGGTTTGTTGAGGAAGTCATCGCACATGCTGCAGAGGTTGATCGTGGTAAGGTCGGCCAATGGATGGATCGCATTGTTGCAGCTATTGCGCAGGCGTTACGTAAAGTTGGTTTGATGGCACCATCAGACATGACAAAGGCCGAGCTCAATAATATTGTTCACACCCTGACGGATAGGATCAAGTCGGTAAATGAGTGGGGGCCAGATAACACACCGCCGGACGGTTCTGGTAGCGGTCGTCTTTCTCGTACCAAGTTCAGTCGTTCAGCGACCAATAGTAAACAGCACTCCAGTAGTTTTTTGTCTGACGTTGCACAGGCACGCGCTAAGATCGCGGCTCATGTGACTGGGCCCAAGGCTGAGACCGCAGCTGGTGGTTTTGATATTCCCACTGAAAATCTTAAGTCCACTATTGCGCGTAAGTGGGCTGATAAGTTCCAAGTCCTCAAAGAACTACAACGTAACATCAAAGAAGCCGGCGGAACGGTGACCGAAGATAACGACGCCTATTTGGCTGAAGAACTGTTTCACGGCAAGGCTGAGAATGATTTGCGGATCATGAAGGATACGTTTGTTAAGCCACTGGCTGACAAGATGGCTAAGTTCAATATCAGCCAGGCTGATCTGGATGAATATTTGATAGCCCGTCACGCACAAGAGCGTAACGAATACATTGCCTCCATCAATCCGAAGTTCTCTGATGGTGGTTCCGGTATGAAGACCCAAGATGCTAAAGACAAACTCAATGCTATCCGCAGTGGTGGTAAGCAGCGCCAGTATGATGAATTGGCACATATCGTCGATGCAATGATTGCCCGGCAGCGTGATGTGTTGCGTGATAGTGGTCTGGAAACAGATGAAGTCCTCGATACCTGGCAAGCGCATTATCAATACTATGTCCCGCTTAAAGGTATAGCCAAGGATGAATCGTCATTACCTCGAACCGGTAAGGGTTTCAGTATCGGTGGTAAAGAGGCTAAGACAGCCAAAGGCCGTAAATCACAAGCCGAATCACCGAGTGGGCATGCAATTCTTGATCTAACCGAGAAGCTTGTTCGCGCTCGTAAAAATGAAGTGGGTAATTCACTGCTGAAGCTGGTTGAAGACAACCCGTCGTCGGACTATTGGCAGGTATTCACCAATGACAATCCAGATAAAGCCCCGCAGATTGTTGAGCGTAAAAATCCACTGACAGGCGAAAAAGAGAAGGTCGTCGAAGATCGCGCCGTTCCTATGTCGATGATGCCGGATCATTACTTCCCAACAAAGAAAGACGGAAAGGTGTACTACATCAAGCTGCATGATCAGCGATTAATGAACGCAATGAAGAATATAGGGCCGGATACGTCCAACGGTCTCATTCGCGTCATGGCCACGTTCAACCGTTTCTTAGCCTCGGTTAACACCACGTATAACCCTGAGTTCGTCATTGGTAACTTTGCGCGTGATATTCAAACGGCAGTGTTGAACCTATCAGCAGAGCAGACCCGGGATGATGGCAAGATTAAGGGCAAGAACATCGCTAAACAGGTGATAGCTGATATTGGTAAGGCCATGCCAGCTGTTTATGCCTCATTGACGGGAAAGAAGGCCAAGACCGCTAAGGGGCGTGAATGGCAGCAATACTTTGATGAGTTTATGGCCGATGGCGGTAAAACTGGCTGGTTCGATATGAAGGACGTAGACGGGCAGGCCAAAGATCTTGAGCGTATGGTAGCGATGGCCAGCGGGACAGCAAAAGGTAAAGCGTACAAGACCTTTGATATGGTGACCGGCTTTGTTGAGAACATGAACGGATCCATTGAAAACGCAGTTCGTCTATCAGCCTATGTTAATGCGCGTAAAGTCGGAGTGAGCCGTAAGAAGGCAGCATCATTAGCGAAAAACATGACTGTTAACTTCAACCGTAGAGGTGAGTCGGGGACGACACTGAATGCGCTGTACATGTTTGCTAATGCCTCAATACAAGGTTCAGCAAACTTTGTTCGAACCATGGTTGGGTTAAATGGTGACGGTAAGCTCAAGTGGGGCAACTTAAACCGAGCGCAAAAGCTTGCGGTGGGCATTGTTTCAGGCTCCTTTGCAATAGCGATGATGAATCGTAGTGCCGCAGGGGAGGATGACGATGGTGTGAACTGGTATGACAAAGTACCCAGTTACGTGAAAGAGCGTAATCTCGTTATCATGAAATCCCTTGTAGGCGGTGAAGCCGATGGTACTTACTGGTCTATTCCACTGCCATATGGCTACAATATTTTCGCGGTGATGGGATCGGGTATTGAGTCAGCAATGAACAGTGACAATACTACGCCAGCAGAGGCCGCTGGCAGTATGGCGTTAGCAACACTTGGTGCGTTTTCACCAATTGGCATGCATAGTTCGGAAACCGTCTCGGGGACAGTGTTGAAGGGTGCTGCGCCAACCGTGTTCAAGCCAGTGGTGGAGGTTGCGCTAAACGAGAACTTCTTCGGCAGTAATATCTACCAAGAGAACATGCCTTTCGGCACTCAGATGCCTGCTAGTAGCCTTGGGAAGCGATCAACAGGTGATCACTACAAAGCAGTAGCCAAGTGGCTAAATGAGCAAACAGGTGGCAGTGCGTTCCGTTCTGGAGGTATTGATATCAGCCCTGATGTGATGAAGTACTTTGTGGGTTACTTTGGCGGTGCTGCTTTTCGTTTTGCTGATGTAAAAGTGCCTGGCTTAATTGATAAGGTATCTGGTGGTGACATCGATGATAACAAGGTTGCGTTCCTAAGCCGTATATCAGGCAAGGTCATGCCGTATGCTGACCAAAGTAAGTTCTATGAGCGTCGTGAGGAGCTAATGCAAATCAAGGAGGAGGCCAAGGTTACGTTTGGTGAAGAGCGGCCAAAGTTCATGACAGAGTATGGTGATAAGCTAAAGCTCATGCC
This sequence comes from Photobacterium nomapromontoriensis, assembly GCF_050336815.1. NCBI lineage: Bacteria > Pseudomonadati > Pseudomonadota > Gammaproteobacteria > Vibrionales > Vibrionaceae > Photobacterium > Photobacterium nomapromontoriensis. Next base: position 52,142 of record NZ_JAKJSL010000050.1, read on the forward strand.
GTTGCTTAAATCAACAGAGAAGCAGCTGAAAGCACTTCGTAACCGTCGTAATGCTATCTATGCGATGGATGTCCCGCAAAAAGATAAAGATCTTCGGATTAAGAATCTTGAACGTGATATGAAGCGGGTGGTTGATGGATTTAATAAGGCATATGCTGGTAGGGCGTGATTTTTAAGAGAGCATTGATATCTATATGAGTCAGCATATCTTCGTTGACTCACATCTGCCATTTTTGTTTAGAGTTATTGGTCATCATCGATTCATGCTAGTTGTATAACCTATGGTGACCTTCCTTGGTGCGCCATGCACTGTGGATACATACAGTTATAATAAAAATAGCCTATTCCCCGATCACTACTGGGTATTAACGAGACAAGAATTATTTGTTTTGTACAGTGTGCTTGCAGCTATCCATATGATAATAAAGAACTTTTACTCATAATGCTCGGTGTATATGAGGTCTCGTTAAATCTGAATGCTTACTTTGCCCGAATCCATTGAGCAGTTACCTGTGAGTTTGGTGATTTAAGTCATTGAAAATATTATTTTTCATGAGCATAGTGTAATGAGAGAACCAGTATGACAACTGCGTGAAAGCGAGCATGCTGTTTAATACACTGTTACGTGTCTATCGGAGTTCAGATTACTAAATTATGAGCAGAAAGAAATTTATAGAATCGCAGGGCGCTACTTGTAGGAACTGGACTTGGAGTTGGTCATTCATCAACGAAGATAAAAAGATTATTATCTTTGGCGCGTGGGATACAAACACTGATGGTGACACTTCACTCATTCTTAGTGATACTTGGAAAGTAAGTGGCAGAGGAAGAAAACAGCCAGCATACGAACAGTCGAGAGAGCATATTCGCCTTATTGAAGAGGACGGTTATGAGCTTCAAACTTTCCCACTGATATACTCAGACGCCAATAAAGATGAAGATGGTATAGGCCCAGCAAAGATAGAGGGCTTTGTTCCTGAGCTATCGAAAAAGTTACTAAAGAAAGTCGGAGGCAAGTGGTATGCATTCGACGGCGAAATGAGCAATCAGTTTCCAGAAGAAGTCGATACTCCAGAGCGATATATTGAAGGTGCCTCGAAAACTGTTTCCGTAAATACTTATGAACGTAGCGCAGATGCAAGAGCAAAGTGCATCGCACATCATGGCTATCGTTGCGCTGCTTGCGGTTTTAACTTTGAGCAGGTGTATGGTGCAATAGGCGAAAAATACATTCATGTTCACCATGTTATTCCCCTTTCTGAAATCAGAAAAGAGTATGTTTTAAACCCAATAGAAGATCTTGTTCCAGTATGTGCTAACTGTCATGGCATTATTCACAGAACAAGACCAGCTTTAACAGTAGAGCAGCTCAAAGAGCATTTGAGTAGCAAATGAGAAAAACACGTAACAAGTCAAAGCACGCGGACTTGGTAAAGCTGTCACCTTTTTTGTTCCAAAAAAGTCGCCAACTTCACCAAGCCGGTGTTTGAGGCGTTATACAAATAAGTAAGACATCACCACAAATGAGGATAAGAAAATTAGTATTACAATTTCTATATTTGCGTTAATCGTATCTGCCATAGCCTTATATATTACTTTTAGAAAAGATACGTACCAGGTACGTCTAGATCTCAATCGTTCAAATGTATATCGTGATTTTTTAACGATCACCAACGACTCCGTTAATTCACTTCAAGTGCAAGCAATAGGTATTGCAACATCATCGGAGGATCAAGATATAGAATGGTTTGAAAGTTGCGGGTGCAGTGACACTAACAAGAAAGTTGAGTTTCCCAAGGTAATTGGTGGACATCTCTCCTTTGAAGCTAGTTTACCACAACCAAGTCAAGACTATGCCTATTGCGTTCAATTGCCATGTGGAAGAACGTTTGTCATTAACCAATCGCTATCTGAGTCTGATTTTTCAAAACTCAAAAATAAGTCAATCAAGTCTCGTTTGACGCGAGGAAAAACTGGCTTTGAAAAGAGCTATGCGCACCTAAAAAAGTACGGTGTTGAATAAATTTGTAGACAAGCGTTTAAGACAGATTCCCAACGCTCGGCATTTTCAGTTCAAGTTAGTTTTGGTGTTTACGGTGCAATGGTTCAGGTTAAATAACAAGCGTTGCTCACTACATCTTTTATTCAACTCATTGTCCAATAATGTGTGAGTGCGTAGAATTGCGAGTAATTTATATTTATCGGTGGATTAAAGGTTGAACGTGTTTGAAATCATTGTCGAGAACAAAGAGTGGTTGTTTTCCGGAGTTGGAGTAGTGGTTGTTACTGCATTTTATACCCACTTTTTCAATAATAAGCCGATAGAATCAGGACAAAAAAAGGATCAGGAGATCGAGATAGAAGCTCCTGTAATGGAACAAACAGAACCAGAAACAGAAGTCAGTCAAATTTCCCAACGGCTAGTTTTAGTTTTAGAACTAATGAACGAGAAAAGAGAGTATTCGAAGTTTACTATTGCACAATTAGCTCAAATCATGAAGCTACATAAAGTCAGTGAACTTGAAGATATTTTCCGAGGCAAGGAAGAGCCTACATTTGAGTTTATTGAGCGGTTTTGTGATGTATTTGGTGTTAACAAAACTTGGGTTATAGAGGGTAAGAGAGCACCGTTTTCTAATGATGAACAGACGTTTGGAGAACCATTGCGGTATCTAGAGGTTATCGAAAATCTTAATCCGCAACGAGTATTCTTTGTTCGTAAAAACTCAAAAGAAGCGCCAGCATTTATAATGGTGAAATTAAATGATTACAAATTTAAAATATTTCACAGAACATGGCATATAAGTGATGAAGTAGGGGCTGGAGGTCAGCGACAGCTGGTTAGTTTTTATGAGCTAGTTAAGGCGCTTCGCGATGAAAAAGGTTATTATTCGAAGTGCGGTGGTCTAACTCTTGATGAAGATGATTTCAAAGAGTTATTCTGCGGAGATAAGTATCCTGGTGTATATACAGAGCTGGGTCGATCAGAAGATCCATGGTGGGATGATTTAACAGATATTAATCATAGTTATCCGATCTCTGCCAATTATGGAGATTGGCATGGAAAAAGCTTTCTGAAAGCTCAAGAAATTATCAAGTGGAAACTACAAGATAACTAACATAAGCCAGTTATACAAACTGTTTAAGAGTGATTCGCAACGCGTGGCATTTTTACTATGCGTTGCGTTTAGTGTTTAAGGTGGTATGCGGAGACTTTGGTATTACGTTACTCACACCTTAACGTCATTCGTTATATTGTTGCGCAGCCAACACTATATATGATCAAACGAAGGCTCGCATTATCACGAGCCTTTGTCGTTACTAGTCGATCAATGATTCTTCAGCTGATGTAGCTGCAAGTCCTTAACTTTTGCAATCTCCGCAATTTTCTCATTGACACTATTCGATATCGTTAGCAGCTCATCAACACTGAACAAGTTGCTTTCTTGCACAAGGGAAGCAATCCGCGCCTTGTTTACGATAAAGGCATCATTGGGTATGACTTTCGAATCCACGGCCTTGCCGTCTTCAATGAGCGTCATTATTCGGTAACTGGAAGGCACTGATGAGGCTTTATTGGCGAGTTGCTTTGCCATGAGGTTAAACGCGTTGATGTAGGCTTCTTTGACTGCGGCTGCACGTTTTCCTGTAAATCCCATCACCAGAAACATGAAACCGTCTTTAGTCATTTGGTAGACCTTGGAATCTCTTATGACGGCACCCGCGGTGATCTTTTGTGCGTGAGCCGAAAAGTTGGCTGACGCAAAAACATCTGAGCAATCAAGTGATTCTATTTTCGATAGGATATGTTTGTGTTGTTTACTGAAGTGCTTGGATACGGTTAGGGAATCAGTGACAAGTTCGTTAGTGTCGGAAATTGAAATGAGATCTGAGGGACTGAGTTGCGCGATAGGTAGCGAAGTTAGCACGGTCATGATGACCTCCTTGAGTAATTTATTGGACACCACTCAAAAAGGCTAAATTTGGGTGGTGAACTGAGCCGGATTAGCCTTACCGCCCTCAAGGAAACGGCGCACCGAAGTGCTCCGACTCAGTCCACCATAATTCAGGTGTGCGAAGTCACGCATAAAAAAACCAGCATCAAGAGCTGGCGACAATGCGCCTTGAGAAGTTTCAGGAGGCTAATCCCGGCACTGGATTTTGCCAGTACTTTAATAGGTTAGCGATAGAGTGGGGGGCATGTCAATAGATAATCAGCTGAAAGCACTTCGTAATCGTCATCATGCTATCTACGCCATGGATGTTCCGCAAAAAGATAAAGAACCACTCTGTGCGGATCCGCATACAGGGTGGTGTGGGGGCTGGAGGGGAAATACCTCCGGCTACCCGATTAGGCGAATTAGTATGAGTTTTGTGCATCCCTTAACATTTCATATATTTGCCCCACATTCTTGACCCCTTTAAATTTCTCACTATTCATAATATGTGAGATAGCCCCTCGCATTAAGAAGTTTATGGACAAATTATCATCATTTAACTCCTTGTCACCGCCATGCACTATGGCTGATCTCATGCGATAAACATTTTTAAACAACTTTGCTGTTTCACGCCTAGAATCTTTATCTTTCGCTATAATGAAAGTAAATACATCAGAGAGCTTTTCACCAATACTCCTTTGATAGAAACCAACTTCATCGAATGAAAACATCAACTCAACGGACATACAGGTATAAATAACTGAATTCTTTTTATCTTTAGTAAATGCCGATTCACCCAATGCAAGTGCTGAATTAAGTAGTCTAGATTCGATGTCCGTAACCTTTATTCCGTTAATTTTTTTTGTTAACAGGCTCCAAAGCTTGTCAAAGTCCTTATTTTTTGAAAAAAACGGATTGTTTACAGGGATCTTTTCAACATATTTATTGGAAATGTTACCAGAAAGTAGCTTACCTTCTATATCTGTAACATGGTACGAACTTGTACTAACGTACATTTGTTCTTGAGTCATATCAGCATGCATCGGTAGACCAAGTGATATATATATACTTTTATCAAGTTTTCCTGAAATGAAAACTATCAATCGAATAAAGTCTAAAAAAGCGGTTTCAGCTTTTTGAATTGCTAAATTATTATCGTATACCTTTTCAATCGTGATACTAATGAACATGCCTTTTTCATTAGAAATTGGCATCGTGAGGTCTTCCATATACCCAAATGTATATCCACCAAGAGAAAACTTACGAAGACCAGAATCTAGCCTTATGCCTGATATCGGTGATTTAACTACAACACTTCTTGCTTTAACAGCTAGAAGTTCGTCAAATAGACTGTCTTCAGTAACCTCTAATTTATCTTTAGACTTTAGATCTGGTATCTGCTTTTGAATACAATCAAAAACTGTTTTCCTACTAAAACGTGCTGAGAGCTTTTTGTTCAAACTAAATAGCTTTTCTAAGCAATCATTATAAAGGCCTAAATCGTATACATATAAAGATTTTTCTGGTCTTAACCACCGCTGAGGTGAACGCATTGCCTCTTCTGTTGTCCCGTATGTTGTTGATGACAACAACGAACTAATTAATGATTCAAATTTCATATTATACCTATGTCTAATACTGATGGCTGTCGTATTCGCCTAACAGTGTATTAAACAGCATGCTCGCTTTCACGCAGCAACTGTACTGATTAATTCATGGCACTATATTCACAAAATAGATTATTTTCAATGAGTTAAACCACTAAAACGCATAGGTAACTACTCAATGGATTCGGGCAAAGTAAGCATTACGATTTAACGAGACCTCGTATACGCCGAGCGTAATGATTAAATCTTTTTATTATCATATAGATAGGTTGAAAGGTACTTTGCAAAACAAGCAATTCCTGTCTCGTTAATACGCATTAGTGATTGGTGAATAGGTGCATTTTTATTATAACTGTATATATCCACAGAGCATATTGTTCGAAGGAAAGGTCAACGTGGGTTAAGCGCCTGGCATAAATCGACAATGAGTAATAACTTTAAACGCAAATGGGGCGGTAATAGGCTAGATCGAATAGGTAGTGATTGTTGCATTTCGTTGAAAGTAAGTGGTGGGGAAACGTGGATTTCGAAGGGATATTTTGGGGCGGAAACAGGGTAGGCTTAGTTGGTTTTTTGCTATGATTATTAGGCTTAGACTGTATTTAATGGACAGATGCGTCCTAGTTGCGTCCTTTAATGATTTAGATACGAAATACTTGATATAAAATCAATGTGTTAGCAATGACGTTTCATAATCTAGCCAAAATAATGTTGGCTCATTTGTGTTATTCATAATAATTTCCAGAAGCCACTGAGTCAGTAGTAAGTGTTTGTTCTAACAATGGCTTTTAAATGCTATACTGTTCTTATATACAGTAGTTTATTCCGAGTCAATTCCGCTTGGGATTTGCATTTGTGTCCAAATATGTGTCCAAAAAAAATTCTAGATGTGTCCAAATTAAGGTATCCTATGAGCCTGATAGATCGAAAATTAAGAGCAATTAGCAAGCTTGAAACCTATGATGGACCTTCCCAACTTAGTGATGGGGATGGTCTAATTGCTCGTATCTCACCTCTTGCAATCATCACCTTTCAATATCGCTGCCGATTCAATGGTAAACAACTGAGAATTAATATCGGTAAGTATCCCGCAACTTCCCTGAAAGAGGCAAGGCGGAAACATAAAATCATGATGGAATTGAGAGAATCAGGCCGAAACCCTGAGATTGCTATCACTGGTGAGCAAGAATTCGTCACATTAGATGATTGTGTTCACTACTGGCTGAAACACTATGTCCCTACATTAAAGAAGGGGACTCAAGCCTTGTATCAGTCCTTTGCTAAAAACTACTACCTGGGCGCTTCACCAACTCACTATGCTATGGGGAAAAGGCTTTCAGAGCTGCGCCTTGCTCGTCGTTCTCACTTTGATATGAAAGTGGGTATCTGGACTGTCCCCAAAGAACTCAGCAAGACCAATAAGCCTATTCGCCGTCCGATCCCAACCAAAGTACGAGCCATACTCGAGCGCGTGATGGCAACCTACGACGACGTTCTCTTTCCTGGTAGTGACTTTAATACTCCAATAACCATATTGGCTGCTAACCGATATATCAGGCGTATTAGAGCAAACGTTGGGTACGCGGTTCAACTGTCATCAGTTTTTTATGGTTGCCTTCAGGTTGGCTCTCTGAGCCTGAGACTATAAATGAGCGAATTACTAGCTGTTTAACTGGTTTGAAACTCTTTTGTAGGGAGTGTATAGATAGCGATAACTGGTGAGTGTGGGATACGGTGTTTTTCAAGGTAGTTGTCACTAGTTGGTCGATTATTAAGCTGCTTCTCTTTCGGGATTTAAGTGTACTGCCCCGATAGGCTGGCAGTTCCTAATATTCTTTGACCAACGTTCTGGTTTCTTGCTTCGATGTGCTGATAACACCTTCTCTCGACGGCTCAGTATTTCTGTATCTTTTCCACTGTGTCGTTCTGACGGCGTAATGTAATTTAGGCGGCTATGCTTATGTTCGGTGTTATAC
>NZ_JAKJSL010000051.1:0-58467 GCF_050336815.1 Photobacterium nomapromontoriensis
GGCTGGAGAAGCTCTGCGAGTCCGTTATCGAGCTACGCTATGACAAATCAATGGTTCAATGAACTTGGTTTAGTCAATATTGAACATGTTGTGACAGGGCATGTGTTCAGCACTTACGCTGAATGGAAATGTACATGAGCCGTATACGAGGTCCGTACGTACGGTTCTGTGAGAGGGATGAGGCGGCGACGCCTCACCCTACTCGATGTTAATTACTCATTATCCATTGAGAATGCAGAAAATATCATACTCTATACACATTTATTGCTAGAAAAAGTATTCATATTGTAAGAAAATAACCTATATTATGAATCACTAGGCACATGATATTTTTCAACATCATGCATGGAAAAGGAAATCTTCAATGAAAAGCAATAAGGCAAGAGTGATCTCAAACTGGAAACCAACCAATGAGCGTGAATCAGCAGCAATGAAAGAGTTCTTGATGCAAGAAATGGGCGTCACTACACCGCATCATGAAGGCGGGACAGGTAAACTCGCTCCCGACTCTGGCCGCCTTGTTCGCTAAATTCAAACGTCACTCACGCATTGGTAGTGTAATAAGAGAAACATGTACCTAAACTATCTTACGTGCGACAACATCACCCATGCAGTCACTACTCTCTTAATCTAAATTGTGACTGCATGCTTATTGTGTACAGCTTACTCAGGCTTCGCCTTCATTTGCTCCCACTTAAGTGCCCCATTCGTCTCAAAGCTTTTTTCTGGCTGGCAGGTTAGCAAAATACCTTCCACTGCAATGACTGAACCCAATGAGTAAGCCTTACCATCAAAATAACACACTCGTTCTGTGTTCAGGTTACCATCAAATGTAATAGCGGGCTGATACCCAACAGTGGTTTCTTTCGCAGACACAGCAGTAATAGGAAGTACGCTAAATACGCCAGCGATCAATGCTGTGATCATCTGCTGTTTCATTACTCTCTTATTCATTCCCATTTCCCCTATAATAGGGTTATTTTTCAGCCGCGATCACTGAAATTTCAACTAAAAGCACATCTCGCGCCATACTTGCTTCAACACATGCACGAGCAGGAGCATGACCAGCAGGAACCCAGTTGTCCCATACTGCATTCATGGCAACAAAATCATTCATATCTTTAAGGTAAATCGTCGCTGAAAGCATGTGCTCTTTATCGCTGCCGGCTTGCTCAAGTAGGTTTTCTACTTTATCGAGCATGCTCTGCGTTTGTTCAGTAATGCCTTGGGTTGCATCGGCACATACTTGGCCGCACAAATAGACGGTCCCATTGTGTTTCACAATACGGCTCATACGTTGGCCGATTTCCTGACGTTCAATCATGACGATACCTTTTTCCCATTTATTTCATTCATTAAATAGCAATACTAACAACCAATATAAAGAGAATACAGGATGAGACCAACATATTTAACTGATACGTCAAGATATAATAAAAGATCACGCTACATGTGTTTTAACGCTTCTCGCTGGCTTAACGCAGACAATTGATCACTATGACGAGCAACAAAATCTTTAACATACTCAGGATCGGTCTTGGCGTACTCGCGTAGTACCCATCCAATCGCTTTGCGGATAAAAAAATCTGATTCATGGGTTAGCAGTAGAATTGTCTCTTCCAATAAAGCGAGGTTCATCTGATCTTTATGTTTCAAATGCACCAACAAGGAAGCGCGACGTAGCCACATATTGTCTGAACATCGCCAAACAAGCAGTTTCTGCTCCAGTTCGCGGTGATCTATGACTAACGGACCAATCAAATTAGACGCTATTTTATCCAACGTGTCCCAATGATCTGCCCCGAGCAAGATTTCCTCGTACACTTCAAATGCATCCAGAGTGCGAAAGGCCTTATAGTATTCTGCTACGTCTAATGCAAGATACTGTTCTTCACGATTTTCACCCGACCAAAGCCACAGCACTAATCGCTTGTAATCAATCAATGATTGAATCTTGGTATGCTGCCGCGCCCGCCTGAAAATAGCTTTACGTTCTGGAGCTTTAACCCCATAAAATGGTTGCTCGGTTTTCATGTATGCTTGCATTGCTTTAGCGTCGGTGGCATTTCCGGCTTCAGCCATTTGTTGCTGCATGAATATCACCATCGGTATAACCAGTGACATCAATAACTTCCTTTTTCTTATTGTATTTTCAAATATTTGAACATAGTTCGGTCACTAATACCATGGTTACCCAATTACCCTCAACATACTCATTGCCGTAAAAGTGCGTTGGCTTATCAGCAAACAGGGAGCTGTTGACGAATCCCCTTCATCTTCCTACGTTTATTATCAATACCAACGAAAGCTAGACACGGCCAAAGCGTTCATATTAGACACCCTTAAGGTTATGTTATGGGTTTTCTCAAGATATTTGCCACTACGCCAGTACGGGCGTCCTCGACCGATAGGAAAGTAAAATGAAATTGGGCATTTTATTGTGTGACGACGTCAGGCCAGAACTACAAACTTGCCATGGTAATTATCCAGAGATGTTTACTCGGCTGTTTGAACGCATTGACACTGACGTCAAGCTCCATTTTTACCGCGTGACTGATGGTCAATATCCCCAGTCGCTCGACGAGTGCGATGCTTACCTAGCCAGCGGCAGTCGATTTAGTGTTTATAATGAAAGCCGATGGATAACGGTATTCAAAGCATTCATTAATCGCCTGTATCGCCAAAAGATCCCCTTTGTTGGCATCTGCTTTGGCCATCAAATGCTGGCTTGGGCATTAGGCGGAGAAGTCACTCGCTCGATAAATGGTTGGGGTATTGGCGTCCATCAAGCGAATATCGTGCGACACCAGATCACTCAGCACCGCTGGCTAGCAGATATACCGTCGCCATTCTCTCTGCTTGTGAGTCATCAAGATCAGATCACCGAACCACCGCTACACACTACCGTATTAGCCAGCAGCGATTTTTGTCCCTATGCCATGATATTGGTTGGCGATCACAGCCTCGGCATTCAGGGACACCCGGAATTTACCCCAGAATATAGCCACGATTTAATCACATTACGACAAAGCAACTACTCCGTAGCCACCTTCCAAACCGCCATTGCCTCACTCGAATATCCAACTGACCACGATTTACTTACCCGCGGAATTTTGCGATTTATTCGCTCATGCTGATATAACTTTAAAACATGATAGAAACCGCTTCATGCGGCTGCTTTTTATCCCGACTCAACTAAATGATACTTTAATATTATTTATTACTTACAGCCCATCACTTCATCAGTGATATGCATCATACCACCACCATTTAGTAACTCATCAATGTAAACACTGTTGTTGTCCAGCCTTCATCACACGATCATCAACCTTTAACACCCACCAGCCATTTAATTTTGCCAGTGCCTCAACTTGCTGTCTATTTAAGACCACACAGCATTGTTCTGGATGAGATAAAATAATTTGATGAATCCTTTTATCAATTATATCTTTATCAATATATTTTGGATCAAAATACCAACCATCATCATCACCTGGTAGCAGTTCAAACTCCATTACTCTATTCTCACCCGATTCAGATAAAAAATATTCTCAACCGTGATTTTCAACAATGAATAATATTTCATTACACTTATTGTGCATGCAGGAAGCATTAATATAGCCACCAAAAGTAATATCAACCTAATAAAATACATTAATTATTCACACGCCATCATCTCATTATTAACCATTATCTGTGAACCTCCATCTAATAACTTTGCTATTCGCTGCCGATCTAACTCAACCGAACAACCGCTAGGGTGAGATAATGTTATCTTTTGTAATCTTTCATAAAGCCTATTGCCCGCCATTATACTTTGCTCATAAAACCAACCATCAGACTCTCCAGGTAATAATTCAAATTCAAGATTATGATAACCTCCACCCTCTGATTTAAACTCACCTAAGAAAATCAATTTATAGTCAGTTTCATTATGAATCATAATAAGATGTCTTGATGCACACCCAACTAAAATAAATAATGACAATGCTATAATATTCATCATTTTAAAGCTCATTGATTTACCCATTTGATATCCGCCCCCCAGATTAAACGTTTTAAATCTACTTCTGTTACGATTGAATCTCTATGTACGATCTCGAAACGGTTCTCAGAGTCATCAAATTTATAATATTTCATTAAATCAATATCTCCATTATTAGGATATTCTGTAGCTTTATTATTAGCTCTTTGAATGAAAATATCACTTGTTCCTTTATGTCCCCAAGATAGTTTAACCCCACCGGCATACATTAGAACAGAATGGCCAAACTCATGGGCAGTAGTAAGTTTAAAATCCATTTCGGCATTTTTATGTGTCATCGTTCCTTTATTATAAATAAAGCTGGCATCGACACCTAAAACTGCTGGGTTCATTGACCTTGCATATTTACCTCGTTCCATCTCTATATATAGATCAACAGGAATAGCTCGATTATCACGATGATGTGCTTTAACCCTGACAGAGAATCTGGCAGTACCTAGCTTTATATTTCTTGACCAATATTGTTCAATACCTTCTTTAGCCAAGCTAACTAATTTATTATACTCTGACTGTGATAATGAATTTTTCTTGAAGTTTAAATACACATTGATATTTATAACCTTGTTAGTCAAAAAGATGGTTGATTCAGTCCACTCTATTTTATGCGCCCCTGTATGAGTGTTAATATAAGTCGTGCTATTCCCTGCAGGTATTCTCAACTTTCTGGATTCACTTATGGGCTTCTTAATGTCCGTATGAAGAATTTCATGAAATTTCTCTTTCGTTAAAACAGTATCACTCATAACAATTCGCTTATTTATGAAAAAATAACAAGTATTGTTACGCTAAAATGCCTATCGTTACACCATCTGTTTTCATTTCCTGAATTTATCGCAAAATAAATCTCATACCTTTCATTTTTATACAATGTATTTAATCAATACCCAAATCGACACAGTAATACTTACATAGTAGCGTTTTGACATGCAAAAAAAGCGCGAAGGATAACCTTCGCGCTGTTATATGTTATATCGCTTATTATGACGTTATACTTCTACCGTGACCTTTTTCGCCATCGACATGGCTAGGTTATTATCATAGTAAGCCGCTTCATTGATGAAATGCGGATAGGCTTCGTAATCACCTTCCCAACACACTTCAGAGCCATCAAATAAGGTAAAGATTGGATCACCATGTCGCAACGGTTTGAAATCTGCATCCTGAACATTGCGGTGTACCATCCCCAAACGCTCACCGCTTTCATCCTCTGGCAGCTTTAGTGTTTCATGGTATTTATATGCTTCAAAATGGGTAGGCAGTGCAGGCAGCGCATCGCGATTAAAGAGATCAATAAAATCGAGGATATGACCGGTCATCTCCTCCATCCAATCCAGTACATCTTGGCGGATCACTGACTGTGATTGCGGCCCAACTTCAACAATCACTCCCTGCTCGGAAATCGAACTGAGGAAGTGATGTTCTTCGACTGAAATCTGATCTTCTAATACCACCACAGCATCAGGCATATTAACCTTTACATACGCGCCCAATTGACGATTAAACAAATCAGACTGAAGTAATATAAGCGACGGACCCATATTACTGGTGGTATTGTGCAGATCAATAATGAAATCGGTTTTTGCATTGCCTTTGGGGCCAAGCTGCGCATTAATCACTTTTGCGCGACTCTGCTCATAGTTAGCTAATGTCGGATCACTCAGATCAGACAGCCCAAACTGGCGATTCATATCGACATCCAAATAGCGTTTGTTTTCTTCAAACGCTTTTGGATTAGCAAACAGCATCTCAACGCTAAAGCTGTCTCGAGCAATCAATGCAGGGCTTTTCTGCCATTTCTTTAGCAGGTAAATGCCACTAAATTCATTTCCATGTGTTCCGCCGACGATGGCGACGGTATCAATGTTACTCGTCCTTGTTGTCACTTCTCTGACTCACTCTGTCATGGATAAATTACCGTAACAAAATGAATACCAGTTTAATGATGATTTGGCTAGCAAAAGCTGACATCGACACGATATCTCATTATTCATTTTTGTGAATATCAATTGGCCTTGCCTGTACCAGTTTCAGGTATGAATGCAACGCACCATTTTTGTATTCAATCGCAGCGTGAATGCTGCTGCCTAAACTGGCGACAATGTTACTCTTATACTGGTTATTATCTTTATTGATTGTCAATTCAATCATGCCATCAATCAGCTGCCACTCACCCGTGGTTTTCATTCGCTTGAATAAGGTGAACTCCTCAAGCGAACCGTTGGCATGCAAAATTAACTCGGTAATATAGCCTGCACTACAGGTTTTAACCCACCGCTGAGAGGCAATTTCATCATGCTGAAAATGGCGCTTTGTCGCTAACCACACAAGCATGGCTTGCTCTTCAACGGTATCTAACGGAGGCAGGGCCTCGAGATCAAACAACCTTGCTCGATCTGACTCGCGATAAAACAGCTGAAGTAGCTGTTTTGTTTTCTGTTCGGACATCCATTTCACCGGCAAAAAAGTTTAAAAAATAGACTTTAACGCCAATCAGCCAAGAAATTTAGAGCAATTAATCCATTCTGTTACGCAGTTCAAAACTTCACCTTCCCTCTTAACGTCTTAGTCTGTCCCCGTTGAGTCTTATTATCCATCCGTCGCTTCTGTGAGGATCGGGTTGGCTTGGTATCACGACGGGCTTTTTGTTGTACCACCGCCGATTGGATCAATGCCACTAACCGTTCTAACGCATCATCACGATTTTGTTCCTGAGTGCGATATTGCTGCGCTTTAATCACTACCACTCCATCCTTTGAGATGCGGCTATCAGACAAAGCAAGTAGTCGTTCCTTATAAAAAGGTGGCAGTGATGAGCGGTTGATATCAAACCGAAGGTGGATTGCGCTGGAAACTTTATTGACGTTTTGCCCGCCAGCGCCCTGAGCTCGAATTGCGGTTAATTCGATTTCCCAATCGGCTAGCTGTACTGAATTTGAAATAATGAGCATGATAGGCGTTGCTGAGTAATAATGTCTAGAGTATACCACTTCAGCTCAGTAGGAATGCCACTTCTTACCTAACAATAAGAAATGGCATGTTGTTTAAGATACTGGATTCAACCTGATATCAGATCTTTTCATAAGCGAAAAATCTGCTGCATCATCAGCAACCATAAGGCGCTACCAGCAACGGCGTAGAGGCTAAAAACAGCAACCGTCCTTATTTTTGCAAGAAAGCACGACACTAACATAGCGAACCTCCTTCAATACCTTTGGTATCAATTTCCAAATATCCTTTGAATACTTGGAACATCACTACCTTATCTCACCTTGGAGACAAAAATAATGAAGGAGATCGCCTTTCTGAACAGCCGCTGAATAAACCTGACGCTACACCCTGCGATACGGTAAATACACGGGTTCCCAGATATGTACTGCAAGCTCCTGGTCTAGATCTTTACCGACCAATGGGCTATTGGGCTCAGTCGAACGCATATTTTCAAGGATCTGGCGTGCTACATGTAAGGAAACCGGCTTCAGTTCACGGATACGAGGATAAACACACCCCTTCTGTAAGTCTTCATCACTGACCAATTCAGACAATGCATAAGAAGCAGTGGTAAACATATCCAACGTCACTTTCGATGCCTGTGACACAATGGCCGCTAACCCAACCCCTGGAAAAATAAAGACATTATTACCTTGACCAATCCGATAACTGTGGCCATTGTAACTCACATCATTAAATGGGCTCCCGGTTGCAACAATTGCTTGGCCATCACTCCAACGATAAATATCTTCCGGCACCGCTTCACAGTTCGCGGTTGGGTTAGACAGCGGGAATACCATCGGCCGCTTGGTGTATTCCAGCATTTTCTGAATATGTTCTTCTTTAAACGCGCCACCAATACCGCTGGTTCCCAGTAACACCGTTACCGGATGGTTATTGATTAACTCACTTAATGAAACTTTTCCAGCTTCAGCCACCGCCCATCCTGCTGCCAATTCTCTTGGCTTAGCATAACGTTTTTTGTACTCATCCAAGCCTTCACGATCATCAAATACCAATCCCTGAGAATCAAGGATAAAGACTTTCTCACGGGCAGCACTGTGCGAGCAGCCTTCTTTCAATAGGCCCGCGTAGATTTGATCGGCAACGCCGACCCCACCTGCACCAGCGCCATATACCACATAGGTTTGATCCGCGAGAGATTCCCCCTTAATCTTCATTGCGCCAAGAATACCGGCCAATACCACAGACCCCGTCCCTTGAATATCATCATTAAACGACGGCAGAAACTCTTCGTAATCCGTCAGGTTATCAAACGCATTCGATTTACTGAAGTCCTCCCACTGCAATACCGCTTTCGGGAAATTACGCTTAACCTGACAGACAAATTTCGCGATAAATGCTTTATATTCAGCACCGCGCATTCTCCGACGCGGTACACCAAGGTACATAGGATCATCAAGAAGATCCTGGTTATCGGTCCCGACATCCAATGCTATAGGTAAACAGTGTGCCGGGTGAATGCCCGCCCCGAGTGTATACAAAGAAAGCTTACCAATCGGAATCCCCATCCCGCCGACACCCTGATCGCCAATTCCCAAAATCCCCTGACTGTCGGTGACAACAATGATCTTGATATCTTTGCCCGCGAAATGCCGCGCTTGTTCATCCATCTTGTCAATATTGTCTTCCGTGATATATAAACCACGTGCTTTCTGGTAACGGTGGCTAAATTCCTGACACGCTTTACCCACGGTAGGGGTATAAATAATGGGAGTCATTTCTTCAATGTGACGGGAAAGCAGCGCATAAAAGAGGGTTTCGTTTCGATCTTGGAGAGCACGTAAGAACAAATACTTTTCAATATCAGTAGACGCACTTTTAAAGCCGTCATAGACGCGATTTAACTGGTGATCAAAGGTTTGAACTCTTGGCGGGAGCAGCCCGTCAAGCTGGAAAGCTTGGCGCTCTTCGTATGAAAATGCAGTACTCTTATTTAGGGTTCGATCATTGAGTAATTCAGTTCCGGTCAATGAAACGGGCCTAAATTCTTGTCCGTGTTCATCCTTCCAACGCAAGTATTTTCCAATTGTCATTGTGTTTCTCCGTTCACAAGTTCATACGAATTAATTGATAAATCTGCTGATATCTAGTGTCGTTCTAATACTGACACCCCTGATTGTAGATTTTTTGTATGATGAAAAATGTGACATTGACAGTTTTGGAAAAAATAGAATCACTGTCAATTCGCAGAATTGTTCTCATGCCCTCGATTCAAGTGCACAACAGACAGCATGGCTTGACCTGATACCTCAAAAGCTTGCCCGAATCCTTTTACATAGCGCCCAAGCAGTGGATTCAAACAATACAGATGAAAATCACTCAATTGGCTGAGGTTCGTGACCATCCCCCCTAGCCTTTTCCGCATAACCGCCATTGCGACAGGCCAATGGGCGGTATCTCGCTCAATACGTTCAGCGGATGTATCAAAAGAGAGGCGACGGCGCACAAATATAGAATCGGCTTCTCCTTCATCCTCGATCATCATAATAGAAACCGCTTTATTCGTTTTTAAATTTTGACCATGTTGGGCCAAGTCACTCACAAGGATGTAATATCCTTGTTCTGAAAAAGCAAACGGGGCATAACTGGTATGAGGCTTTCCCTTCTGATCCACGGTACCTAATTGCAGCGTATAACGCGAATCTCGAAATGCTCGAATTTCTGACCCTAACCGATGTTGTAATCGCTCAGCTTTATCGTTCACGATACTCACTCCTGCCTTATAAAATAACGCAACATGCTCCCTTTCAATCATTCATTATAGAATGTACAGGCGCACAAAGGACGCTTGAGCTGTGCACTCTGCGCCACTTCATCTTGAGGTCATTGGAATAGTTAAAATAGAGATGGCTAAGGGGAAAGACTAAATACCGCAATTAATGGAGCTGTATGCAGCTATTACGCAGTGGGTTGTATACTTCACCTTGCATCAAGCAGTTTTCGAAATGCCTGTAGTCCAGATACTGAAAGGCAAAAATCACGAACACCGACAGTACCATGCCAAGTAATGACAACTTGACTAACCATATCTTTTTTCGCTTCAGTGCGAACAGCATCACCAACACAGAAATTGGGGCAATAGTGAGCAGTAAAGGTTGAATATCAAGCACAGCAACGGTCACGAACAGTCCAGCAGTTAGGGTTAAATTCAGCAGGCGTCATCATACGTTTTTAGAATACTAAGTGCCAACCTAAACCCCGACATTTGCAAAACATTACATATCAATCACATCTCGGTCACCCCTTCATAGTACTTCGTCCACTCAACATTCACTCACTGCATATTCTTTCTGAAGCTAGTCACACTTTTCACTCGACAAACGTGCACATCGAAACGTTTGCTTTTACATTTACAGCCATCGAAACGATTACGCAAACGTTTCGATGGTAAGGATACTGGATGCCAGGGTCGGCACTATTTAGCATCATCACTATCAAAAACTAAGGTGCAACAATGAAAAAAAGCACACTCATCAATTCCGAACTGTCATATGTGGTCGCCACTCTCGGCCATACAGATGAAGTCACAGTGTGTGACGCAGGTTTGCCGATCCCTGATGAAACACAGCGTATCGATCTTGCGCTAATTCCCGGTGTACCTACGTTTATTCAAACCGTTCAAGCACTACTCAGTGAAATGCAAATTGAAGGGGTGGTGATGGCCGAAGAATTTAAGCAAATCAGCCCAGAACACCATAGTGCGCTGATTAGCCTTATCAAACACGAAGAAGCATTGTGTGGTAAAGCCATTACTGTTCGCTATATCCCACACGACGCTTTCAAAGTTGAAACTAAAAATAGCAAAGCTGTCATTCGTACCGGCGAATGCACACCTTATGCCAACGTCATTTTTCAATCCGGTGTCGTGTTTTAACCGCAACCATAATCTGCAAGTTGCAAGGAACTGACATGAAACAGCCAATTTTAGCACTCAAAGATATCGAAAAAGCATTCCCTGGTGTCAAGGCGTTGGACTGCGCGAGCTTAAATGTATATCCGGGCAAAGTCATGGCGTTGATGGGCGAAAATGGTGCCGGTAAATCAACCCTAATGAAAACCCTAACGGGTATCTACAGTATGGATGCGGGTGAAATTCAATACGAAGGTAAAAAGGTGAACTTTACTGGCCCTCGTCATTCGCAAGAAGCCGGGATCAGTATTATTCATCAGGAATTAAACCTGATCCCTGAGCTCACCATTGCTGAAAATATTTTCCTCGGTCGTGAACAAACCAATGCATTCGGCGGGATCAAATGGTCTCAGATGTACCGCGATGCCGATGCCTTGCTGCAACGCCTGAATGTTAAACACAGCGCGCGCACGTTACTCGGAGATCTTAGCCTTGGCGAACAACAAATGGTTGAAATCGCTAAAGCACTGTCATTCAAATCAAAAGTCATCATCATGGATGAACCGACAGACGCGCTTACTGATACCGAGACAGAATCACTGTTCAAAGTGATCAACGAACTGCGCGATGAAGGCACTGGCATTGTTTATATTTCGCACCGTTTAAAAGAAATCTTTGAAATCTGCGATGATATTACTGTGCTGCGTGACGGTAAATTCATTGGTCAACGTGCGGTTGCCGATATCGACGAAGACAGCATGATCGAAATGATGGTTGGTCGTCGCTTGGATGAACAGTACCCTCGCATTGACGTAACGCACGGTACAACCTGCCTTGAAGTCAAAAATGTAACGGGCTCTGGCGTACATGACATCAGCTTCACCCTCGACCGTGGTGAGATCCTCGGCATTTCTGGCCTGATGGGTGCGGGTCGTACTGAGTTGATGAAAGTGATTTACGGCGCACTTCCCTGTGAATCCGGCGATATTATTCTTGATGGTAAATTAATTAACCCCGTCAACCCACAGGATGGCCTATCAAACGGTATCGCTTATATCTCCGAAGATCGTAAGGGTGATGGCCTGATCCTTGGGTTATCCGTCAAAGAGAATATGTCACTGTGTGCGCTTGAGCAGCTATCAAAAGGCATTCAGCTCAACCATGGCGAAGAAATTATTGCCGTCGATGATTTTATTCGTCTGTTCAATATCAAGACGCCAACACGCAATCAGATCATCGGTAACTTATCCGGTGGTAATCAACAAAAAGTGGCGATTGCCAAAGGGCTGATGACCCGTCCCAAAGTGCTGATCCTTGATGAGCCGACACGCGGTGTCGATGTCGGGGCGAAGAAAGAAATTTACCAACTGATTAACAAATTCAAAGCTGATGGTATGAGCATCATTCTTGTGTCGTCCGAAATGCCGGAAGTGCTAGGAATGAGCGACCGTATTCTGGTCATGCATGAAGGCAAGATCAGTGGCGAATTCATGGCCGCAGACGCCAATCAAGAAATTCTACTCGCCTGCGCTGTGGGTAAACAAAACAAAGAGGTAGCAGCATGAGCAGCAACGCTATGACCAAACAACAAGATTCCAATAGTGCCAAGTTATTTAGTAAGGCGTGGCTCATTGAGCAAAAATCACTGATCGCCCTTATTTTCCTGATTGTGGTGGTGTCGTTCCTTAACCCGAACTTCTTCACTGTCGATAACATCATGAATATTCTGCGTCAGACCTCGGTTAACGCCATTATTGCTGTGGGTATGACACTAGTTATTCTAACCGCGGGTATCGACTTAAGTGTGGGCTCGGTACTGGCATTGTGTGGTGCCTTTGCCGCAACCATGATTGGCTTGGAAATTCCGGTCATGATCGCGGTACCGACAGCCCTATTAGCGGGTGCCGTACTGGGTGCAATCAGCGGCGTGATCATTGCAAAAGGGAAAGTGCAGGCCTTTATTGCCACCCTAGTGACTATGACCTTGCTGCGTGGTGTGACCATGGTTTACACCGATGGCCGCCCTATTTCTACTGGCTTTACCGATGTCGCTGACAGTTTTGCTTGGTTCGGTACGGGCTATGCGTTGGGTATCCCGGTGCCAATCTGGTTGATGGTGATTGTGTTTGCCTCGGTTTGGTACCTGCTTAACCACACACGCTTTGGTCGCTACATCTATGCATTAGGTGGCAATGAATCTGCTGCACGTTTGTCTGGCATCAACGTCGACCGCGTCAAGATTGGCGTCTACGCAATCTGTGGTTTATTAGCCGCGCTTGCAGGCCTAATTGTTACCTCTCGCCTGTCATCCGCTCAACCTACCGCAGGGATGGGCTATGAACTGGATGCGATAGCTGCCGTTGTATTGGGTGGCACCAGCCTAGCTGGTGGTAAAGGCCGCATTATGGGAACCCTGATTGGTGCCTTGATCATTGGTTTCTTGAATAATGCGCTTAACCTGCTGGACGTTTCTTCGTACTACCAGATGATTGCAAAAGCAGTCGTTATCCTGCTTGCCGTACTGGTTGATAACAAGAACAAGTAACTTCACCTGAAAAATAGCAACACAGCGGGCAGCTCCCCCCTGCCCGCGACCTCATCCGACGTGACATTTGTAGAAAGGAATACAGAATGAAAAAGTTAGCAACCCTGATCTCTGCCGCTGTACTATCTGCGTCATTCAGTGCGACAGCCTCAGCCCAAGAGACCATGGCGATGGTGGTATCCACACTGAACAACCCATTCTTCGTGACGATGAAAGAAGGGGCAGAAGCAAAAGCACAAGAGCTGGGCTACAACCTGATTGTTCTCGATTCACAAAATGACCCGAGCAAAGAGCTTTCTAATATTGAAGATTTGACTGTTCGTGGCGTAAAAGCAATTTTAATCAACCCTACTGATTCTGATGCGGTTTCCAATGCCATTCGCATGGCTAATCGTTCAAAGATCCCAGTCCTGACCCTTGACCGTGGCGCCAACCGCGGTGACGTTGTCAGCCACATTGCATCAGACAACGTAGCTGGTGGTGAAATGGCAGGCAAATTCATCATGGAAAAAGTCGGTGAAAAAGCTCGCGTAATCCAACTGGAAGGCATCGCGGGGACGTCTGCAGCGCGAGAACGCGGTCAGGGTTTCATGAATGCAGTAAAAGCAAACGACATGAATCTACTGGCCAGCCAGCCGGCTGACTTCGACCGCACCAAAGGCCTGAACGTAATGGAAAACATGCTCGCGGCTAACCCTGATGTTCAAGCCGTATTTGCCCAGAACGACGAGATGGCGCTTGGTGCACTTCGTGCAGTACAAGCATCAGGTAAAGACGTATTAATCGTTGGTTTCGATGGTACTGAAGACGGTATTGCGGCTGTTAAGCGCGGCATTCTGGGCGCAACCATTGCTCAACAGCCTGATCTTATCGGTGCTCTGGGTGTAGAAACTGCCGACAAGATGCTAAAAGGCGAGCAAGTTCCGGCAAATATTCCAGTACCACTCAAAGTAATTACTAAGTAATAACGTAAGCATATTACAAGGTAAAAACTATAAACGTGAGAATGAGCGTCGAGGTGCAAGCTGTGCATCTCGATACTCACTCTCACAAACCCAAACAGCAAAACGCATCGCTTAACACCGCACATTTCGCCCTGTTAACCCATACGTTTTGGCCACATAAAATAAAAAGGTTCCATGATGAATAAATTAGTCGTTCTAGGCAGTGTGAACGCCGATCATGTTCTGCAAGTCGCGTCATTCCCTCGTCCGGGAGAAACGCTACATGGCCATAGTTACTGTGTGATCCCTGGCGGGAAAGGGGCCAACCAAGCAGTTGCTGCTGCCCGCTTAGGTGCTGACATTGCCTTTATTGCCTGTGTTGGCGATGATAGCTTTGGCCACCAAATTCGTGACGCCTTCGCTAAAGACGGCATGAACACAGAAGCCGTCATGGTTGAAACGGGTATGCCAACCGGTATTGCGATGATCCAAGTCGCGGCGACCGGTGAGAACAGTATCGCCATTTCTGCTGAAGCGAATGGCTGCCTCAGCCCTGAGCGACTGGCTCCGCATCGCCACTTGATAGAACAAAGTGACACCCTGCTGATGCAGCTAGAAACACCAATGGCCACCATAGAGGCCGCAGCGAAAATTGCCAAGCAAGCCAGAACACGTGTCGTGCTTAATCCGGCACCTGCGCAACCATTATCAGATGACTTATTGCAACATATTGATATGATTACGCCAAACGAAACAGAAGCGGAACTTCTTACCGGTGTAAAAGTGGTTGATACGGTATCTGCTCAACAGGCGGCTAATGTGCTTCATAGCAAAGGCATCAAGCAGGTTATGATCACGCTGGGTAGCCAAGGGGTATGGATCAGTGAAAATGGCCAAGGCCAGCAAGTGCCAGGGTTCCGCGTTGATGCGAAAGATACCACCGCCGCAGGTGATACGTTCAATGGCGCGCTGTTAACAGGCCTGCAAGAAGGCCGTCAAATCAATGATGCAATCCGCTTTGCACACGCAGCCGCCGCGATTTCGGTAACTCGTATCGGAGCTCAAACCTCGATCCCATTCCGCCGCGAAGTGGAACGCTTTCTTATCGAGCACTAATAAAAGCAATATTGCTGCGCCCGTCGCAAGGCGCAGCTCAGGGAGAACCTATGGCGACCATTAAAGATGTAGCAAAACACGCAGGGGTCTCAACCTCCACCGTAAGCCACGTCCTCAACAAAACCCGCTTTGTCAGTGAAGACATTTCAGTGCGTGTGCTCGCTGCCGTTGATTCGCTCAATTATGCACCCTCGGCTTTGGCTAGAAGCCTAAAAGTCAATCATACCCGTACTTTTGGCATGCTGGTTACCACATCAACCAATCCTTTCTTTGGCGAAGTCGTCAAAGGGGTTGAGCGACGCTGCTACCAACAAGGCTATAACCTGATCCTCTGCAATACGGAAGGCGATCTGGAACGCATGCATGCTAATCTCGATACCCTGCTACAAAAGCGGGTTGATGGTTTATTACTGATGTGCAGCGAAGTGGAAGATGAAGCCTTTGATTTATTCGCACGCCACCAGCCTGTTCCCACCGTTGTCATGGATTGGGGCCCGGTCAATTTTCCCAGCGATAAAATCCAAGATAATTCTCACCACGGGGGTTATCTCGCGACTCGCTACCTGATTGAACAAGGCCATACTCGTATCGGTTGCTTAACGGGGCCGTTAGACAAACTACCGGCTCAGCAGCGTCTCACCGGTTTTGTCCAAGCGATGGAAGAAGCAGGACTCGAGATTAATAAGCAATGGATAGCGGCAGGAAACTTTGAATGTGAAGGTGGCGAACAGGCGTTTAATGAGGTTTTGGCTCGTGGCGAGCTTCCCACCGCACTGTTTGTGTGTAATGACATGATGGCAATGGGGGTGATCAATACCGCTGCCAAGCGAGGCATCGCAATCCCTGCTGACTTATCCATTATTGGGTATGACGATATTAAACTGGCTAAGTACATAACTCCATCACTGACAACGATCCACCAGCCGAAGCATCGCCTGGGTCAGCAGGCCGTTGATACCCTGCTTGATAAAATCCAGAACAATCGTGACACCAATAAGGTTATTCAGCTTGAGCCAACCCTTGTCATCCGTGATAGCGTTAGGCTTATGACAAGCAACTAAGCATATCGAGTATTGCGGTAGCAGGCAGCCTACCGCAATACTTATACGGTAACGAATAGGCTCAACCTGGCACAACGACAAGGCCAAAGGATTCAAGCAGCTGCTCTTGTTGCCAATCACATATCATTACCCCTTTCATGTTGACTCTTCGCGGGTCAAGACCAGTTAAATCGACGTGGCAAAGATTACAGTCACTAATGTCAAATAGTCCCCAATGATCAACTGAAAACTCACATCGGGTCAGATCGGAACCTTTAAACGATGCGCCATTCAGATTTGCGCCATTCCATCGATTTTCGAATAAATCACACTTTTCAAGGCGCTGATTTTCAAAATTGGCGTAAGCCAAATTACAGCCTGTAATATAGCCCGAACAAAAATACGTATTATGCGTAATGTAATTGGCAAAACTGGCTATCGCGAAATTTGCACCTTTCAGATTACAGGTTCTAAATTCAGTCCCAAAACATTGGGCCCCTCTGAAATTAGCCATGCTTAAATCACAATCTTTAAAACTCGCATCTTTCAACTTAGCATATTCAAAGCTGCTCCCCTCTACCTCACCACGCTCAATAAACTGGCAGTCGATAAATTCGGCATCACTCAGATCTGCTCGTCCAAAATGGCAGCGGAAAAATTTACATTGCTTAAAAATGGCTGATTGCAGATCTTGCTTCGAAAAATCATGGTCTTCAAAGGTTTGGTTGGTAAACATTACTGGTGGTATTCCCTGTTTAATTTTCCGAAAAGGTTACCGCTAAAACGGGGAGAAAATCCAGCAATAAACCCATAAATTTTACAGATAATTAAAGCCATCAAAAACACGCTAATAAAGCGCCTCAGTCATACAGTAGCAACCATAACAAATAAAAATTGCACCGCCATGAGATCACAAAAAACATGCCCATACAGTGCTTTCTATGCGCCATAGCGGGCAATTCTATAAACATCATTCAACTCGCTTTTTAACTGACTAATAATTAATCAACACCAATCGCATTCCTGAACTTTTCATTACTCTGATACAGATCGGATTTTTGAACAAAAAACACCTCTCGTTGCCATCATTGCCAAACTATGAATTGACCTCCCACCTAACTCAGCGTACAACTGTACTCCTAACTCGGCATACAGTTGTACGCTGAAATGTGATTTAGATAATTCTGCTTAGTACCCATGGGCAACTAACGGCCTTATAATGGCCCTAATAACACTTGCCTCTCCATCAGGCCAAAGGAAAATACTGCAATGTTCAGCAAAATGACAAACTGGTTCAAATTACGCTCACTAAAGCCAAGCAAAGGATGGGAGGCTGATTTTTTCTCAAACCATTTCTAAGGCCAATATAGCGAAAGGAACACGGTTTCTTGATAGTAAAAAGCCCCGACACCACAGTCGGGGCTCATTCATCAACACGGCTTTAACGAGGTTAAATCACCAACCCTCCATCTATTTTCAGGGTTTGTCCTGTAATAAATGCCGCATTATCACTCGCCAGGAACAGTGCTCCATTAGCAATATCTTCTGGTTTACCCATTCGCCCAAGAGGTGTTTTCTTTTTCATATGATTTAACACTTTCTCTGGCAGCTCGACGGTCATCGGTGTCTCGACAAATCCAGGGGCAATACAATTAGCACGCACTTGCGCACCTTTACGGGAAAACTCTTTTGACCACCCTTTGGTCATGGCAATAACGCCGCCTTTTGTTGCGGCATAGTTACTCTGCCCAATATTTCCATCGGTACCGACAACGGATGACATCGTAACGATAGAACCAGATCCACCTTCGATCATCACAGGTGCAACCGCCTGAGTCATATTAAACACGCCTTTGAGATTAACATCAGAGACAAAATCCCAGTCTTCTTCTGTCATTTTCTCAATCAAGTTATCCCGCGTTATACCAGCATTATTAACCAGTACATCAATGTGACCGTGCTCGGCTTTAACTTGCTCAACAAAATTAGCAATAGACGCTCTATCACAGACATTAAGTTCAATCGCTTTTACATTCGGATACTTAGTCTCAAGATCGACCATCGCTGCGGCATTCATATCACAAGCATAAACGTGTAATGCATCGTTTTTTGCAAATGTTTCCACTATGCAACGTCCAATTCCTTGTGCACCACCTGTCACAATACATACTTTATTATTTAACATCATCTATTCCCCTTATAGAAAACACGGTTTGTAGCGAGAGCGCCAACAGTTGTGTCGGGTATCACAACTCACTGTATTCCCTTATTTTAGAAGAGTCGTGTCACTTGATTACCCATATTGATGCAAATCACCTTTGCAAATTTGGTGACATATTAAGACGACAATACTAATTTCTTACAATACTAATTATTCATACCCGAACTCACTCGCTATCACCATTATATTGGGTACCACTATTCATCTTTGCTATAAATAAAGAAGGTAGGGCAATTTTCGGGATAGTTCATGCTAGACAAGGTCGTCTTCTTTCTACATGTTATGCGTAAAGGTTCCATCAGCGAAGCTGCGAAGCTGAACAACATGTCTGCGTCAGCAGCGAGCCGCTGGCTCAATGAGCTGGAAGAGTCAATGGGGGTGAGTTTACTTAAACGTACAACCCGAAAAATCACCCCGACACAGGCAGGCCAACGTCTGTATGACCGTTTCAGTTTGATTCACACTGAAATTGACGATGTGTTTAATGAAGTCCAAAACCTCAGTAACGAAAATAAAGGCACCATAAAAATTGCCAGTACACCTCTCTTTGCCAAGCACTACCTCAGCCAAATTATCGGGGAGTACCTGCAATTACACCCTTCAATGAACTTCGTGGTGCTGGAAACAGCCTTTGATGTCGATCACGTCCATGATGTCGATTTCGCAATTCGAGCCAATGCCACTTACCGTGGCTTTCAGGATAAAGACAGCTTACTCGTTAAGCGCGCCTTACTGCGTGAACCATTGATGGCTTGCTGTTCCCCCTCATATATCCAGAAAAATGGCAGACCGGTGGTGCCTAACGATCTAAAAAATCACCAATGCCTCTACGCCACCACATTGGTCGGTGGTAATCGTTGGATTTTTGAATTAAATGGTGAATACAGCTCGGTAGATATCGCTCAAACCGTTGAGGCTGATGATAGTGAAATACTCAAAAATATTGCGATCACGGGAGGAGGGATCGCCTATTTGCCCATTAGCCTAATTAAAGATGAGGTCGCCAATAAAATTCTGATCCCCGTACTGGAAAACTATGTCAGTAGCCAATTCGAAATCAACCTGTATTTCAAACCTCAGAAATACATGCCGGCACGCAGCGCGAACTTCAAAGATTACTTGCTCAGCCGGGTGCCTGAAATTGAACGTCTCAAACGACAAGCTCAGCAGCTAACCCCCAGGCCTGCGGCTACCACAACAGAAAAGGTTTGATCCACGGTAGTAAGCTGAATACGAGTGACTAGCAAATAAAAAACCCGACAAATGTCGGGCTTCTTATCACATTATAAAAAATTACCACATTAGATCATCAGGGATCTGGAATGCTGCATATGGATCATCTTCATCCATTTCCTGCTCTGAAACAATGTTGTTCAATACAATGCTTGATTCATCACGCAGGCTAATTTTATCTGCGACTACGCCAGGGATAACCGCATAGCTATCAAGGTAGCGAGCAATAGCAAGGCGACCACTTACGAGCTGATCTTGGGTTGCTTTATCCACATACACTTTTTTCACTAATGTACCATCAGTGAAGTTATAACCAATATCACCGTTTGATGTGTCAATTTTATTCATCTCTATTAACTGTTTAACCTGAGATGCAATAGCCTTTTTATCTGCTTCGGCTTGCTTTTGACGATTTAATTCTTGATCTTGAGCAAGTTGAGAAGCTTTGTTCGATTCAACTGCCGCTTTAGCTTCTTTGCGTAAAGTGCGAGACTTTTTAGACGATTTTCCCGCTTTTTTTAATTTTTTCTTATCAATAAGACCAGCTTGTAGCAGCTGCTCTTGAAGGGATAGCTTTGCCATGTAGACTCCGTCACGGGCACAGGTTAATAAATCTCATTGCTTTAATTATACCAAAAGCATCGTCAACTTCGATACCCAGCAATCGTCTATACATCAAAAAGCAATCAGATGTTATTCTCGCTGAAACGGGTAGATCGAGCCTAAAGACATTATCTGAGTAAGTGCATCAAGCGCAGAACGTGATTCATCCAACAACTGCGGGTCTGCCAAATCATGTTCTAACAGTCGGTCACGGTAGTGCTGATCAATCCATATATTGAGCTTTTCAAACAATAAATCTGACATCAGAGTATCAGGGTTTACCGCAGAGTGTTCCGCTGCGTTCAATACCACCCTAAGTCGCAAACAAGCCGGACCACCGCCATTAGCCATACTCTGCTTGAGATCATACACTTTGATAGCATCAATCCCTCGCTTATCTGCCAATAATTGAGAAAGATAAGCCCATACATGATCATTACTACGACATTCATCCGGTACAACGAGTACCGTCTGATCATTAGGCATGGTCAGCAATTGGGAATTAAACAGGTAGCTGGTGACGGCATCATCAATCGACACCGCTTGAGTCGGCACTTCTATCACCTGAAAATTGCCGGACAATTTTAGCGATAACTCATCAATAACGGCATGCTGATCTAAAAAAGCGTGTTCATGGCAGAACAGTAAATTCTTATTGCCGACCGCAATGACATCGTTATGAAAAACACCTTTATCGATCACCGCCGGATTCTGCTGGGCAAACACCACTTTTTCGCTATCGAGCTGGTGCAGGCGCACAACTGCTTGGCATGCTTCGTAAGTCTGACGAGCGGGATACCGCTTAGGGGAAGGAAAGCGCCCATCAAAGGCAGAGCGCCCAAAAACAAACAGCTCGACACCTTGTTCGCCATACTCCTGACAAAAACGGGTATGATTTGCGGCCCCTTCATCACCAAGCTGTTCAGAGCTAGGCAAGGCTGAATGGTGAACAAAGTGCGCCTCATCAGCAAACGTTGCTTGCAGAATACGTCCAGTCACCTCATGTTCGATAGAACGATGGAATGAATTGGCTAAATTGGCGGGGGTAAAATGCACTTTCCCATCTAAGGTGTCTGCTGACGGGGAAACTGTTGCGGCATTTGCTGTCCACATACTGGATGCAGAACAACATGCCGCTAATAGCTGAGGGGCTTGCTTGGCTGCAGAAGTGATCACGGTATTATCACTACCGGTAAATCCTAACTGGCGCAATGTATTGATATCAGGGCGCTCTTGTGGCGCTAATACACCTTGAATTAAACCAAGATCTGACAAAGCCTTCATCTTTGCCAGTCCTTGCTTCGCCGCCTGTTTCGGGTTTGATGCTTTCGTCTGATTTTTTGCTGACGCAACATTACCAAACGATAGGCCACTATAATTGTGAGTGGGGCCTACTAACCCGTCAAAATTTGCTTCCAGCGCTTTCATAAACACTCCCTGTTTGATTGTCGCACTATTTATCTAAAGGCAATGTACAAGCGGCCTCAATATACACATTTCAGCCGATATGCATCTTGAGATCATTGGGCAATATCAATCACACCCCTTATCTTTGCAACAAGGGTTAATGATGCGTTCTGCACAGTTATAGGGCTCAATATGAATAATCACATCAACCACTTCATCTATCTGCTCTAAAATACGGGTCTTGAAACTTTCACTGACGGAGTGCGCTTTTTCAACACTCATCGCAGGATCAACCAGCAAATGAAAATCTAGCAATATGGAACTACCAGTACGGCGGTTACGAATGGCATGAACTTCTTTAATCAAGGGGTCTTCAAGCGCAAAGAGATGTATTTTTGCATCAATATGGCTATCAGCTTCAGCATCCGTCAGCTCTTGAATCGCGGGCCATAAAATTTCAATAGCTGCTTTTAATATCATCGCTGTAACAATCAAAGCGGCTACTTGGTCGAGGTAATGCAGACCAGGAGCTATAAAATTAACAATTACCGCAATTGCAACAGGTAGTGAACTTAATGCGTCTGAGCGATGGTGCCAAGCATTAGCGTACAATGAACGGCTATTTATACGTTTCGCCTGTATCACAGTCCAACGATAAAGAACCTCTTTAATAATGATAGAAGCGGTCGCGGCGCCCAAAGCGAGCAACCCTGGCGATGCTGTTTTTTCATGTCCTAATGCCGAAAGAGAATCCCAACCAATTCCGATCCCAACAAGGGCGAGAATCACACCAATAAAAATATTGGTTAACGTTTCAAAACGACCATGTCCATAAGGATGTTCTTTATCCGCAGGTGCAGTCCAGTAGCGAGATCCAATCAAAATGGCACTATCTGTCACTAAATCAGAAAAGCTGTGCACACCATCGGCAATTAATGCCTGACTGCCTGTTAGCTTACCAACCGTAATTTTCAATACCGCCAGTACCACGTTTACAATCGATCCCACCCAGGTGACACGATGAATGATTTTTACGGGTGTTTCTGCCATTTGTTCCAACTTTATTTTAATCCATGACTAACGAGTTCCATGATAACAGGCAGCGATTGTATCCCCAAGCAGCCTACGCATCGAGTGATTGAGATTGGATAACTGTTTTGTGGCAATGACATGATACGAGGTGATCATTCACCATCCCAACCGCTTGCATGAACGCATAGCAGATCGTTTCCCCGACAAATTTAAAACCTTTTTTCTTCAAAAATCGACTCATCGCTTTTGACTCGACGGTTGATGCGGGCACCTCATCCATCGTAACCCAATAATTAACTACGGGTTGATGATCAACAAATTGCCATAATGCATTAGAAAGGCTGCCATATTCTGCAATTAACTGTTGAGCCGCTTTCGCATTCGTAAAAACAGAACGAATTTTCCCACGATGCCTAACTACATCATGTTGCACAATAATTTCCTCAACATGGATATCATCATACTGAGCTAATACGTCTAAGTCATAATTATCAAAAGCAACTCGATAAGCATCACGACGCTTTAATATGGTATACCAACTTAATCCCGCTTGTGCCCCTTCCAACGTGATAAATTCGAACAAATATTTATCACTCTTATTTACCCGTCCCCATTCATTGTCATGATATCGTCTTTCCAATGGCTGCTTCATTGCCCACGCACATACATTTTCAGTCATCGCCTACTCCCTACCACGTCTAATCCAGAACATTTGTAATGCATTTTTGTTATGTATTTCATCGATATATAGCTCAATATTATATTCTGTATAAAGTTAAACCACACAGCGTACTTATTATCACATTTACCATGTAAAATATCTCATCTACCCTTGAAATAATACCAGCAGGGAATTATTGTGTATAACACAAAGCAATAGGGTAATAACTACGAGCAATATATTGACGGTGATACAAAAGTGCTACTAATGGATTATTATTGCTATCATCAGTTTCATAATTTTGTATACGACGTCACATAGTGAAGAAGGGATTGTAAATCAAATTGAAAAAAACAACCTTCCTTCCATAATGGAATAATCAATACACAGATATTGATTAATATAAAAGGACTTTTATGAGACATATCGCCGATTTTATCGAGCATCTTGAAACGAGAAAAGACCCGTTCAACATTTGGGTTTACTCCAGTAAAGGTCAATATAGTCAGTTTGGCAAACAAGGTAAAAAAATACGCACGCCAGCCCTTCAGCGAGCTTTGGATCAATATCTCCAGATCGTAGTGGAGATAAATAACGATTCTAAGAACGACGCTTTTTTATTACTACCTGAAGTGCATGCTGTGGTACCGGTATCATTTTGTGACGGTCAACTACACTCACTGACAAGGCCTGATCCTATTGCAGTTACGAACGATTAAAATTCAAACCGGATAGGTTCGCTTTTTATCACTGCAAAAAGATCGCCATCAAAAACAGACCTAATCAGGTCTGTTTTTTTATGCTACCTCAGCAGAAAATGTCATAACCACTACAATCAGTTCAACCTGTTTGCTCAATATGTTACTTGATCATGAACTGAACTGCCCGGCATGATCCGTGATGATGGCATGAGTACCTGCTGACCACCAATACACGCCTTGTTTCCCGCATTCCAGCCAGCATCATAGTCAGTATCACTGCGATCTAGAGTAGCATCTTTCACGGATTGCGTATTTGCGAGACCCTTCGCGTTCAGCGCAGTTTCACATCCTTGATTATAACCATAGTGATAAATACTGTCATATGGCGGATTATAAGTATATTCATCTGGAAATAATTGATATTTGTTCCAATCAGCACTCGAACACCCCATCAACAGTATTGCTAACAAACTGACTCCACTCCAATACCCTGTCTTTTTCATGGTATCCCCTTTACTATGGGTTTTACTAAAGCGTAGACAAAAGCGGCTCACTGAGTGCAGATTAACCATGACAAAAATAGACTTTTTTCAACTCGAAATTGTATTAACACAGTTTATTCAACAACGTTCGGAGACTGACCCCGCTCACGATCTCAGTCATATCCAACGAGTCGTTGCTGCAGCCAAACAATTTGCAGCTGAAGAGGATGCTGAACTGGCCATCATTCTTCCAGCGGCCTGGCTGCATGATTGTGTCACCTTGAAAAAGAATGACCCGTTGCGACATCAAGCATCCACACTGGCTGCGCAAGATGCCATACAATTTCTTCGCACCATTAATTATCCAGCGCAGTATCTTGATGCGATTTATCACGCCATTGAGGCGCACAGTTACAGCGCGAATATTCCGGTTCGCAGCCTAGAGGCGGCGATCGTACAAGATGCCGATCGCATTGATGCGCTGGGAGCGATAGGTATCGCCCGCTGCATTCAAGTCGGTACGGGTTTTCAGTCCCAACTTTATTCTGCAGACGACCCTTTTGGTCAAAACCGCCAACGGGATGATAAAGCCTTTTGTATTGATCATTTTTTTACCAAACTCTTTACCCTTGAAGCCACAATGAATACGCCAGCGGCAAGCAAAGAAGCACATCAACGCACAGTGTATATGAAAGGATTTTTGACCCAATTAGATCACGAGATTGGCACAACATTCACGTAAAATGTCGCACCTTGATAGGTAAATAAAATATCGGTTTGTAGCGCTTAGCCTAAGCGCTACAAACACAATGATTTACAAGGCCTGCCTGAGTGCCGCATTTAAGCGATCAAAACCTCGTTCAAGATCAGCGATCAAATCATCCGCATTCTCAAGACCGATATGCAGGCGAAGCATTGGCCCAGCAAAATCTTTCTTTGCGACCGTACGTAAGTTGTTGATATTTTCATTTGCGAGGATCAAACTTTCGAATCCTCCCCATGAGTAGCCCATACTAAAATGACTCATGCCATCAAGCAGTGCTGTTAGTGCCGCAGTATTGCCACGATTAAGCACAACCGAAAACAAACCATTACAGCCTTTGAAGTCCCGCAGGTAAAATTCATGCCCTTCACAACTTTCAAATGCGGGATGGCGAACATGGTCAACCTCTTCTCGCTCAGCAAGCCATTGCGCTATTTTAATGCTGTTTTCTTGGTGCTGCTTCATTCGCACACCCAGCGTGCGTAATCCTCGCATTGCCAAGTACACATCATCCGGGGACGTACACTGCCCCATCAGATAACTGCTTTCACGTAACTGATCCCAGCAACGCGTATTCGCAACGGCTGTACCCAACATCACATCTGAATGGCCAACAATGTACTTAGTTGCAGCTTGAATCGAAATGTCCACACCATGATCAAACGGTTGGAAATTAATTGGAGAAGCCCAAGTATTATCCAGCATCACGACCAAATCATGCTCATGAGCAATACGAGCTAGTGTAGGGACATCCTGGACTTCCATCGTGATGGAACAAGGGGATTCCAAAAATAGCACCGTGGTATTGGGGCGAATCAATTCACGGATCCCTTCGCCAATGAGCGGATCGTAATACGTGGTTTTAACCCCCATTTTTAAGAGGATCTTATCGCAAAACTCACGGGTCGGCTCATAAGCACCATCAACCATCAAGATATGATCACCCGCTTTTACAAATGACAGAATGGCATTGGTGATAGCCGCGGTACCACAAGGATATAGCGCACACCCAACCCCTCCCTCCAACTCAACCATGGCATCTTGAAATGCGAAGTGAGTATTCGTCCCTCTGCGACCATAAAACAAGCCCTGATTGGTGCGGTTTTGCGTGGCTTGCTTCATCTCAGCCACTGAATCAAATACTATCGTTGATGCCCGGCTAACAGGTGGGTTTACTAATGATTGAGTCCACTTTCGTGAGCGACCAGCTGTAACGATTTTTGTCTCTAGTGCTTTTTTATCCATGCTTTCTCAAACTTCCTTTTTTAATCGTATCGCATCATACAACATGCTAAATAACAGCAAAATGCAGCGTTGCGCTATAACGTTAACACAGTTAGTTCAGCATTTGAGCCGTTGACGCATAAAAAAAGGGCCACAACGCGTGCGGCCCAAATACCTTAGTGACAGGTAATATCTAACAGATTAAAGCTCTTCTGTGATCGGTTTTGGCATGTAATGCGATGAATTCAGACCAAACAACTCAGGCAAGGTCGTACCAACGGATACCGATGACCAAGTACCGGTCAAAATACCAATAAACATCGCAATAGAGAAACCTTCTAGCGGCCCACCGCCCATGATCCATAGGGCTCCGACGGTAATTAACGTAGTCCCGGATGTCACCATTGTACGAGAGAACGTTGCCGCAATAGCTTCATTATTAATTTCTTGAATCGTCTTATTGGGTTTTGCGATCAGAAGTTCACG
Source organism: Photobacterium nomapromontoriensis (assembly GCF_050336815.1). Taxonomy (NCBI): domain Bacteria; kingdom Pseudomonadati; phylum Pseudomonadota; class Gammaproteobacteria; order Vibrionales; family Vibrionaceae; genus Photobacterium; species Photobacterium nomapromontoriensis. Next base: position 27,366 of record NZ_JAKJSL010000051.1, read on the forward strand.
GATCCGGTCAGCAATAATAATAGAGTCATTTAATGAATAACCCATGATAGCGAGCACGGCAGCCAAAACCGTTAAGTTAAATTCCATTTGGGTTGCAGCAAAGAAACCCAGAATAAAGATAACGTCATGAGCCAAGGCAAACACGGAACCAGAAGCAAGACGCCATTCAAAACGGTAACTTAAATAACCTAAGATACACAACACAGCGACCAACAGAGCCAAGCCTCCTTGATCTGCCAGTTCCTGACCGACTTGTGGGCCAACAATACTGGTATTCAGTACCTGCAAATTGGCATCCAATGGTTTAAGTACAGTTTTAACATCGGGAGCTTGCCCTTGCTGAGGGATCGCATAACGCAGCACCCAACGCCCAGGCTCTCCTGCCGCAATCACGCTGACATCCTGATGCAAACTCTTATCCATCAGTTTATCAATATCACTGCTTGGTATCGTACTGTTCATTTGCACTTCAGTGACAATACCACCGGTGAAGTCTAAGCCCCAATTAAGGCCTTTCACCCCAATCATGATCAATGAACCCAGCAATAAGATCACAGAGACAACACTGGTAAAGTAGCGCCACTTAGTGGCATTTTTCATTGTAATTAGCATTATTAAATTCGCACCTCGCGTCGAGCATCACGGCCCCACACCAAATTAATGATGGCACGGGAAGCAAAAATACCGGTAAACATACTGGTCATCAGGCCTAAGCCCAGTGTTAAAGCAAAGCCCTGAATCGGGCCATTACCGATGGCGTACAACACAACAGCGGTGATCATTGTCGTGAAGTTAGCATCAAAGATGGTGCCAAATGCACTACTAAAGCCGCGGTCGATAGCTTGTGCCATACTGCGACCTTCTTTTAATTTGTCTCGGATACGCTCGAAGATCAGAACGTTAGTATCAACGGCCATACCGACGGTCAGTACCAAACCCGCAATACCCGGCAAGGTCAACACCGCACCAGGGATTAGAGCCAACAATCCAAACAGCATGATCATGTTACAAATCAGTGCAATGTTCGCCACCCAGCCTAAACGACGGTACCAGAACGCCATAAACAATAGCGTCATGCCCATACCCAGAGCCAATGCAGCAAAACCATTATCGATGTTTTCAGCACCTAACGTTGGGCCAATAGTGCGTTCCTCAACAATGGTGACAGGTGCTGTTAGTGAACCTGCACGTAGCAGCAAAGCCAGTTGCTGAGCATCTTCCATCGCACCAGTGCCCGTAATACGGAAGCGGTTACCCAGTTGGCTCTGAATGGTAGCAACACTGATGATCTTGCTTTCTTGAACCGCTTTACCGTTCGCATCACGGCTGTATTCGCTAAATGCGGTCGCCATTGGCTTGCCAATATTGTGACGGGAGAATTCAGACATGATTTTGCCACCCGTGCTATCAAGGGTGATATTGACTTCTGGCATACCCATTTCACCAAAACTGGCACGGGCATCAATAATATGATCACCACCCAGTACAGGCTTACGAGCCACACGGACATCTCGACCATTTTCATCTGGCAATGTCATCGTACTACCGCTACCCAGCTCACGAACCGGATAGAATGCTAGACTAGCCGTTGCACCAATCACATTTTTAGCGGCAGCAGGATCCTGCACACCCGGCAGTTCAATTCGAATACGGTTTTCACCTTGACGCTGTACTAAAGCTTCAGTAATCCCTAATTCTTCAATACGGCTACGCATCGTTTGCAAGTTCTGTTGAACGGTCAAATTGCGCAGCTCTGATTTTTCACTCTCTTTTAGCGTCAGCTCAACACCGCTACCTGAAGCATTCATTGCCTGCCACTGGGGATAATTAGTACTAATAAATCGACGAATTTTACCATTCGCTTCATCATTAGGCAGACGAACCAACAGCTTATCAACGCCTTCAGCTTCAACGCGTGCGTTACGGATATTTAGCTTACGAAACTCCTGACGCAATTCGTCCTGCAATTGATCCGCTTGAGCCTTGTAGACTTGATCCACATCCACATCCAACAGGAACTGCACACCACCGCGTAAGTCGAGGCCCAGTTTAATGGGCTCAAAACCCATATCCTGCAACCATTGTGGCGCCGCAGGTTCCATTGCTAATGTCAGCTGTGATTCACTTTTAGCGCCGCCCATCATTTTTGCAAGCACTGCACGCGCTTTAGTCTGCTGAGCTTCGTTGTCAAGTATGACAATTGTTTTACCTGGCTTCTGATCGATGCGTTTAACGCCTATACCCTGTTCGGTCAGCGTTTTTTGAATGGCCACAAGATCGGGCGTCGGAATCCCTTTGGCTGCTATCTGAACCGCGCCATTTTCGCCATACCACGTTGGAATCGCACTGAGCATCATCACTAAGAGGGTCGCAATCAGCACAACATACTTCCATGCGGAGTAATGATTTAATAATCGATGAGGATTGTGTTTACTCATTATTTATCGCCAATTTATGCAGTTAATAACGCCATAGACTGATGCTTAACTGCCACCTACTGACACAACATCATTAGGTGTTCTAATACTTGCCTTATCAGTCAATTCACTGAATACGAAACTGATAGGCGTAATAAAGACGGAGACACTGTCGTCGAGGTTGTGGCTCTGGATTTAATCACTAATAACCATTGACCAATAACCACGCGCACTATGCCGTATACGTCATAAAGAGATATTCGAAATAAAATTACGCGAGCGATAAACGATGCGGGTAAAGGGTATAGATAAGGTTACTGTCTTTCCAACCAGAGATACGGCTGGATGAAGAGGGCGCTTTTAACGTCCAATCTAACGCTGAATGAAAATCAACGCTATAATTTTTTGCAAAACTAGGTGCGGGTTCAATCGGTAATTCGATAGCCAACTGATACAGCGATTCTATCTCTTCAGGATCTTGACGATGCAAATTCGCCATCCGAGATGAGCAGGCTAATGCAGGATCCAAACTACGGCTTTCTTGCGAATGCTGATTACTTTGTGATTGCTCTGCAGGTGAGTGCCCGGATGCGTTATCCTGACCAAAATCCCACACCAGTGTATGATCAGAATCTAATGCTTGTGGATTGCCATGAGATTGAGCAAAAAAAGCATCAAATGAGGCTGACTCTGCAAGGTGCTGAGTCACATGAGCCGGCATAATCAATGTATCGGGAGATGTAAATACCGCGTTTAAATGCTGCATGATACTGGATTCATTCGGCACACTCAGCTCTGAGCTTGCATGGCTCGGCCATACTACCCCAAAACACAATACCAACATGAAAACACGTAACATCGAAACTAGCATTAAGTCGATCTTCTCCTCATAACTTCTCGCATAATAGGGTCAGTATCAGGGATAGACAAGACATTATTTTAACTCTCACCCATTTATCCGGAATTAATTTTGATTTTCAGTACTTAATAATCCACAAAAAATGAAATTGACTCATGATCATATTGTGGGATTTGTGATTGTATGTGGTTAGTCTGGCTTATATAGTGTTCGCTCTTTTATACAACTCGCTATTTGAAATACTGGGAAGCTGACTATGACAACACAACACATTGCATTTATTGGACTCGGCACAATGGGCTTCCCTATGGCTGGACACCTAGCGAATGCTGGTCATAACGTAACCGTCTATAACCGAACGGTAACGAAAGCCCAGCAATGGGCTAAGACTTATTCGGGCAACGTGGCGCTAACGCCAGCCCTTGCATCAGAGAATGCCGACTTTATCTTCTCCTGTGTCGGCAATGATGATGATCTACGTGAAGTCTATCTTGGTGAGAATGGTATCCTGTCAAGCGCGAAAACAGGCTCGATCCTGATCGACAACACCACAGCCTCAGCCGAAGTCTCTCGTGAAATTGCCGCCGTTGCGACAGCGAAAGGACTCCACTTTCTTGATGCACCAGTCTCAGGCGGTGAAGCAGGGGCAATTAATGGCTGTCTCACCGTAATGGTAGGTGGCAACGAACAAGTCTTTAACATCGCCAAACCTGTTATCGACTGCTTTGCCAAAGCAACCACACTAATGGGTAATGTCGGCTATGGCCAAATCACCAAAATGGCCAATCAAATCTGCATTGCGGGTATTTTACAAGGCTTGTCTGAAGCCATCATCCTAGCCAAGTCTTCTGGTCTGGATATCGGAAAAATGACCGAAGTCCTCAAGCATGGGGCAGCAGGTTCATGGCAACTTGAAAATCGCGCTGCGACCATGGCCAAGGGGGAATTCGATTTTGGTTTCGCCATTGACTGGATGCGTAAAGATCTCGGCATTTGTTTTGACGCAGCACACAAGCTGGAGGTTCCCCTTCCACTCACCAAACAGGTTGATGAGAAATATGCCGAACTGCAACAACGTGGTTTCAATCGAGCAGATACCTCCGTACTTATTAAGCAATTTGATAATGACTCGCGCTAGGACATACCGCTCAACAGCGAATTAACGACAAAAGCCAGATACAAAAAAACCGCCATCGCTGGCGGTTTTTTTTAACATGCTTCGTTATAGGCTAATAAAGATACCAGCCAGCGCTGCACTCATTAGGTTTGCCAGTGTTGCGGCAGTGACCGCTTTCAGGCCTAAACTTGCTACATCAGCACGACGCTCTGGAGCCATCACACCGATAGAGCCAATCTGGATGGCAATTGAACCAATATTTGCAAAGCCACACAGTGCAAATGTAATGATCACTTGGCTATGCTGTGACAACGTCTCTTTGATGCTGACGAAATCAAGGAATGCAACAAACTCATTCAGAATCACTTTCTGGCCAATGAAAGCACCGGCTTGTAGCATCTCATGAGCGGGAACACCAATAACAAACGCCAATGGAGCAAACAAGTAACCCAGTACTGCCTGTAAGGTGAGCCCCTGTAGACCAAACAGCTCACCAATACTTTCTAGTCCGGCGTTTGCCATTGCAATCACACTGACAAAAGCAATCAACATAGTACCAATCGCGACAGCAACTTTCATACCGTTCATCGCACCAGCAGCCAGAGCATCAATTGCATTGCTATGCTCACTCTTGGCCATTTCGATCTCTGTTTGCTCAACCGCTACACTCTGCTCAGGTACCAGTAGTTTCGCCATCATCAAACTACCTGGTGCAGCCATGAAACTAGCAGCAATAAGGTACTTAAGATCAACCCCCAGACCCGCATAGCCACCCAGTACGCTACCAGCAACTGATGCCATACCCGCAGTCATTACTGCAAACAGTTCTGAACGAGTCATTTGAGCTAAGAAAGGACGAACAAGAAGTGGTGACTCACCTTGAGAAAGGAAGATATTACCCGTTGCAACTAATGACTCAGCACGGCTTGTACCCAGAGCACGCTGAATGCCACCGCCGATCACTTTGATGATCCACTGCATCACGCCAAGGTAATAAAGAAGGGAAATAAGAGCACTGATGAAAATAACAAGAGGAAGGACGCGAACAGCAAAAATAAAACCAGTAGTAGCGAGATCACCGAATAAAAATTTGATCCCCTCATCGGCAAAACCCAATACGCTAGCAACGCCATTACTCATGGCCCCCAGCATCTTTTGCCCAAACGGTATATACAATACCAAAGCAGCAAAACTGGCCTGAAGCACCATCGCCCCTCCAACCGTTCGCCAATTGATTGCTTTACGGTTTTCAGATAGCGCGTATGCGCATAATACCAGTACAAAAATACCGGCAAAACTAATTAACAACTGCATTATTTCGTCCTGTTACTCTGACTATATATTGTGGTGCCGAAAAATGAAGGTGTTACTGTCTGCAATACAATGGGAAACATCGCCTTCGGGGAGAAAGCAAAACAGGAAGGTTCCAAGCTTTGATGCCCGGAAAGTGTAGATATGTCCGCCCAACTGTACAACATACGAGTCACCTAATTAACAAGCTAAATTAATGCCGGTCCAACTCCGTGGGTCGTTCACATGTCCTGGTGACAGCTTGTAACTAAGGTGGCTGAACTTAATGGTTCTGGCCGGAAGCGGAGTATATAGAGATATACATCACAATTAAAACCCCAAATGCCATTTTTTTTGTGATCGTCATCTAACTGAACAAATATCAATCAACTGTAAGAGAATGTTTCCGAGTGTCAATTATCTCAAGCCAGAATCTATCTTAGATTAGCCGCGATACGGCTATGTTTGTGAGGAAATGTCTGGTAAACCGAATAAAGAGATGCCTAAATAACGATAAATAATTACTTTTTCTGTGCTTTAGACCAAAATACGACACCACACTTCATGTAGATAGCTTGTATGAATATGCGCCTTTTGTTCCGCATCATTAACATCACCCAGATTTGCCTTATCACGATAATGGCAGCTCTTATACCCACAACAACAGTGGCGGGACAATTCGTCTCAGAGCAACAACTACTGAATTATACAGATACCTACGGTAACGTATCACTGCGTAACTCGGCCAACATCCGTCTGCCTGACCCTATGCGCGTTAAGGGCAACCTCAACCTTGAAAATAGCCATCTGACCCAGTTACCCAATGCATTAACAGTAAAAGGTAACCTTGACTTGGCATACAGTCAAATAACCCAGCTACCATTAAATATTAACGTTGGTGGGTATATAAATTTAGCGCATTCGGCCATCACATCGATCAACAATGGCCTACAAGTAAAAGGCGATTTAAGTTTGATGGGAACCAAAATCAAAGCGCTTCCGCCATACCTCTATGTCGGGGGAAACTTATACCTTGCTAACACGGCAATTACTGAGCTACCACAATTTCTTGTTGTGAAAGGAAACATCTTTTTAGGCGGTGCGCCTATCTCTGATATAAACGAAAATGTTCATGTTGAAGGGAAAATATATCGTTAATCTCTAGAAAACAATAAAGGAAAACGTTTGCGTTAACAATGAACAAGATAATATCGAACAACACAGAGGGAATAAGTCATCAAACAAAAGGAATAACGCCAGAAACACTGGATCACTAGATGCTTCCGGCTTTTTTACATATTTACACTTCTAAATCAAAGACATAATACAACAATGTATATATGGTAGTAGACTACAGATTACTTTGATTTACATTTTAGATTGTTCGTCTGTGACTGGTGATAAAACCATTGACGACGGCTTCTATTAGCCATAATACACCTCTCATTTTCCAAAACGAGTAAGGTTGATATTTCTCAAATATAATACCGTTCTTACTCTTCCGATACACTCTACTTTACCGTTTCTTCCATGACATCAATATGACAATTTGGTAAAGATATAGTGTCAATGCTCGCTAAAAAAATAAAACTAATTTAATCACTGTGAAGTGATTGGTGGTAAATTTCCAGGAGTTAAAGAACTGCGATAACACAAAGAGATGGAATTGAAATGTGCTTAATCTGTAAATTAAGTGTTCCGACTGGAGAATCTCTCCCTCTACTTGTTATCAACAACCATTCAAATATAAGAGGCTAATGGTTCATTTGCAATACTGATTTTGCATTTTTTTTGTGACCATTATCATTTATTCCACCTATATCAACCTTAAAAACGTACTATCGGCTTGATAACATACTAATTTAATCACACTTCTGGCCCAAACCAGCAATAAGAACCTTGATTGATGAGAAGCCAATACCTTCTTACTAAAACGATCATCTTGAGCTGACTGGGGTATATACTCTCGCAGAGACAATGATTTTTAGCTAGCTTGACCAAATGCCATTCATGATGAATCAATCATCATACCCAATCTCATGCATGTCAAAAGCAGTACGATTAATTAACTGTAATTTGACACAAAATCAACAAGTGATACCATGGCAAAATGGTTTGCTATCAAAGGGCGCCTTTATGGGCATTCACACTATAACTATTGAGCAAATAGCAAAAGTTCCAAAGAAAGTGCTATTTCAGTTGCTTTCCGATCACGATAATCTTGGTCGTTTTTTTGGTGATGATTATCATTTAATAAAAAAAGGAAAACCCAATAGTAATGGTATTGGAGCCATTAGGGAAATATCATCCGGACCATTTGTTATTCATGAACAAATTATTGATTACAAAGAAAATGAGCACCTTCACTGTAAAATTATCCAAGGTGGTCCCGTTAATGAGCATGGCAGTTGGATAAAGTTTCAAAGTCTGAATGCTCAAAATAGCTTAATCCACTATCGCATCAAGTTCAGCCCCAAAATCATTGGTACAGGCTGGATCATCAAGTTCATTTTTGAAAAAAAATTGAAAAAAGCATTACATAATTTAGCCAGCTATGGCGAGTCTACTTGGTCCTCTCGTTAGAACATCACACAAAACATATGTTACTTGTTGCTTATTTGCGCAGTAATTGATCTAGTCGCTAGTCAAAGGGCGTTCTTCACTATCTACTATAGCTATACCTACATTTATGCATAGGAAGAATAATGCTTACACACCAGCCATTACTCACAACATCTAGGTTGATCCTTCGCCCTTTTCAGCTTGCCGATAGCACTAAAGTTCAGCAGCTCGCAGGCGAAGAGCCCATCGCCAACGGCACTATCAATATTCCCCACCCCTATCAAGATGGCATGGCTGGTCAATGGATAGGGAAACTGCTTGCTGGCTGGAACAGTGGACATTCCGCCATCTATGCGATTACGCTCAAATCAACGTACCAACTTATCGGATGTGTTGGGTTGCATAATATTGATGATGGAAAAGCACAATTAGGCTATTGGGTTGGTGTGCCTTACTGGGGAAGAGGATATTGCACAGAAGCCGCTGAACGGCTTGTTGAATTTGGCTTCAATCGTCTCAATATAGACAGTGTTTATGGTCAACATTTTAGTCGAGAAGCCAATTCAGGCAAAGTAATGCAAAAAATTGGAATGAACCATGTCATGACAAAAAGCGATGCTATCAGGGTTAATATGATTTCCGAAGATCTCGAATACTATGAAATGAAACGCCCAGAACCTAGCCCTGCTACACCATAACTTGCACCTAAATTTATACCTTGATACGCGCCATATAGTAAATATCAACGTACTCACCATTGCGAAAAGCATAATGACGAGCCGTCCCTTCAATCACAAAGCCGCACTTTTCATACAAAGCAATCGCGGCGTCATTATCTGTGTATACTGTCAGCTCTATCCGTGTGACACCGGCCCAGTTTTCAGCTAAATCGACGAGTGCCGATAACAGCTGGGTCCCCACCCCATTTCGATGAAAATCATCATGGACGGCCATGCCTACGCCCGCAACATGTCGACGGCGTGGATTCTCTTCAATGTGCAAACTAGCCTGACCAACAACTTTCCCATCGTTCTCCGCTAATAGGCTATACACATTACTTGGCATGTTCTCTATACGCTGAACCCATTTATCTAACGAAGGATAAGGTAATTGCAGAGTGCCACTGTATGCTCTACTCCCCGCATATAAATCCCTAATCGCAGTTATATCTTTTCTTTCAACATGCCTGATCACAACATCCATGTATTCTTCCTTTATAACAATAAGTCACACTAAGAAATTTTTTCAATAAAAACAATACCATTGTGGTCTAACATACAGCTACATTATTATATATATTTTATAAAACAATTGAATTACCACGCTTATTTTATAATTAAAAAATACAACAGTCCGTGGTTATAACTGCTTGTTATAACTAAAATAGCACTCGATAATAATCGAGTTTGAAACACACAAACACCAGTTAAAAATCAATAAGTTAATATTTAATTTCACATAAATGTAAAATTTCACAGTTTCTAAGTTGATTCTTCTAGCTATACTAAAACTGAATGAAATATATTGATTAAGCGACATTATTGCGCAAAACCGTCCATTAATACTTAAGATGAAAAAAGTATCAAACTTAATTCCTTATGTTAACAACATAACAATAATGATGATGAAAGATAGTATTTGATGGCTGGTCTTATCTTGTGAATGTGACCAATCAGTAGCTACCACTTTGGACACATACAACAAACGGCTTAAGCCATCGATTATGAATAGTAAGGTGAAAATTATGTCTAGCTTTAAAGTACTTACGACTGCCGCTGTGATCCTTATGTCTTCTTCTGCAATTGCAGATATCCGTGTCGCTGATACGCACAACGGGGCATGGGTAACAGTCACCGAAAATGGCCAACCTGCAGCTAATGCATCCGTTTCTGTTGCGAATTTACCGCAACAACGTAAAAGTTATAAAACCGATGAGCACGGCCGCGTATTCATTCCTTTAACCTTGCAAAACTCACGCTCTATCAAATACAAAGCAACCACAGAAAGTGGTAAACGTTCTTCTCGTTTTGCTTTCCACTCAACCAACAAATAGCGGGTAAGTAAACTCTTTTCCTTGGCTCTCTCGCGAGAGCCTTGCTCATCCATGCGAGCCTGTAACCGCGAGAATGCTTATTTTGCATAATCACGCCAATTGAGATCTCTGGCTAAAACTAATGCCAATCCAATTATCTGCAAAAATAAAGCCAAATTTCGTAACCGAGATATCGATTTCATCTTCGCACCATAATCAGTTACCAGATCTAAATTATCAAGATAAAGCTGATTAATTTTATCTCTCAATGCCATCTGGGCAGTATCAATGTTTATCATTACGTTGGGTAAATTATCCAATCTAATACTGGTTAAATTTTGATGTAGCCAGTTATTCACATCCTGTTGCAACTGCAATTCAATCACCTCTGGCAGAGTGGTATTAGCCGCTTCACTGGTCGCTAGCAGTACTAAAATATGCTCCCGTTTTCGCTCAATCGTTTCAACTTGTTGCCAGGTTAAACTAATCAGTTTTTCGTTTGCCTGCTGTCGCTGAATAAGTGAATTTGCCTGCCGGGTTAGCTCATCAATATAAAAATTAGTCATCATTGCCGAGATAATATTGAGTAATAGCCCTATGCCGACCAATGTCCATGTTGGGACCGTCCATCTGATTTTTGACTCTTTCATAATTATGGCCTTTTTCATTGAAACCATTTTGTCAGTGTCTATCTTTATTTATACGCTACTTCAGGAAAAGGTTGTTAAATGGATAAGTCGTTAGAATATGCAACACGTACACTGCAACTAACGGGTGAAGACCCTGAACAAAAACGACAGCAACTTAAATCGGCTTTTAATCTCACTTGGGAGTTGTACGAATCACTCTTTAAACTCATCAATCATGATCGAGGCTATTACCTCAAAGCCGAACCACTGCGCCATCCTCTGATATTCTATTTTGGCCATACTGCAACCTTCTATATTAATAAACTTAAACTGGGAAAATACATCGATACTCGGGTCAATGAACACTTTGAGTCTATGTTTGCAATCGGCGTCGATGAAATGTCATGGGATGATTTAGATGATAGTCATTATAACTGGCCATCTGTTCCTGACGTGAAGGCATATCGAGACACGGTTAAGCACAGGGTTAATCAGCTCATTAATACCATGGATATTACCCTCCCCATCACCCAAGAGGATGTCGCTTGGGTATTAATGATGGGGATCGAGCATGAACGTATCCACTTAGAAACATCTTCCGTTATTATCCGACAGCTTCCGATTGAGTTAGTCAATTCCGATCCTCGCTGGTCATCCTGCAAAGATACGGCTTCGGCCCCTGATAACTGCTTGCTCTCTGTATCGGGTGAGACCGTGGTATTAGGTAAATCCAGCAATGATCCAACTTATGGGTGGGATAATGAATACGGTGAACAGCCGTTTCACATTGACGATTTCAACGCCGCAAAATTCCTGGTCTCTAACCAAGAATTCATGGCATTTGTCCGTGCAGATGGTTACCGGCATCCTCGATATTGGAATGAAGAAGGTAAAGCCTGGCTTCATTATACTCACGCTGAGATGCCCCGTTTTTGGCGCTACCATAACGGACAGTGGCTGCAACGTAATTTAACCGAGGAAATTTCGCTGCCATTAAATTGGCCTGTAGAAGTTAACCAACTTGAAGCCAAAGCGTTCTGTAACTGGAAAGCCGAGCAAATGCAACGGCCTATTCGCTTACTGACAGAAGCCGAATGGTATTTACTGCGGAAAAATATTGATAACGACTCACCACTGTGGGATGAGCCACCCGGCAATATTGAACTGGGTTACTATGCCTCTTCTTGTCCGGTCGACCGCTTTGAACACGAAGGTTTTTGCGACATTATTGGTAATGTATGGCAATGGACAGAAACAAGCATTGATGGTTTCCAGGGCTTCCAGGTCCATCCTCTTTATGATGACTTTTCTACCCCAACCTTTGATGGCAAACATAACCTGATAAAAGGAGGCTCCTGGATTTCAACCGGCAATGAATCTATCCGATCATCCCGCTATGCTTTTCGTCGCCATTTCTACCAACATGCAGGATTTCGTTACGTTGAGTCAACACAAGATCCTACCACCATGGCAACACTCAATATCTATGAAACTGACGAGCTTATTTCTCAATATCTCGAATTCCATTACGGAAAAGAGTACTTCTCTGTATCTAATTTCTGTGTCCATGGTATCCATCAATGCTTACAAGAAATTCAACTGGCTCATCACCATAAAGCACTCGATATTGGTTGCTCTGTCGGCCGAGCATCCTTTGAGCTAGCAAAAGTCTTTGATCATGTCGACGGCATTGATTTTTCCGCTCGCTTTATACAGCAAGCCTACTCGCTGACCGAACAAGGAGAAAAACGCTACACCATCAAAACAGAAGGCGATCTCGTCGAATTTAAGAGTGTAACCCTGTCTGAGCTGGGTTATGAGACTATTGCCAATAAAATCAACTTTGTTCAAGGTGATGCCTGTAACCTTAAAGCCCAGTTTTCAGGATATGATCTTATCTATGCCTCAAACTTGATTGATCGCCTCAATGATCCCAAACACTTCCTGACAACTATCCATCAGCGACTCAATAATGGCGGTTATCTGGTTATAACGTCACCTTATACCTGGTTGGAAGAATACACCGAAAAAGCGAACTGGTTGGGAGGGGTAAAAGTACATGGTGAAAACTTTACCACGCTGGATGGCTTAACCGAAACGCTGATCCCGCATTTTGAATTAATCGCAGTGAAAGAGATCCCCTTCGTGATCCGAGAAACGAAACGAAAATTTCAGCATTCCTTGTCAGAAATGACAATATGGCGACTGCGATCATAACAAATTTATTTGTATGATCTTTTAAATAGGTGTATAAAACTCAATCATCATTAGTTATTAACTTAGATATAGATATATTCAACAATTTTATGAGCAACTGATTTTATATTTAAATATCATTAGTTGCTCACTCAAAACAATAAAACACAACCTTTTGTTTTAAAAGATTATATTTTAAAATAAGTTCATTTTTCACACTATTCATATCTGCACATCAGCACTCATTTAAACTATCGCCCCTGCTATCACTAAATAGTCTTTAAATTCCAATAGGTATAATCTATTAAAGTAATTAATAGCTGTTCATCTTGTTTACCGCTATTGTGATTGAGTACTTGATTTGGAAGGGATTTCCTTACATGTTCAGTTAGAGATACATATAATTATGGTGATAGTTAAAAACGATAATTCCAGGATCTAATTATCCAGATTAAACACTCAATAAATAGCATCACATTTAAACACGTGATTTTGTAAAAACAAACAATACCAACGCAAAGGAATATTTATGATTAAATTACAACTACTTACTGCCGCATCAACCATTCTTGTATCATCATATGCATTGGCAAACATCCACGTTGCTGATACACATAATGGTGCATGGGTGACAGTGACGAATAACGGACAACCTGCAGCGAATAGCTCAGTATCTATTACAAATGTACCTCAACATCGTGAAATGTATAAAACAGACAAAAACGGCCGTGTATTTATTCCTATAACATTAGAAAATTCTCAATCTATCAAATATAAAGCCACAAATGAATACGGTGAAGAATCATCTCGTTTTTATTTCCACTCAATCAATAGATAATGCACAAGATAACAAACATTTTAGTGCTCGTGTAAGCATTTTAAATATAACATAAAGAATTATATACCACTTATTAAAATTAAAAAGAACAGGTTATATATTGTAATTAACAACCATAAATTTGATCATCATGTCGAAAATTAACCTATACACCTTAGATATAACAATTTATATCGTCTCAACTTAATTATATTGCAATTTCGATTATATTATCGGTATTGCTTTATCAAGTAATACAATAGGAAAATACATGTTTAAGAAAACCCTTTTAGTCACTTCATTGGCTATAACACTATCCGCTCAAGCATCCATAATTACCCGTGACAATGGTGCCCCGATTGGCGATAACCAAAACTCTATGACTGCCGGAGAAACAGGTAGTGTTCTACTTCAAGATGTGCATTTAATTCAAAAACTGCAGCGTTTTGCTCGTGAACGCATTCCTGAGCGTGTCGTTCATGCCCGTGGCACAGGTGTACATGGTGTATTCGTATCAAGTGGTGACTTCGGTGCCTTAACCATGGCTTCCCCTTTACAAAAAGCAGGCAAAGAAACACCGGTTTTTGTCCGATTCTCGACCGTTGTCCACGGTAAAGGATCACCAGAAACGCTGCGCGATCCACGCGGCTTCGCAACTAAGTTCTATTCAGATAGCGGAAACTGGGATCTGGTCGGTAATAACCTTCCGGTATTCTTCATCCGTGATGCTAAAAAATTCCCTGACATGGTACATGCATTCAAACCATCACCAGTGACCAATGTTCAAGATGCAAACCGCGTATTTGATTTCCTAAGTACGCAGCCTGGCGCAACACACATGCTGACACAGGTTTATTCAAACCTCGGGGTTCCTGCATCATACCGACAAATGGATGGGTTTGGTGTCCATTCCTACAAATTCGTGAATGAAAAAGGTGACGTTAACTATGTGAAGTTCCACTGGAAGAGCCATCAAGGTATCAAGAGCCTGCGCCCCCACGAAATCGCTAAAGTTCAGGGGATGGATTTTAATCACCTCACTAATGATCTTTATGGTGAAATAAAGAAAGGAAACTACCCGCAATGGGATCTCATGGTGAAAGTGCTAACACCAGCACAACTCAAGAAGCTTGATTACAATGGACTGGACGCCACTAAAATTTGGTTAGACGTACCAGAAAAGAAAGTCGGAACCATGACGCTTAACCGTGTTCCTGACAACTTCTTCCAAGAAACGGAGCAAGCCGCTTTTGCTCCTTCCAACGTGATTGCAGGTATCGAGCCATCAGAAGACCGCCTACTACAAGGACGGGTATTTGCGTACGCTGACACACAAATGTACCGCTTAGGCGCGAACCATTCACTATTACCGATTAATGCACCGAAAATCGGTAAGATAAACTATAACCAAGATGGTAGCGCTAACTACGGCAATACAACGTCTGATGTTAACTACCAGCCGAGCAATATGGTTAATTTGTCAGATGATACTCAATACAAAGCCACTTCAACAAAACTAATCGGCATGACACAACAAATGCCAATCAAAAATGAGCGTAATTTTTTCCAAGCGGGTGTGTTTTATAACACGCTTAGTGAGCAAGGTAAGAAAGATCTCATCACCAATCTATCGGGTGATCTGGGTAAAGTAGAGAACAAACACGTCCAAGCAACGATGTTAAGCTACTTCTATAAAGCTGATCGTGATTATGGTACTCGATTAACCAAAGCGGTTAATGGTGATATTAAACAAGTTAAACATTTAGCATCAAAACTGTAACGATAATAGCCAGCACATGTCTGTGTGCTGGCTTTAATGAGGCGATATGAAACATATAATCATCAGCATAATATTATGTTTAACGTCAATGGTATCACATGCAAATGATGAGCTTGTTAGCTACTTTTTTAGCGCGGCTCGAATTGGTGAAGTTGATGTTCTGGAAAAATACCTTGAAGCAGGTTTCCCGGTAAATATTACAAATAAACAAAGCTATACAGCATTAATGGTCGCAGCATACTCAGGCCAAGCGGCAGCCGTTGATACTCTTCTCAAGCACGGTGCGAATGCCTGCATCAAAGATAAACGAGGCAATACCGCAATAATGGGAGCCTTGATAAAAGCAGAACTAGGTATAGTAAAAACACTGTATAAAGAAGACTGCAATGTACATTCTACAAATAAAGCAGGACTCACATTAGCGCAGTTTGCTGAAATGTATGGAAAAGGCGATTTTATAAGACAACTTGAATGACAAATACTCATGTCACCTTAAAGGGTCAATAAATGTATGGTTTTGTCGATATGCTGAAAATTGTGAGCATTCACTTAGACTTATAAAATGATGACACCGCCACACCGCTCAGCCAAGACACCTTAGCCACTCTGTGGTAGTGTGGCATTATCGTGTCATACACTATGAATAGACCCTGCAGTGAAAACACCTTGTGTCGCGAAATGTAAAAACCATAACGGTATCTGTAGCGGATGCCATCGAACAATGAAAGAACTGAGTCAGTGGCCGGCGATGAGCGATGAACAGCAAGATGTGAAAATTGAAGAAATCCAAGGCATTCGTTCTACGCATATCTGTAGCCAATGTGGCAAACCCGCCTTCTGTGAGATAAGTGCCGGACACTCAACCTGCTGGTGTTTTGAGTTAGACAAACGTGATATTAGCGCCCTCAAGCCCGGAGCTTGTGTTTGTCGACAATGTTTAGAGAAATTACCTTTACTCTAGCACTGCATTCTAACGTTCTGCTGAGTGCTAATATTATATCCATACAAATACATTTAAGGTGATACAAATGAAGAGATGGCTTATTCTATTATCCGCTATTTCACTCTTTCTGGTTGGCTGTGATACCACGACCAAGCAGGTGTTAACGGTTGATAGCCTTCAGCATAGCTGGGTACTGACTAAAATTGATGGGAAGGACCTTGCTATCAGTGAACCTCGTATCATGACAGGAATGGCTATCGATGCTGACCTTAATGTGGCGGGGTTTGGCGGTTGTAACCGCTTTACGGGTCGCGCTGAAATTGCCGACGGAAACAAATTCCGTATTACTAGCATGGGCTCAACCAAAATGGCCTGTATTCAGGCTGAGCAAGCCACTGTTGAATCGATAATGACAACATCATTACAAGAGTGGAATAATGCATCACTGGAAAATAATGTTCTCACACTCACTTCTGAGCAACATGTTTTAACTTTCCAGCCAGAAGAAATTCTTGATGAAGGCGATCCGCTCTAAGCCATCAGTCACGCATCAATGTACCCAAAACAATCAACACGCAGCTTAGGCTGCGTGTTTGTTTTATGAAGGCTTCACGATGAAAATCACTAAAAACCAGGCTAAAACGCTAAATCAGGCAATAGCGCACTGGGAAAAAGAACAAACAATCAATGTAGACACGGCTAAGGCACTCCGTGATAGCTACACCATTATTGGTTTTGACTGGAAACTACTCGCTGTCTATTCCTTCTGGATTGCTATCACCTGTTTTATTATTTCTATCGGCGTTTTATTGGCCGACGACTATCTAATGACGCTACTCGCTAAACTGATTAATACACCGGCGAGTGTACTTACCGTCATCAGTGCATGCTTAGCACTACTGGCTTATTTCATCGGTTTTCGTCGTCGACAAAAGCACCCAGAAAAACAATTTAGCAACGAAGCAATTTACTTCTTTGGGGTGCTGTTTACCGCCGTATCGACAGGCTTTCTACGTGAAACACCATGGTTTGAAGGCGTTGATGTCTCTTTCTTTCTACTCATTTTAACCCTTGTCTATAGCATCGTGGGAATACGCCTTTCCAGTATGCTGATCTGGTTATTTGCCTTACTGAGCTTTGCTGGCTGGGGACTAGAATTTACCCGCTACATTGTAGAGCCTAGCGGTTACTTCCTCGGGTTAAATATGGCCTGGCGACTTGTCGTAATAGGTTTAATGGTGCTTACAAGTGCATGGTGGCTAAAAAATCCAAACAAAAAATATCAGCTACCAGCCATAAACCAAGAACAATACGATTATTTGTATGAACCTACCCGCTTCATGGGATTACTATACCTTCTTTCTGCACTATGGTTGATCTCCATTGTCGGTAACTACGATAATGCGGCCGACTGGTCAAAAGTATCGCAAATAGAGCTAATCCACTGGGCACTATTATCCGGTTTAATTTGTCTAGGGTTACTATTTTATGGCATTCGCAATGGCGATAAACTAGCCCGCAGCTTTGGTATCACATTCTTGCTGATCAACTTGTACACGCGTTTCTTTGAATACTTCTGGGATTCCATGCACAAAACCATTTTCTTTGCCTCGTTAGCCCTCAGTTTCTGGCTTATTGGTACACACGCAGAGAAGCTCTGGCAAATTAGCCACCATCAAGCTAAAGAATAAATCGCTAGCGTCCGAAAATAAGCGATACCGATTCCCCGCTATCCAAGCGGCGTATTTCAACGAAATCCAGCCGCTTGAGATAACGGGGAGAATATAATATTCATCTATCAATTCAATCGTTCACACCGATTAGACATTCATACCTAAATAGCATAAAGTGCCGCAAAATTATAAGGACTAACATCAGCTTAAGCTAAGGAATTTATGTTGAAAATGTTCAGTATGGCATCACTTACTATTGTTCAATCCCTTCGCGCCGTTTTTTCGATCATTATCCTCTCTATATTGGGGATAAGTGTGTACCTGTTTATTTCCATTTCAAATGTCAGAGATAACTTCAATTCAGTCGTCGATAATAATGTAAACCTTTTATCTACAATCTCAGATTTACGTTATTATACAGTAACTTACAGGAGATTTGCGCTCGACTATGGATTAACAGACAATAAAAACGAGCACCGGGCTATTTTAGCTAAAATTAATGATAACCAACGGCTGGTTGATACCACGCTGACCCAAATGCAGGCTATCGTTAATAGCCAAAGAATTCAAAATTTCGTCAATGACTACAGCAGCAGCATTGCGAAATATCGTACTATGCAAGAAAAATATGTACGACAAATAGATAATGGTCAATTAATCGAAGCTCGCGCGAATATGCTAGGGCCAATGCTGGCTCCTTTCGATCATACGGTGGGTTTATTAAGCCAGCTGCAAGGCAATTTAGTCAGCGAGTCACTTCACATTAAAGAGCTTGAATCCAATAAAATTACTTATTTGATCACTGTCTCCAGTGTTTTAATTTCCATTTTGATTTTAGCACTCTTTATTCTGAGCTACGTATTGAGACAAAAAATTCAACGACCAATGCTCGTGCTACTGACACAAATGAAAAATGTCGAACAAGGTGACTTAGGCACACGATTAGATTTCAATGTGTTTGGCCGAGATGAGATTGGCGATGCTGCTCAATCATTCGATAAAATGCAATTAAGCCTGATCACGCTAGTCAGCGATATCACCCACAGTGCGGGTGTTGTTCGTCGCATCAGCAGAGAACTCCATGATCAAGTTGAAATTACGACCGTAAACTCTGACCGTCAAAAAGTTGAAATGACCCAAGCCGTTGATGCGATGTCACAAATGCAAGTCGCATTGAATGAAGTGGCCGATAAAACCAATGACACCGCTGAGCAAGCTTGCCTTTCAACCAAAGAGTCTTCAGACAGTCGGTATATTGTCAGCAGCTCCATTGAAGAGAGTGAAGCGCTGTCCCAGATCATCACCCAAGCCTCAACAGTTATCAATGAACTACATGCTGACAGTGAGAATATTGGTAACGTCTCTGAGGTGATCAGCTCTATCGCCGACCAAACCAACTTATTAGCGCTAAATGCCGCCATTGAAGCCGCGCGCGCGGGACAGGCAGGCAGAGGGTTTGCCGTGGTCGCTGATGAAGTACGTAACCTTGCCCAAAAAACCCAAACCTCGATATCAGAGATCAACATGACTATCAGTGCGCTTCAAGCCAAAGCGTCACAAGCCAGTGATGTGATGAATGAAAGTCGACTAAAAATGCAATCCGGGCTCGAACAAACACAAAAAGCAGGGGATTCTATCGAAGCGATTTATCACGCATCTGAAAATATCTCGTCAATGATGACCATGGTTGCTGCTGCAACAGAAGAACAAACGGCGATGATTAACGATCTCCATACCAGTGTTGGCTCAATAGAACAGACATCAGAAACCTTAATGGAAAGTGCACACCATACACAAACGGCCAGTGAAACACTGATAACCGAAAGTGAGCGTCTAGCGTCATTAACCAGTAAATTTAAACTCTGATCCGTCCCTTCTCAGCGCATATCGATGCGAGTGATACTTCTCCATTTCATGGGATCACTCGCGTTTATTCGTGAACAACGGCTGATAACAGGGCTGCCATTAGGGTCTCAGGCTAATTACTGCTATCATCATGAAAAATGATGGAGAATAACAATGAAATCAAAGTTATTACTTGCTAGCGTGCTTGCTGCCACTACCTTACTTGCAGGTTGTTCTGATAATGAAGTCGGTGATGTTTCGTTAGGAATGTTCACCCTGAAAGACATCAAAATATCCTCACTTCAAGATGAAGAGGTCACCGGTGTGACTTGTCATATCGCCTCAATTGAAGCGAACTTAAGCCTTTCAGACCCAAGTGATAGTTCTATTTCTTGTCGACAGACCGGCGATATTACTCCTGAGATGATCGCGAAAATCGATAAGAGCGCATCGGGTGAAGTGGTGTTTAAGCAGTCAAAAAGCATCTTTTTCAAATCGATGAAAGTAAGACGGATCTTCGACCCGAAGAACCAAACCCTGCTCTACCTCTCTTACACCACAAAAGAAACCGAAGGCAGCTTCAAGCACAGCCTATCTACGGTACCGCTTTGGGGAACGAAAGCGTATCAAGCGCCACAAGTCGAACAATAAAAAAAAGAGCGATACATTAATCCGTATCGCTCTTTTTGCATCATCTACCTTCACACCATGGCGATGGTCACATCGGGTGACTCACCGTACTGACACGGGGTTTAGACTGGCGTTTTACTCGAACCATCAATCCCACCGCAATCACACCGTAAACCACCACCTGCAGCCATAGCTGTAACCATAAACCAAACACTTGGTCGAAACTGGCCCCCATCTGGTTCAACCGTAAGAATGCATTGATAGCTGGGGTAGAAGGAGCCAACTGGGCCAATGCATTAATCGGTGCGGGGATAGCTTCAACAGGCCAGATGAACCCTGCCGAAAACACCAACGGCAACGAACTCATCAGTACCACCACGGTGACCAGTTCTCGCCGAACGATCAACTGCCCGAGGATGATCCCAAGGAAAATCACACTGAGCAGAAACGGAACGGTAACCAACAATAAATCCGGTATCGACGCTAAACGGCTGATCTGATAAAAATTAAAACTAAAGCCCAAGTAGTACATCACCAGCGGAAAATAAATACCCGCAAACACAATACCTCTGACCAACAACACCTTCCATGCCGCATAGTGAAGCCAGTAACCGCTATTTCCAGCAAGTCGATACTCACTCTGCCCCGCGCCAAGCAATCCAACGCCAATCAATAATGTCTGGTGCAAGATCAGAATAAACACCGCGGGAACAACATAGTTCACATACCCCATCGTCGGGTTGAAAACCGGCTGGATGTTAACCTTGATAGGGGCATACTGCTCAGCCGCCAAAACGATATTGTCGCCTGACAATACCATTCGTGCCACTTTCACTTGCGCCCCCAGCGTGCCACCCGCGGTCGACAAGCCTTCAACTATTGTGCCGTAGACCAAAAAATATGCCGCATCACCAGCGTAAGCCAAGGTCGGGCTTTTCCCCAACAATACATCACGGTTAAAATTGGCTGGGATCACTAACATCCCTTGTACCTTACCCGCATTGATCATGGTTTTTGCACCCGCAATACTTTCCGCTTCCGCCACCACCTCTATCTGTGGCGTCGCATCAGCCATCCGTACCAATTGTCGACTAAGCTGCGTTTTATCCAGATTCACTACCACGATGTGCTGTTCTCGCGGCAGTTGGTGGGAATAAGGCATCGGGTAAAGGAACGAATAAATCAATACCCCGCCAAACACGGTGAACAGAATAGATGGATTAGTAAATATCGCCCGTAGTTCGAATTTAAACAGTGTTCGCCAACTCATAACGCAGCCTCCTGGCGACCAGCCAACTGCCTGATCCGCCATACAACAACCAAAAAGCTAATCGCAAACAAGAGTAAAGCGATCAGTTGTGGTGTTGCTTGCTGCCAACTCTGACCCTGATTGACTTGATAGACCTGCACTTCTAAATAATGTGAGACAGGCAAGATGGCACGCCACCATTGAGCAAGTATTGGCATATTGGTCGCGGGAAAGGTTATCCCGACAAAAGCAAAAGCAGGTGCGGTTAAGCCCGCCGCCAAACTCATCGCTTTAGTTGCATCAAGCGGTAGCAAATACAGCAAACAAGCGATCCCCTGACAAGCCACTACCATCAAGCATTGAGCAATTAACAATATGCTCCAGTGACCATGCATCGGCCACCCTAACAGCCCATATAGAGCCAGCAGGAACAGCATGCCCTGCCCCACAAAAAGCACAGTATAAGGAAGTAGTTTAGCCAGCAGATTTCGTACCGGTTGGTGGTTCAGCCAACGGGACATTCCGCCACCCCGCTGCTCGGCAGCTAACGCCATAATCGTGGTAACAACGATGGCAATCTGCCAGATCGCCGGGATCAGCGCAGATACCAGAAACTGGCCATAATCACTGTTGCTGTTATACAACGGCGTAACTTGAGACTGCAACGGAACGGCTTGCCCTAATGCCTGCCGAGGAACAACATCTCCCGATACCATGTATTTTAAAGTATCGATCTGCGCGTTCAACGTGCCTTGAGCTTGTGCAACAGCCGAGTGGACCAATTTGCCAATCAAAATAAACTGACTGTTATAGAACGTCGTTACCGTCGGAGCCATACCCAGTAAGGTATGAGATTCTAAATCCGAGGGGATCACCAGCAGGGCATAGATATCACCACCCCGTAATGCATGGCTCCCCGCATCAATAGATGGAAAAGCCGCCGTAACAGATAGCACCGGGCTGGCATCATATTGACGGATCAACTGTCTGGACAGCTTACTGTGGTCAAGATCAACGACACCAATCGGTAAATCCCGAGCAATCCCAACCGAGAATATCCCCCACATCAATATAAACAGTGATAATGGCAGCCAAGACACCATGGCACCGAGCCAGCCATCTTTGCGGATCAGCCGCCACTCTCGCAGTAGCTGTTGAGTAAAGCTACTGACTTTACCCGTGGTCGTAGGTTGATAAGATATCATGCGTGATTACTCTACAATCACACTCATACCCACACGTAACCCGTCAATCGGGGTTACCGGACGCGCTTCAACCTCAAAAGTACGCATATCAAAACCCTGAGCAGGATCAGTGGTTCGCCACGTTGCAAAATCACCTAATACCGCAACATGGGTGACTTTAAAGGTATGAGGGCCATCAGCCAGTGCTGGAATAACGGCCTCAAACGTTGCACCCATTGGGTAGTTTTTCAGGTTATCTTCTCGCACATTAAACACCGCCCAGGCATCATTAATGTCGACCACACTCACAACCGGGAAGCCTTGTGGAGCCAGCTCACCTTGGTGCAGGAGAATTTGAGTTACTTCACCATCAAACCAACTGGTGACCTGAGTATCGGCAGCATACGCTTCCACTTCGGCAACCGCCCCAGCCGCCATACGTACTTTATCAAATGCAGCCCGCTTGGTTTCTTCACGCGCGCCTTCTTGCGCCATCGTAAACATCTGAAAAGCGGCTTGTTCGGTAAAATGTGATGCCTGCCACTGCGTATATGCCTCATCGCGTTTCTGCTCGGAAAGTACGCCGTCTTTATACAGGTTATCAAGTCGCTTATAGGTTTTTGCCATCAAGGCAGCGGCCACTTTGGCTTTTTGCCATTGGTCTTTCGCCGCCGCGATCTCCTGATGGCGCGCCCCTTTCTCGGCCTGTTCAGCCAGAGCCCCCGCAGCGGCTTCTCCCGCTTTGGCCTGCTCTAACTTGGCATCAATTTCTGGACTTAGTAGCGTAAAAATGAGCTCCCCTTGCGTGACTTGATCGCCTTTACGCACTAATACTTGCTCAATACGCCCTGGCACTTTCGAGGATATATTATATTGCTGAGCGTCAATCTGCCCTTGCATACGAACCGGCTCAGGCTGATAAGCCAGCCAAAAGTTATAGCCAAGCCACCCTACTAGCGCAGCAACTGGTACAACAGCAGCCATTACTGCTGCACTCGACTTCAACTTACTCATGACTGAACCTCTATACCTTGGTATTGCTGATACTGATTAAAACTGTTGATTTCACCGCTCACCGCGAGCAAACGCGTCAGAGAAATCACATACTGATACGCGGCGGCAGCACGTTGGGTTTTCACGCTGGCAAGAAATAACTCGGCATCAACCACATCTAATGACGTTGATAAACCTTGGCGAAAGGCTTTCTCACGCAAGAACACATTTTCTTTCGCTAATGACAGGCTTGATGCCAGACCGTTATATTCCTCCAGTGACTGCATTGCTTCACGGTAGGTTTTCTCGACCAGTACGGTAAGATCCTGCTCAGCCTGCGCACGCAGGTAATCCACCTGCTTCACAGCACTGTGTGCGGCTTTAACTTTCCCCGAGCGACCCGAATTATCCAGTAGCGGGATATTCACCCCCACGCCCACAGCCCAGTCCGGAGCGGTTTTAGCGGCAAGGGTGTCGTCTTCATGCAAACTGTAATTACCGTACAGGAAAACTTCTGGGTAATACTTGCCTTTTTCCACGTCGATCAGGCCATTAGCTTGTTGCCTCTTGGCATCAAGAATGTGCAGACCCGGGTAATCCACCAGCGTTTTTTCGACAAACGCCGACATGGGAGGTAAAGAGGTATTGATAAACAACTGAGTAGAAGGGACGGCAGGTGTATCTAACTTAAGTAGTTGAGTCAGCGCAACTTGAGCAATTTCCATATCACGCTGAGCTTTTTGTCTTTCGACCCGAGCCTTATCATAAGAAGCTTGTGCCTGTAATCGCTCAACTTTGGCAATCTGGCCTTGTTGTTCAAGCTTCTTAGCGTGCTCAAAATGTTTCTTCAGTCCCTGCTCAACCTCAATCCGGGTATTCAATACCTGCTGAGTCATGGCGACACCAAAATAGAATTTGGATAAGTCTTCAAATGTCGCCTGCTGCTTCATTGTCATTAAATACTGCGCTTCCGCCGTTTTTCCTTTAGCAATATCTTGAGCTGCGTTGATCCTACCGCCTGTAAAAATAGGCCAGACTGCGCGAATCGAACTGGTAAAAACATCACGATCAGTCAACTGGGAAGTAAAAAGTTTATCGATATTAGAGGTACTGATACCTAATGACTGCGCCAATCGGCCAATCGTATCACCCGCAGGCATGCTCTCAATAAGATCAGAAGGTTTGATCTCAACGGGTTTATCTAGCCGAGTATATTTGGCCGTGGCGGTAATTTTCGGTAAGTAGAGATCGCGCGCAGCTTCTTGCATATAACGAGAACGATCAACATTGGCACGCTCAGCGGCCAGACCATCATTACCAGTCACAACCACTTGCCAAGCATCGGTAAAACTGACCGGATGTTGCCTCTCAGCTTGGGCCTCATGGGGGGGACTCATGGCTGGCTCAACGGCAGCTTGAGCAACTACCGGGCCTAACATCACGGCGCTGTACATTAATACCGCTAATGGCTTCATCTTCATTTTTGACCCTTTAAGCCTTTCATTTTGCCTAGGTGTACCAATTTTAGAGTGTTAACTCTAAAACTCAACACGCAGAGAAGAATTAAGACAATTTAATACGTGATGACCTGTTTAACGACAGATCTGCCACACTTAAGACTCATCCAACTGACACTCGACGGCTGCTATGGACTCTGAGTTAGCCCCACTGATCTTCGAGCTGTGTGCCATTATCATCAGTGCCGCCATACTCGGCACCCTATTTCTCTATGCCTGCCAGCCTATCATCCTGGCCTATATCGCAGCAGGCATGCTTATCGGCCCGCATGGCTTCAATCTCATTACCAGTGCAGAAAACATCACCCAAATCGGTAATATTGGCGTGATATTGCTCCTGTTTTTGATCGGGCTGAACCTACAACCGAAAAAACTTCTCAGCTTATTTCAAGAAAGTGCCATCGTCACGCTAACCACCTGTGCCTTTTTCTTCTCCATCACCTTGCTGTTTTGTCTGGCTATCCAATTTTCTATTTTGGATGCCAGCCTCATTGCTGCCTCTTTGATGTTTTCCAGTACGGTAATTGGTCTGAAGTTAATCCCGACAACAACGCTTCATCACAAAAGAATGGGCGAGATGATCACCAGTATTTTGCTAATTCAAGACATGCTCGCAATCAGTGTGATCATTTTTATCAACATGGGTGACGGCGATATTATGCTACTCAGTTTTTTAATCATGCTCGGTAAGTTTGCCGCTGTCTGCGCCTTAGCGTTTGCTGGCGTGCGTTATCTTATTCTGCCGCTATTTACCCGGTTTGATGTCATACAAGAATACACCTTTGTGACCACCTTGGCGTGGTGTTTTCTCTGGGCAGAACTCAGTCATCAAGTGGGGTTATCCTATGAAAGCGGCGCCTTCATTGCCGGCATTTCCATCGCTGTCAGCCGGGTATCACAAGCGATTTCAGTCCACCTTAAACCGTTACGGGAATTCTTTTTGATCCTGTTTTTCTTCGCTATCGGGGCAAGGATGGATCTTAGCCAAGCCAATCTCTACAGCTTATTGGGGTTATTGTTCGGCGGGGTATTAGTTATCGTCAAATTCTGGGGATTTTCGCTTACGCTCAAGTTAGCCAAAGAGCCCCCTGTTATGCGCAAAGAGCTTAGCGCCCGATTAAGCCAAGCCAGCGAATTTTCTTTTTTAGTTGCCTATGCGGCAATGCAAACCGGATTATTATCAATGCAAGCCGCACTGTTCATTCAGGTGGCGACCATGACCACCTTCATTATTTCAACCTATTGGGTGGTTAGACGCTTTCCCACACCAATCTCGCCGGTCAACAAACTCCGTCAAGACTGAGGTTATTCAGTTGGCTGAGCAAATGGATAACGATATGTGAGCGTTATCATGTCCGAGTCAACCTGAAATATCACCTGCCGTTCATCACCCAAACCATCTTGCGACTGACCACTAGCCAACCAGGCTTCAACATCGGCGATCCCTTTACGGTACGCGTTCTGGAAAGTCCGGTTATCCATTAACCAGTACTCCCGTTGCGCGGTAAAATCTGATTGATTGGCTAATGCAAACATCTGCTGATCCAATGTTTGACTGTCCAGCACCTGCAAGCCCGCCAATACATCGAGCTTTTCATCATGAACTTTGAGATAAACAAAGGAATAACCATCACGCCGCAAGCCATTCAACACAGTATTATAATTGGACAAGGTAAGTGGTATTTGCCACTGCACTTCAGCCACATGTTGATTATCAAAACGGATCACCAACAGTTCGGCATCAAGGCCAAATAGACGTTGCTTATCCAAACAATAGGTTAATTGTTCATCAAACATCGCAGAGCAATCAAACGCAGTCGGCAGCGAGGCGACAGACGCCACCGTATCGCCTAATTCAATGTCTGGTGTTAATGGCTTTGCCTGAGCACTACCTTGCGCCATGAGAAAAGCCATGCCTGTGACGATCCTCAACTTCATTCGATCTGCCATTCGCCACCGCCAGCCTTGTCGCAATAACATCTGTCGCCTCTCTGATTTGCTATACCTTCACTATTTTACCCTGAATCATGCACCTTGAGTTAACTGGGATACACATATAAAAAAAGCTGCAATCCTCAGCCAAGAGAAATTGCAGCCACTACAATCAGTGTAGTTAAAATAGGGAGGAGGATTCAGTTCCTCCCTGGCAGTATATGACGCGGTTAGATCACACGGGTTACATGGACCAAATATAGTAGATCTGGGATTTCATACGAATAATGATGCCTCGGATCACATCCAGAAACTGCATAAAACTAATCGGCTTCTCAGCACTGATCCATGCCAGCCCCACCGATCCCACTGGAATGTCGTACCCTGCAGATTCATCCAGCTTAAGTCGGACAAAGTGGTGTTTATTCATCGCATTAAGCCCTGTGGTCTGACGGACATTCGCATCTTTTGCCAGCAAGCTGCCCTGAGCTTCACCCGTTGCCTCAATGATCCCTTCCACCTGCGCATTGAAAATCTTTCCGGGATAAACCGCCGAGGTGAATTCCGCGCGCTGGCCTACTTTTACGTTACGAATCGCTTGGTGATTCACCCGCATCAAGACATACTTTTCATTGGTATACATCTGAATACGCGGAAGTATTCCAACATACTGTCCTTCTCGGGTAATGAAATTCGTCAGATACCCATCAGCTGGGGCATACACTTTAGTGTTATCCAAGTTCCACTGGGCTTGAGCCACATTTTCCTGCTCTCTCAGCACATCAACTTGACGGCTGTTTACCAACAGTTTCGCCTTCTCAAAGCCTAACTGAGCCCGATCTGCCGCCAGCTTGGATTTCTCCAGCTTGGACTGTAATGTCACTAACTGAGCTTTCGCGACCTCAACCGCAGTGCGCTGCTCATCCAATTGCGTTTCGGTGATGGTGTGGTTCACCGCCTTGTTTTGATCAACATAGCGCTTTAATGTGGTTTGCTTCCATTGCAGATCTTCTTTTGCCGCTACCAGCTGATTATTCGCGATATCAATATCTTTCAACGCAGCATGTGAATCTTCGTTAGCAATACGCACATCTTCCTTGGCGATTGATAATCCAACCTCAGCCGCATTCAACGTCGCCTTAGCTTTGTTCAAGGCAATTTGATAGGGCTTGTCATCCAAGCTGTAAATTAGCTGTCCTTTACTCACCGCTTCATTGGGGTGAACAAAAATGTCGGTGACATTGCCTTTGATCTGTGCCGAACCGGGTCTCAGCTGAATATGGGGAGACTGCACCACTGAGCCACCCGACATATCCATCGGTGCATAAGTGATTAAGCCAACCCAAACAAATAATAACCAGCCCCCCCCCCCTAGGTAGGCAAACGCTTTGGTGGCTTTATTCCACGGCATCCCTACCATGCGTAATAAATAGATAAACAGTGCCCATACCGCTAACCCCTCAAGCATTTTCGATCTCCTTCTTGCTGATCGCTGGCACCGTATTCACTTGCGTTTCAGAGACATTGTTCTGCGGTGAAGATGACGCATCATCCCCCTTCCAGATATCACGAATACGGCGTAACGCTTGCTCTCCATCAACAAAGGCAATAAACACCGCCAGCACCCATACCCAATGCCAGATAAAACCGATCCAAGTCAGGGCAGTGATCAATCCCAGCTGGTGATGTTCTTTGGTGTGTGCTTTCTGAATCGGGAGTTCATGGATCCGCCAGAACCCGTAGCCTGCAGCGGCTATCGTTCCTATCAACACCACAGCGGCAACAATATGCAGCGCAGTATCAACCCCAGTATCGACAAATGGCATACTGACCAGACTCATTCACTTGCTCCACTTCTACTCAAAATAATAATTGAACTAACATGTAATTTTTATGTGGTCAGTTTGCCTAAAAAAGTGATCTACGCACTATTAGTGGTTCGATTTAATTAAAACAGTGCTAATATTTGAATCAATCTGACCACACCAGTCATGTCATACGTAAAAATTGAGCCACTATGCCTTTACCTAAAACCTTGTTTGACGTCTCTTTTATTCGATCAATTTTGATCCGTCCTGTGATTCGAGCTCTGGAAAAACACTATGGCATTACCCCTAGCCAGCTGCAGCTACCCGACAAATTGCTTACCGAATCCATGTCGCTGCTCCCCTTTATGGACGTAAACCAATGGCTAGAAGACATTGAAACGTGGGTTGATGATCCGGCTTATATGGCTAAACTTGCCCCCGATCTAACCTTCACGCAGGTAGATATGTTAGGTAATTGGTTACTCTCTACCCCGGATCTCGCCTTGGCTTTTCGCCGAATTAACTATGGGACATCTTGCCTACAATCAGGCGCCAGTTTTCATGGGGAAATATCAGGAAAAATCATCAAATGGTGTTATGACAACCATTTTTCTCATGGTAGAGGGAGGCTTCATGACAGCCTGAGAATGGCGTGTATGCTGACCAATACGCTGAAATACTTCATGGGGGAAAACTATACGCCACTGCATGTTGAAATCAGCGGACCGCGCTGTGGAAATGGTGAACTTGAGGCCTTTTTCGGTTGTGATGTACGCTGGAATGCTCCGCGCACCAAAGTCTGGCTTGATTTGTCTATTTTAGAGCATGGCAACAAACAGCCCTGCCAATATAACCGGCCTATGATGCTATCTAACCTAGAAATGGATGAATTTCTCAATATGCCGCAGCCTCATGATACGGCCAAGGTGCTCTACGAACTTATCAACTACTCTCGGTATTATGGCTACCCGACTGTCGATTTTCTTGCTAGTCGATTGAATCTCTCCCGCCAGCAATTTCAGCGCAGATTGCACAACTTTGGTTGGAACTTTACCGCCATCACAAGCTATGTATTGTGTAATCAAGCAATTAAATATATGCAGGCAGATCTGCCGATAAAAGAGATTGCACAAGCACT
Organism: Photobacterium nomapromontoriensis; assembly: GCF_050336815.1. NCBI lineage: Bacteria > Pseudomonadati > Pseudomonadota > Gammaproteobacteria > Vibrionales > Vibrionaceae > Photobacterium > Photobacterium nomapromontoriensis. The sequence goes on from NZ_JAKJSL010000051.1 coordinate 57,977, forward strand.
CGGCTACACCAGCACCCAAAGCTTTAGTAAGGCCTTTCAGCGCCAGCGTGGCCAAACCCCCACCCTGTATAAAGAGAAGCTGCTTGAGCGCTGCCAATTCTAATCCCCCCAAGGACACTGGAAGATGAATAAGCAAGGGGAATAACAGTAATAAGTAATAAGTAATAAGTAATAAGTAATAAGTACACAAACACATCGAGTAGGGTGAGGCGTCGCCGCCTCATCCCTCTCACAGAACCGTACGTACGGACCTCGTATACGGCTCATGTACATTTCCATTCAGCGTAAGTGCTGAACACATGCCCTGTCACAACATGTTCAATATTGACTAAACCAAGTTCATTGAACCATTGATTTGTCATAGCGTAGCTCGATAACGGACTCGCAGAGCTTCTCCAGCCTGTCATTCGTATGTGACTAAACGGCGGTTTATATCCTCGCTGTTTCAATTCTCGATGAAGCTTACTTGGCTTCTTCCAGAGCTTGAGTTG
>NZ_JAKJSL010000052.1:0-56684 GCF_050336815.1 Photobacterium nomapromontoriensis
TAAGCTTCATCGAGAATTGAAACAGCGAGGATATAAACCGCCGTTTAGTCACATACGAATGACAGGCTGGAGAAGCTCTGCGAGTCCGTTATCGAGCTACGCTATGACAAATCAATGGTTCAATGAACTTGGTTTAGTCAATATTGAACATGTTGTGACAGGGCATGTGTTCAGCACTTACGCTGAATGGAAATGTACATGAGCCGTATACGAGGTCCGTACGTACGGTTCTGTGAGAGGGATGAGGCGGCGACGCCTCACCCTACTCGATGTGGTCATGAACTATTGACTTTAGTCGTAGGGATCATTTGCTGGTGCTTGGCTACAACAACAATAGTCGGTATCAATCAGAAATAACGGTTCACTTTTCAGTGGTATCAATTCTATTACAGCACCCGCTTAAAACAAGGGCATCGGGTGTTGATACAATTATCTCGTATTCATAATTAAAGTCTGACATATCATCTGAACACTGCCCGGTTTTGCTTAAGGAGATTGTTAGCAAATCATTCTGGTTTTTACTTTTTGCTGTGAGAAACCATTTATTAGTATGGTTACTGCTCATAATTACTTGTGTTAATTTAAAGTGCTGCTCAGTCATGTTTAAATCTTCGAGTCTAATGTCATTTTCCTGTAAATCAATAGACCAAAAAGGTTCAGTACCTAAGCAATGTAATGTATTGAATTGTGTATTGTGGCTATCCTCTGCGCATGCTGTGGTACTAAGTAAAAATGATAAAGATGTCACAATGAAAATATTATTATTCATGAGGTTATCTACTTAATATTGTTTTTGTGATTTGATAGTTCCAAATAATTTTTGTTTTGTTTTCTTTCCTACAATCCCATCAGGTTTAAGGTTATTTGATGTTTGAAATGCTTTTACATTTTTATCTGTCTTGTGTTCAAACTTCCCATTAATTACTTCTTTATATCCTTTAATTTTAAGTTGTGATTGTAATAACTTTACAGCAGTTCCTATAGAGCCTAATCGAAGCGTTCCCATTATCTCAATTGTTTTAGGTCCTACGATACCATCAATTTTCAGTTTATTATCTCGTTGGAATGCTTCAACACTAGCTTTTGTCGCTTGTCCATATATACCATCAATTTTAGTAAAATAGCCAGATTCAAAAAGAACTTTTTGAATTTCAATAACTTTATTTCCCGTTGAAAATAATTCAAGAATATTATGTGCAATAGCGATGCGGCCTTTAGTAATAAATTGAGTGTTTGTGATTGAGTTGTTAATCAAATGGTCCTCATCTAATTTAAGTGTGGATTTGTAATCAAAGACAGGACAGGATTTACTTGATACTTCGCAGTGACCTCGAAATTTCATTTTTCCACTATATTCATTGTTTATAACAGAACAGAGTTTTTTTACTGAACTGATTTGTTTTTCAGTGAATTTTTCTTTTTTTAAGCCATGCAAACAAATTGCAATACTACCAGTATTATGACCCTTTTGAGCAGCGGGTGTTTTTTCTAGACTTCTCCCTAGATGAATATCACCATTTTTACTTATAAAAAAATGATAGCCAACTTCGTTAAATCCTCGTTTCAAATGCCATTTTCTAATGGTTGAAATTGAATCATGGCTAGGGTTATCTGATGCACTACAGTGCAAAAACACAGTATGAACATGACGAGATAGTTTTGTGAAAACTATTTCTTCATTATGCTTAAATGTCATGTATGTATCCTTATATACTATTTTTACGTGAAGAAGGAAATTATTTCATGATAGTCAAAATAAGTATTTTTATATCAATGTTTAATTTAAATGTGATGTGTTATTCTTGGTCAACTGGCAGTGTGGTTTTCTATAGTGAGTTTCACATTTTTTCTTTGTAATAAAGTAAATGTAATCATGCCTTATATGGTTAGCTCAACTCCTCGTTAAGAATGGCGGTTGAGATATGGTGAATTTCAGTAATAGCGAGTTTTTTTGTTTGTGGTCACAGAGTGGGAAAATTGGTTAACGACAATCTTGCAGTGACTGGATTATGCAGACACGGTGTTAGTCTGATACTGTAAGTAGTGTAGCTATCATGCATCAGGGAGGAGATATGATCAGAACGTTCGCGGGTGCCATGGCGATCATGGCGTTATCAGGTTGTGCAGCTACCTCCAATACGGCTGCTGAGAACACAGAAGCCAGCAAAGACAAAGTCTACTTTGTCATTGGCAATAACAATGCGCTCTACGATTTGACCTTATCGAAAGGAACCATCGATAACTATGTATTTATCGAGGATATGGTCTCGACCGTCAAATACCAAAGCACCGTTGATAACGATTATATTATTGGCGAAGCTTATCCCGGCGATGTCATTGGTATATCAACGACGTCGGTGATGGATGCGAGTGGACAAAACCAAGGCGATTTCATCCCTTGTAATAAAACGCTGGTCTTTAAAATACCCGAAAATATCCCCAGTATTTATGTTGCACATATTCAGTATGACTGGGGGACAGTTAGTATAAAGCCTCTTTTCTCAACTAATTTATTGCAAGCGAATACAGATCTGACGGCGAGGTATATCAACGAGGTTGAAGGTATGATCCAAACGACTTACCGCTTTCTGCATACGCAGTTGGTGAATGACTGTGAAAATTACTATAGCGATCCGTTAGAGATGTCTCGGGCTAAGTAATGCGAGGCGGCAGAGGCTGACTAATTAGGTTTGGGTATTTTCCGGGCCAATCGGTCAATGCCTCCTTCAGCGGTGAAAAAGAGCTCAAACTCAAACATGATCCCGGGGTTGACTTTATAGTTAAACTCATCCTGAAAATTGAGCTCTGGCGTTACAGTCATGTATAACCAATCTTTATATAGCTGGTGCTTCCAGGATATTGAAATCCATGAGTTGGTAATTGAGTAGTTTGGCCGTGAATCAGCGCTGAGTCCTAATGAATACTGCATTAAGTTATCATTGTTTAAGCGGTCAAAAATTTCAGTCTGATAGACAAACTCCCAATTGTTATCAGTATCAAGATACTGTGCACTTGTACTTAATCGTAATATGGTTGTTGGATCACTGGGTTGTGCAAAATAGAAGTTGAACGATGTAATTGCGCCAGGCCCCTTTGAGTGATAATAAAATATTTCTTGTTTAATGCGGCTGGTCCAGCTGCTGCTGAGCCTATCGACTCGACGAAGGTCGGCGCGGGTAAAGGGGTCGATAGGCAGCTTAATTTTGACACCAAGGTCAAAGTTCGTTTCCCAGCGCCCCCATTGTCGGCCCTGCAGACTCACGCCTCCGACAACCCCTGATAAACTGCTGTCGCTGTTATCACTGATACCACGTTCTTTATCTTCTAATCGGTCGAAGTCATCAGGGTCAGTGTCTAATATGAGCTTCCAGTTTCTTTTTGTATGAGGAAGGTCAATTTTAAGTTTAACACTGGCATCACCACTAAAGTCTTCACGGTGACTGTACCTTGGCTTGAATTTGATCTTTAAATAGCTGCGATTTAGAAGTGGGTCTTCATCGTCATTTTTAGCAAGAAAATGATCGATTGAGCGACAGTATTCATGAATTGTGTTTGAGATGGTGTCTTGCGTTTCATTAATCCACTGCTGGATTTCGTTGGTGTCTTCAGATATTTCATCATTGTTTATTGCCTCATTATGAGTATCGTATCCGAAATAGTTCGTGTCAGAAAACGAGGGGGTTGAATAAACAAAGATTAATATTGATATGAGAATTATTGATTGTCTTTTCGTGGTTATTTCTCTATGGGCGAAATTTCTTGATGTTTTCATCTTACATTCCTCCCATAGTTCACAAATGTGAGTTGGTCTGGATAGATTATAGCTATCCTCATTCAGTCATATTGAGTGAATGTTGGCAGTGGATAAAATGAGATTAGTTTCTAATAAACGAAAAATTCCATTTTCCAACCGGGATTCAATTGTTCAACTACACTCTATGTGTCTTGATAACAAGGCAGCCAGGTAAGACATGTTGGAGTAGACGAATGAATAGTGTAGATCTCGATGGCATAAAGCGTGATATTTCATGCAAAGTGACTGATATCTTTGAATCATTTGAAGATGACAATAATAGAATGCCAACGTTAGAGGAATTTCGAACGATCTTTAATAGTCATATTGACCATTATATTGGTCCAATGGATTTGTTAAAGGTTGAAGGTTCTATTCAGCATACCGATAAGTTTCGTGATAGAGAGCTTAAATTATGGCGCGCAGTGAATGAACTTGAAGCAGAACAGCGGTTTCTCCGTTCTGAGAGTTAACCGCGATTTAGGCTGGCTATCCTATTTTATGCAGGGCTTGTAATGCAAGTGAGACATGCGATCGTGGTTTTATTTGTAATGCCTGACATACCAGCCAGCCGGCTTGTGCAATCTTATTGAGGTCGATACCTGTTTCAATACCAAGTTGGTGACAGAGATAAACGACATCTTCGGTGGCTACGTTGCCACTTGCGCCGGGAGCGTAGGGGCAACCACCAAGCCCTGCAACGCTACTGTCTATCGTTGTTATTCCCATTAATAGCGCTTGGTAGATATTAGGTAGCGCTTGTCCCCAGGTGTTGTGAAAGTGTACCGCCAGTGCTTCGACGGGGATTTGATTGGCAACGGCTTCTAGCATGGTAGCAATACGTAGCGGAGTTCCTGTACCTATGGTATCACCCAGCGAGATTTGATAGCAGCCCATGTCGATGAATGCTTTTGCAATATCGGCAACCTTACCGGGGGATGTCGGGCCATCATAAGGGCAATCGGTGACGCATGAAAGGTATCCTCGGGTTGGTATTCCATGCAATTTTGCCAGTGAGATCACTGGCTCGAACCGCGCCATGCTCTCACTGATAGAGCAGTTAATATTGTGTTGGCTAAAGCCTTCAGAGGCTGACCCAAAAATGGCAATCTCATCAACATGGGCGCACAGTGCCATTTCAAACCCCCTGATATTAGGGGTTAAGGCTGAGTAGCGTACATTATCACGACGATTAATCGTTTGCAGTACTCCTATAGAATCCGCCATTTGTGGTACGCGATTGGCAGAGACAAACGCACCTGCTTCAATGTTTTTGAGGCCAGTCATTGATAATGCGTTAATGAAGGCGATTTTGTTTTTTGTACTTATTGCTTGTTCGTTCTGAAGGCCATCTCTTGCGCCGACTTCGAAAATGGTGACCTTATCAGGAAGACTCGCAGCTATAGCGGAGGAAAAGGCGGCACTTTTTTGACCTATGTGTAGGTCTGGGTGTGAATCATTCACGAGATTACTCATTGCCATCATTCCACTCTGGAAGTCGTTTCGCTAAGAAGGCATTTAATCCTTCCTGACCTTCTGGGGATGTTCTGATTTCAGCCATCATCTGTGCCGTTTTTTGGCGTAGAGCCGCATCAATGGCGTCGGTTTCGCAGGCTTTACAAAGCACTTTTGCTTTACGCATGGCATTGGGGCTGTTGGTTAAGATCATGTCGATATGGTGCTGTAGTGAATCATCCAATGTTTTTGATGTTGCGACGATGCGATGAATCAGGTTGAGGTGGGTGGCTTGGTGGGCACTGATAATTTCAGCGGTTAACATATAGCGACGCGCTTGCCGTTGTCCTAACGATCGGCAGACGTAAGGGGCGATTGTTGCTGGAATTAAGCCAATTTTTACTTCACTAAAGCAGAAACGGGCGTCTCTGCTGGCGATGGCGATATCACAGCAGCAAATCAGTCCTAATGCGCCGCCATAAGCATAGCCTTGAATGAGGGCAATGGTTGGTGTCGGGAAGGTATCGAGTGTGTGAAGCAGATCTGCTAACTGATTGGCATCTTTGATGTTCTCTTCATTGCTGATTGTAATCATGGACTGCATCCAGCCTAAATCTGCGCCAGCACTAAAATGGCGGCCATTAGCTCGTAGTACCAAAAGCCTTAGCATCGGCAGCGCACTTAACTGGTTTAGGTAGTCGAGTAGGGTGGCAATACTGTGGTTGTCGAAGGCATTGTGAACATGAGGCCGATTAAGGGTGAGGGTCGCAATACCATCGGCATCGACCGTGCACAGCACCGGATCTGTCGCGTGTTGATGAAGCGTTAGGCTATCTATCTTTCCTTTTTTCATCGTCATGGTTAGGCCTTTTCTACATTCTGAATATGCCAAATTGACTATCTGGTATCGGGGCTCGCAGGCTGGCACAGAGTGCGCGGCCTACGACGTCACGGGTGTGGCGGGGATCTATGATGCCGTCATCCCATAATCGGGCACTGGCATAATAGGGGCTGCCTTGCTGTTCATAGAGTTCGCGAATGGGTTGTTTGAAGGCGTCTTCATCACTGGCTGTCCATTGCTCACCCCGTTGCTGTTTATTGTCATTATTCACTTGCGCGAGAACCCCAGCGGCTTGTTCACCCCCCATGACTGATATTCGGGCATTGGGCCACATCCACATCATGGTCGGACTATAGGCCCGGCCGCACATGCCATAATTGCCCGCACCATAGGAGCCGCCCACGATCACGGTAAACTTAGGCACATCGGCACACGCGACTGCCATGACCATTTTTGCGCCGTGTTTGGCGATGCCTTCGGCTTCCACTTTTTTGCCGACCATGAATCCGGTAATGTTTTGCAAAAACAGCAGGGGGATTTTTCGTTTACAGCAGAGCTCGATAAAGTGCGTGCCTTTTTGCGCTGACTCTGAAAATAAAATACCGTTATTAGCAACAATGCCGATAGGTTGACCAAATAATGTGGCGAACCCACACACCAGAGTGGTGCCGTACAGTGCTTTGAATTCATCAAATGCTGAGCCGTCAACAACTCGGGCAATGACTTCGCGGATGCTGAGTGGCATGCGCAGGTCTGTACAGGCAATACCGAGTAATTCATCTGCAGGATAAAGTGGGGATGGCCAGGATTGTGATCGCAGTGGTGGTTGATTGCCGGATGTTGTCGGTGGCAAGTTGCAGTTGTCTATCGCTTGTCTTGCCAGATCTAGCGCATGTTGTTCATCGTTGGCGAAGTAGTCGGCGACCCCCGAGGTTTTGCAGTGAACGTAAGCGCCGCCAAGGGCTTCTGCCGTCACTATTTCACCTGTAGCCGCTTTTACCAGTGGCGGGCCGGCGAGGAAAATGGTGCCCTGTTCTTTGATTATAATTGACATATCCGCCATGGCCGGGACATAGGCGCCCCCCGCTGTGCATGAACCCATCACTACCGCAATTTGTGGGATCCCTTTGGCTGACATGCGGGCTTGATTGTAAAAGATGCGGCCAAAGTGATCCCTGTCGGGGAAAACCTCAGCCTGATGAGGCAGGTTGGCACCGCCAGAGTCTACCAAATACAGGCAGGGCAGGTGACAGCGTTCGGCGATTTCCTGTGCCCGTAGGTGCTTCTTAACGGTGAGGGGGTAATAGGTGCCGCCTTTAACTGAGGGGTCATTAGCGACGATCATGCAATCAATACCGGATACCTGACCGATCCCGGCGACAACGCCTGCACAAGGAACTGCCTCGTCGTAGACATCCCACGCGGCAAACTGACCGATTTCAAGAAAATGACTGTCTGGATCAATTAGCATTTCAATACGAGTACGTACCGGATTTTTGCCTTTTTGCTTTTGTTTTTCCATTGCTGCAGTGCCGCCACCACATTTGATGGTATCGATATGTGCTTGCAGTTGCTCAACCAAGAGTGACATGTCGCGGTAATTGTTTTGATAGAAACGGTCATCGTGGTCGATGGCTGTTTGAATGATAGCCATGGCTATTCCTTTCTTTATTTAGATTCTTCAAACAATTCACGTCCGACTAGCATTCGCCGGATTTCAGAGGTACCAGCCCCGATCTCATACAACTTGGCATCGCGCAATAAACGGCCGGCCGGAAATTCATTGATATAGCCGTTACCGCCAAGAAGTTGTATAGCATCCAATGCCAGCTGGGTGGCAAGCTCGGCGGCATAGAGGATCACCCCCGCTGCATCTTTGCGGGTTGCCTCCCCGCGATCACAGGCAGCGGCGACGGTGTATACATAGGCACGGGCGGCGTTGGTGCGGGTGTACATATCGGCGATTTTCGCTTGTATCAGTTGGAACTCCCCGATAGCGCGGCCAAACTGTTTTCGGTCATGAATATAGGGTAAGACCAGATCTAAACAGGCGCGCATGATCCCTAATGGCCCTGCTGCAAGTACTACGCGTTCATAGTCGAGCCCGCTCATGAGTACATTGACTCCGTGGTGAAGCTCGCCCAAGAGGTTATCGGCGGGGACGATGCAGTTTTCAAAAACCAGTTCGCAGGTGTTAGAGCCGCGCATGCCTAACTTATCGAGTTTCTGAGCGTGGTGAAATCCACTAAAGCCCTGTTCAATAATGAATGCTGAAATACCGTGTGCGCCTTGGTCTGGGGCGGTTTTGGCGTACACCACCACTGTATGGGCATCAGGACCATTGGTGATCCACATTTTACTGCCGTTAAGGACGTAGTGGTCACCTTGTTGTTCTGCTTTTAGCTGCATGCTAACCACATCAGACCCAGCATTGGGTTCACTCATTGCCAAGGCACCAACGTGTTGCCCTGAAATCAGCGGCGGGAGGTATTTGGCTTTTTGTTCGAGCGTACCATGGCGGAATATTTGGTTTACACAGAGGTTTGAGTGGGCACCGTAACTTAATCCGACAGAGGCTGATGCGCGGCTTATTTCTTCCATGGCAACCACATGGGCGAGATACCCCATATCGGCCCCGCCATATTGTTCACTGACGGTGACGCCAAGGAGTCCCATTTCACCAAGTTTGGGCCATAGGTGATTGGGAAATTGATTGTCACTATCTATTTCAGCCGCGAGTGGGGCGATAGTATTCTCGGCAAACCCACTGACATGTTCTCGTAGCATGTCGATGGTTTCACCTAATCCAAAATTCAGCGGCGTAATGATGTCTTTCATTGGCGCTCCTAGAGATTTTCCTCATAGGGGGTTATGAGCGAATAACAAGAAGAAGCAGACGATGACTTATGAGCTGTTTAATGCTTGCTGACAGCGGTTTCTGGCGATGTTTAGCTCTTTCATCACAACGGTAATGTCTTCAAGCTGGCGCTCAAGAATGGCCTGTTTATCATTAATAATATCGAGCATTTTATGCAGTTGATGATGGCTCTGATGGGTGTCATACAGTTCGAATAATTCCCGTATTTCAGCCAGCGAAAACCCGAGACGTTTCCCGCGCAAAATCAGTTTCAGTCTTATTTTATCCCGTCGTTGATATACCCGGATATTGCCTTGACGATCAGGCTGTAGCAGTCCTACATCCTCATAAAACCGGATGCTTCGGGTGGTGATATCAAATTCATTGGCAAGCTCGCTTATCTTGAACGTTTCCACCGTACTGTACCCCTGTATCGGTCGACTTGTGGGTATTGTGTTTCTTAACGTTTACGTAAATGTTAGTGCTATGCTTACGTAAACGTCAAGAATCATCCTTCATTCGCAATAGGCGGAGCTCGGTATGAATAAAGAAGTTTGGGTTATCGCAGCCAATCGAACCCCAATTGGGAGCTTTCAAGGGGAGTTATCGTCACTATCAGCCCCAAAGCTTGGGCAGTATGCCATTGCTGCCAGCTTGAACGCCGCAGGGATCTCGGCTGAAATGGTCGATGAAGTGCTGATGGGGAATGTATTAACGGCAGGTGTCGGTCAGGCACCGGCACGTCAGGCTGCCCTTGGTGCGGGTATTCCTAGCTCTGTGGGGTGTACTACCATCAATAAAGTGTGTGGTTCAGGAATGAAGGCCGTCATGCTGGGATACGACGCAATTCGTGTTGGTAATCATCAAACAGTTGTCACAGGCGGAATGGAAAGCATGACCAATGCCCCTTACCTGCAGTTGCAGGCGCGAGCGGGTCAGCGTCTGGGTCATGGCACCTTACATGATCATATGTTCCTCGACGGTTTACAGGATGCGTATGACGGTAGATTAATGGGTGTTTATGCGCAGAAACTGGCTGATGATCAGCATTTTTCCCGCCAGAGTATGGACAAGTGGGCTATCAAATCAGTCGAACGTGCATTAGCCGCACAGGAACTGGGCTGGTTTGAACAAGAAATTGTCCCGATTAAAGTATCAGAACGACATGGCCACCATATCGTTCGTGTCGATGAGCATCCCGGCGAAATCAATGTAGATAACATTGCCCAACTGAAACCCGCCTTCGATCCTGCTGGTAGTGTGACGGCTGCAAATTCGAGTTCGATCTCAGATGGTGCAGCGGCATTGATCTTAATGGATGCCGATGTTGCCCGTCAGCAGGGTATCAAACCCCTGGCTATCATCCGCGGTCACACCACACACGCCAGAGCGCCGAGTGAATTTACTGTGGCTCCCGTTTATGCCATTCGCCAATTAATGACAGATTTGCAATGGCAAACCGATGCGGTCGACAGCTGGGAAATTAATGAAGCATTTGCAGTTGTCACTCAAATGGCGATGCGGGAATTGAACCTGTTACCTGATCGGGTTAACCCTGATGGTGGCGCATGCGCACTTGGGCATCCGATAGGGGCCAGTGGTGCGCGTATTTTAGTGACCTTAATCCACCGGTTAAACCGTCAGCGAGATATGACTGGCCGTGCTGTTACAGGCGTGGCGGCGTGTTGTATTGGTGGCGGTGAAGCGACGGCCATTGCTGTTGAGGTGCCACAATGAATGACAATATTGATATTCCAACCGTACCTCTGTACATCAACGGTGAATTTAAAAAATCACTCTCTGATCAGTGGACTGATGTGACCAATCCGGCCACTAACCAGCCAATAGCACAGTTACCCGACACGACTGAGCAGGAAATGGCTGAGGCTGTTGCCAGTGCCTGTGAGGTATTTACCACCTGGCGTGAAGTGCCGACGCCTGAGCGGGCGAGGTTAATGCTCTCTTATCAATATTTGTTGAAAACCCACCATGATGAAATCGCGACCTTATTGTCGACTGAAACCGGGAAAAACCTCGCGGATGCCAAAGGTGATGTGTGGCGCGGTATTGAGGTGGTGGAACAAGCCGCCAATATGGCGAGCCTGATGATGGGGGAAACCGTTGAAAATGTCGCCAGTGACATTGACAGTTATTCACTGGTACAGCCGCTTGGGGTGTGCTGTGGCATTACCCCGTTTAATTTCCCTGCGATGATCCCTTTATGGATGTTTCCCATGGCGATTGCGGCGGGTAATACCTTTATTCTCAAACCGTCTGAACAAGTACCACTGACTGCGATTCGATTAGCGGAATTGTTTGAGCAAGCAGGCGCACCTAAAGGGGTGTTGCAGATAGTACATGGCGGCAAAGAGCAGGTCGATTATTTGCTGACCCATCCCGACATTCGGACAATTTCATTTGTCGGCTCAGTGCCTGTGGCGCGCTATATCTATCAAACGGCTACGCAGCACTTCAAGCGGGTACAGGCCTTTGCCGGGGCGAAGAACCATATGGTAGTGATGCCAGATGCCAATATGGATCAGGTCGTGAACAATTTGGTTGGTGCATCGGTTGGAGCGGCGGGACAGCGTTGTATGGCTATCTCTGTTGTTGTACTGGTGGGGGACGCTAAAGAGGTAATTCCGGATCTGTGTGTGGCAATGTCTAAAGTGTCACCCGGCGTGTGGGATGATGAGAACGCCGCGTTTGGTCCGTTGATCAGTCCTGATGCCAAGCAACGCGTGACAACATTGGTGGAGGAAGCGAAACAGCAAGGTGCGGTGTGTGAACTCGATGGGAGTCATTGTACTGTCGCTGACTATCCTGGCGGCAATTGGTTTGGCCCGACGTTATTCAGTGGGGTAACGACAGACATGGCCATCTACCAGCAAGAGGTATTTGGCCCGGTGCTGGTGTGTCTTGAAGTGGAAACGCTGGATGAGGCGATTGCTTTGGTGAATGCCAATCCTTATGGCAATGGTACTTCCATCTTTACTCGCTCCGGGGCCGCTGCTCGTAAATACCAGCATCATATTCAAGTCGGGCAGGTCGGGATTAATGTGCCTATTCCAGTACCATTACCTTTCTTTTCATTTACCGGTTGGCGAGGCAGTTTTTACGGTGATCTGCACGCCTACGGAAAACAAGCTGTGCGTTTTTATACTGAAACCAAAACCGTGACAGCACGTTGGTTCGATGAAGATATTCCCGATGGGCCGAATATGACCATTCAGCTTAAGTAGTCATTCAAACAGGAGATCGTGATGGATTTTGCTCTCAATGACGATCAGCGTGCGTTTGCCGATGCTGCGCGCCAGTTTGCTAATGAAAAATTGCTCCCTAACGCCGCGAGTTGGGATGAAACCCAGACCTTCCCCCAAGCGGTGCTACGTGAAGCGGGAGACATGGGATTCTTGAGTCTGTATGTACCTGAAGCACAAGGTGGTTTAGGGCTGACAAGATTGGATGCCTCAATCATATTTGAGCAGCTGGCGATGGGGTGTACATCTACAACGGCCTTTATGACTATCCATAATATGGTGAGCTGGATGATAGCCAGTTTTGCAGCGGATGAAGCGAAAGCGCATTTTTGTCCGCCATTAATTTCCGGCGAGTGGCTGGGGTCTTATTGCCTGACGGAAGCCAGTGCGGGATCCGATGCGGCCTCATTAACCACATCGGCACAGCGGGTTGGAGAACAGTATGTACTCAATGGAGCGAAAGCCTTTATTTCCGGTGCTGGTGCGACAGACGTCTTGGTTGTAATGGCGCGATGTGACGATGCCAGTGGCCCGAGTAAAAATAGCGGGATCACCGCTTTCATTGTTCCTGCTGATACCAATGGCGTGAGCTATGGCCGCAAAGAGCCAAAAATGGGGTGGAATAGCCAGCCAACACGTTCAGTAATCCTTGATAATGTGGCCATTCCTGCCCAGTACCGTTTAGGTGAGGAAGGCGAAGGCTTTACGTTTGCGATGAAGGGGTTAGACGGTGGACGGATCAATATTGCAAGCTGTTCATTAGGCACAGCCCAGCAGGCGTTAAATCAAGCAAAGCAGTATGTGACTGAGCGTAAGCAGTTTGGTAAAGCGCTATCTCATTTTCAGTCGATTCAATTTACGTTGGCGGACATGACGACAGAACTGGTGGCGGCTCGTCAACTGGTGCGTTATGCCGCGTTTAAGCTTGATCAGGGCGATCCGGAAGCGACAGCGTTTTGTGCTATGGCGAAACGCTTTGCTACGGATGTTGGCTTTAAAGTGTGTGATCAGGCGCTTCAGCTCTATGGCGGTTATGGGTATATCAAAGAATACCCGTTAGAGCGTTATTTCAGGGATGTGCGTGTACATCAAATTCTTGAAGGCACCAATGAGATTATGCGGTTGATTATTTCTCGTCGAGTACTTGCCGAGGGATGCGAACTGTTGTGAACGCCGTTACCTTAACTGACTACAGGAGTCGTTATGCCTGATAAAGCTATTCAGATTGTGATTGACGATCACATTGCTGTGCTCACGATGAACAATCCCCCCGCCAATACCTGGACTGAACAGAGTCTGAATCTATTGCGAGAGACCGTTGAGTCCTTAAATACGAATAAAGACATTTATGCGTTGGTGATCACCGGACACGGTGAGAAATTCTTTTCTGCAGGTGCCGATCTCAACCTGTTTGCCAGTGGTGATAAAGGGATCGCTGTTACGATGGCACAGGCATTCGGTGCGGCGTTTGAGGCCGTAACCCAGTTTCGTGGTGTGTCGATAGCTGCAATCAATGGGTATGCCATGGGGGGCGGGCTGGAAGTCGCTTTAGCCTGTGATATTCGTATAGCAGAAGCGCATGCAGAGCTTGCCTTGCCTGAACCTAAAGTGGGGTTATTACCTTGCGCGGGTGGGACACAAAACCTGACATGGCTGGTGGGTGAAGGCTGGGCTAAACGCATGATTCTCTGTGGTGAACGAGTGAATGCCGCGAAAGCGTTAGAGATCGGCTTGGTGGAAGAGGTGGTTGCCTCCGGCTTCGGACTCGACGTCGCGATGAAAATGGCACAGGCCGTTACGAATCAGTCACCGTCGTCAGTGGCGGCCTGTAAGCAATTGATTCAGCAGTGTCGCTCGGCCCCGTTGACGCATGGATTAATGAAGGAACGAGAGTTTTTCGTCAAATTATTCGATACCCAAGATCAAGCTGAAGGGGTCAATGCGTTCTTGGAGAAACGCCCGCCAAATTGGAAGAATCAATAACCCGTAATATTAATAAAAATCAAAAAACGAATGACTTTCTGGGAGGATCAGGATGACCGCAACGGTGAACATACGAGAATGCCTCTGCGACGACGGGCATAAGATTGCCATTGCTGAGTTGGATAATCCGACTTCGTTAAACGCATTAACTTACGACATGCTTGCCCAGCTTAATGAGGCACTCACCCATTGGCAGCATGATGATGATATCGCTTGTGTTCTTATTCATGGGGTGGGAGATAAAGCTTTTTGTGCGGGCGGGGATGTACGCGCCATGTACCGTATTTTAGATAAGGCGCAAACATCATCAGCTGCATCCCCATCCTCATCGGTTCAAGGTGACACTGTCACTACTATGGGGTACCTGACGGATTATTTCACTCTCGAGTACCGTACCGATTATCTGATCCATACCTACCCCAAGCCTGTGATTGTCTGGGGGGGCGGGATTGTGATGGGCGGTGGGATTGGGCTGTATATTGGAGCCAGTCACCGTGTGACGACGCCCTCTAGCCGATTAGCCATGCCGGAAATTAGTATTGGTTTGTACCCTGATGTAGGGGCGACATGGTTTTTAAATCATCTGCCACAAGGGATCGGGCTCTTCTTGGGACTCACCGGAGTCGCAGTCAACGCCACCGATGCATTAGCACTCGCAATGACCGAGCATATTTTGCTACCAGAGCACAAATCACGATTGCTTGAGCGACTGATTCAAGCCCATTGGGAAGACAATGATCCCGATATTATTGTGACTCAGTTGCTTGATTCGTTCGGCCATCTCGCTACTGACAGCCATCCACCTAGCCAGTTATTACCTCACTTAGCGGCTATTCAAACGGCCTGTCAGTACGGCTCGCTTGATGAGATCTGCCAGCACATTGAGCAACTACCACCAGTTAAAGGCGCTAATGCAGTGAATGATGTTAATAGTAATCAATGGTTAGAACAGGCGAAGACGACATTACGGGAGGGGAGCCCGATTTCTGCACATATCTGTTATCGGCAATTCACCCAATTTCACAATGAATCGCTGGCTGACTGTTTCCGGTTAGAGTTAGCGTTATCCGTTCGAAGTAGCGAGTTAGGTGAGTTTCATGAAGGGGTACGGGCGAGGCTGATTGAAAAAACAGGCCAACCTAACTGGCTCTACAGTGATGTGAGTTCGGTTGATTCGGGTGTAATCGAGCAGCTGTTCACACCATTATGGGCTGATAACGAACATCCACTTCAACACCTTAAGTAACGTGGTAGTGATGTCTGTTAAATGGTTGGATCGTATCGCTAGAGGAGAAATATCATGCAAATTGGCTTTATCGGATTGGGTAACATGGGTAAACCGATGGCGAGCAATTTACTCAAAGCCGGATACTCGCTCAAGGTGTTTGACCTCAGTCAGGATGCAACCAAAGCCTTGGCCTCTCAAGGGGCTAACGTGGCGAATTCACTGGATGAGGTCGCTAAAGGCGTTGATATCATCATTACCATGCTACCCGCTGGTGAGCATGTGCGTGCGGTCTATTTAGGCGATCATTCCGGTGGCATCGGCCTGCTCAAAATGGTGGATAAAGGTACTTTTTTGATCGACTCTTCCACGATAGATCCTGACTCAGCTCGGCTGGTGGCGGCAGAAGCCGATAAACAAGGCTTTCAGTTTGTTGATGCACCTGTGTCTGGTGGTGTGGCAGGCGCAGAGGCGGCAACCTTGACCTTTATTGTTGGCGGCACCGACAAGGCCTTCAATCAAGCCAAAGATGTGCTGCAATATGTTGGTAAGAACATCTTTCACGCGGGCAAAGCCGGCGATGGTCAGATGGCGAAAATCTGCAATAACTTGATGCTCGGTATTTTAATGTCGGGCACCTGCGAAGCACTCAGTCTGGGAATGGATAACGGGCTTGATCCGCAAGTATTGTCAGAGATCATGTTGCAAAGTTCAGGACGAAACTGGGCGTTGGAGTTATATAACCCGTGCCCGGGCATTATGGCTAAAGTCCCGTCATCGAATCAGTATCAGCCCGGTTTTATGGCAAAGCTGATGCTCAAAGATCTCGGGTTAGGTTTAGAAGCGGCAACACAAAGCCAGTCTCCCATTCCGATGGGAACGCTCGCGCGCAATCTTTATGCTTTCCATAATGCCAGTGGCAATGAGTTGCGTGACTTTTCCAGCTTGTTTGAATTTTATCGAAATAAGCCTTAGCACGTTTTGATAGTACGGCTTGGTACTGCAAATGCAAGATTGAATAGGAGAAAGGGAATATGGATATAAAACAGAGTGTGATTGCCATTACAGGCGCGGGGCAGGGGTTAGGCCAGATGATGGCGATAACATTGGCTAAGGCTGGTGCCGAACTCGCCTTAATTGATATTAATGAGCAAGGACTGCAAACCACTCAGAAACAATGCCAGCAGTTAAATGCCAGAACATTAACCTATTGTGCGGATGTCACCGATGAACAGCAGGTTGAAGCAACTTTTGCCGCTATCATGAATGATTTTGACCAGTTAAATGGCTTGATTAACAATGCCGGTATATTGCGCGATGGTATGCTTGTAAAACCCACCCCTGACGGTATAAGCAAAATGTCATTAGCGCAGTTTAATAGCGTGATGTCAGTGAATGTGACAGGGTCATTTCTGTGTGGCCGAGAAGCCGCCGCAGCCATGGTTGCATCAGGTTGTCAGGGGGTGATCATCAATATATCCAGTGTGGCCAGAGCAGGCAATATTGGCCAGACCAATTATGCGGCCTCCAAAGCGGCGGTAGCAACCATGGCGGTAAGTTGGGCGAAAGAGCTGGCTCGTTATGGTATTCGTGCGGCAGCGGTTGCACCGGGTGTGGTTGAAACGGCGATGGCAGAGCAATTTAAACCGGAAGCTATTGCACGCTTAAAAGCGATGATCCCGCTTAAGCGACCAGGTGAAGCTTCGGAGATTGCTCATGCGGTAAAGTATATTGTTGAGAATGACTACTTTACCGGGAGAGTCTTAGAAGTTGATGGTGGAATGCGGATGTAGCGTTAGCCATAAAAGAAAACAAACAGTGCTAAACCACCACCAATGACAAACATCAGCATTGCCATGATAGAGGCAAATTTGTTCAGGATGGGAAAGAGTTTGTCCATAATTTTGAACCTTAATCGATACGAGTTAGTGTGTCGCTAAAGATGCCATATTTGCAGTGAAATAGCGAAGTGAATTAAGGTTTTTCATTGAGCAGCCCCATCGCCTGCACTTTTAAGAATGCAGCCAGAGTTTTTGCGTCTTTAATGTTGTTGCTGGCGACTTTGGCTAAAAAGTCAGGCACTGAGAGGGTGACAACTTCAATGATTTCATCATCGTCTAATTCACCGTGGCATGGGGTCAGGGTGGTAGCAACGAACAGGTGCTGCACTTCATCGCAAAATCCCGGTACCGGGAATAGATCGCCGATATCTTGCCAGTGTTCGGCACTTAGCTGGACTTCTTCTGCAAGCTCGCGTTTGGCTCCACCGAGAATATCTTCTTTTGATTCAAGGGTACCTGCAGGGAATTCAAGGATCCAATCATTGATAGCAGGGCGATACTGATGAACCATAACCAATTCACCGTTATCTGTAATGGGGACTATAACGACCGCGCCAGGGTGTTTGACGGTAGTAAACTCAATATCGCGCCCATCCGGTAGGGTGTGAGTTGTTTGTTCAATAGAAAAACATTTCCATTGGCACAGGGTTTTGGTTGTCATCATCTTCACACTAGCCGATCACGATTTGATCTCGGCCCCAGTTTATGGCGCGTTGTAAGGCGTTGTCCGCTTTCAGGTAATCGAGGCTAAAGTCTTGATATTCCACCTGAGTAAGTCCGATGCTGATTGTGACAGAAATCCGTTTGCCTGATTCTAATTCAAGCTGCCAGTCAGCGACTTTATTTTTCAGATTAATAGCAAAGGCTTCCGCTTCAGCTAAGGATGTTTCGGGTAGTAACAGACAAAATTCTTCACCGCCCATTCTAGCAGTATGATCTGAGTTGCGCGTTTTTTCTCTGAGGTAGCGCGATAACATCATCAATAGCTGATCACCCACGTCAAGGCCGTAGCGATCATTAATGTCTTTGAGTCCATCAAGCTCAATCAAAATCAACGATAGATCTTTGCAATAGCGACGGCAGCGGGGAGCTTCATGCCGATAAATAGCTTCGATACCTTGTCGGTTATGTAGGCTAGTTAGAAAATCAGTAGTGGCGGTTTGTTTCACTCGGCTAATGGCTTCATTTCGGTGCTGGGCAAGCAGATAAGCCATGACTAAAACGAGAGAATAAGCACTGATGTTCTGCAATGCCTCATTGATCTGTAAATGCTTTTGTACAATCTCACCTGCGCTTAAGGTGATATAGAACATGCCAAATAATAGGCTATACCACCATGCGTGCTGGTGCTTGAGTGAAAAGAAGCATAATAGTGGAATGGTTAAGGCAATGGTGTTAGCAACAAGGTTCGCGGAATCGGTATAAAAACCATAGACACAGTTTACGCTGGTAAAGAGGATGAATATCCAGATCAAATAGGTCGGATTGCTTCGACGTTTATTGATAAAAGCGAGCAGGTAAGCCAGTAAAGCACCAGTGACAGACAGCGATGTAAAGAGATCTGAAATATCAGAAACAAAAT
The DNA here is from genome assembly GCF_050336815.1 of Photobacterium nomapromontoriensis. Classification (NCBI taxonomy): domain Bacteria; kingdom Pseudomonadati; phylum Pseudomonadota; class Gammaproteobacteria; order Vibrionales; family Vibrionaceae; genus Photobacterium; species Photobacterium nomapromontoriensis. The sequence continues at coordinate 18,838 of NZ_JAKJSL010000052.1, forward strand.
AAGAGAATGTGATAACGAGATAAACAAGCCCGGTCGCCGGAAAAAGGATAGAGAGCTGACGGTGAAGTGTTTCCTGACTTAGTTCAATATAGGCACTGTTATCAGACTGAAGCTGATGACTCTTGAAAACCATGCTCATGGTATGTGTCATTCCTTGATTAAGCTAATCCAACCAATGAGCAACTGCTTGCACTGGTTGGACTAGCTTAAATCAGGGGTTGTCACATGTCTAATTTTTTCGATGAAAACGATGTAATATCATGATCTGAGATAAGTATCGCGTTTTTGCTATCCAACGTATGACCGTAACAGCTTCGTGACGGTTTCTGGCTGCTCATTTGTGACGCCATGACCCGTTTCAGGTAGAACGATGATGGCTGAGTTCAGGTACTTACTCAGCGCTATACCACTCTTGAGTGGGAAAATATCATCACTGTCCCCCCAAATGAGTAAGCTTGGCGGCAGGCTGTGTGCAGGGTAGCGAGAAATACGCTCTCTGTCTTGAGGAAGTGATTGTATTAATGCTTCTTTTTCAGTCTGGAAAGATGAAAAATATCCGTCATAGATTTGCTGTGCGATAAAATCAGGCATTTTCTTTGGCTCGATGAAAACATGATCAAAAAGGCGTCTGACTTCATTGCTGTTTTGCGGGACAAAGAGCTGTTCAGGTTTTTCAACCCCAGCGCGTAAACAAAGAGCCGCAAGATCATCATCACTAAACAATGGACCTGGGCTGGCGATAATTATGCCTTTTTCAACTCGGTCTGGTTGCATCATCATGTTGTAGGTAACAAATCCACCGTATGAAATGCCAGCAACACTGAATTTCTCAATGCCTAATGAGTCAACAATTTGCCATACTGCGTCTGTTTGCGTAGTGAGATTCGGTTCACCTTGGCTGAATGATCCTCCAAACCATGGAAGATCTGGCGCAATGACTCTGTAATATTTACTAAGCTCTAGCATCTCATTCTTCCATGTTGAAACAGCAGAACCACCGAAACCGTGGAGCAAGAGCAGAGGTTGCCCTGTTCCTGCTACCCAGTATTTTACCGTGCCACCTTCTTTTAGTGGTAAGAAGTGTTCTTGATAACCAGCGCTGATCAATTCGTTTCGATCGTGCTGTGCTTTCCAGTCAACCAGCTCACACCCAGTCAGTGAGCTAAGTGTTGCGAGTATTAATGCAAATTGATGTATTTTTTTTATGAGCGCGGAGTACATGAGCGTTCCCTCGAAAATTAACCTTGATTATTATACAGTGTTTTATTGTCTGTAAAAGCCGTTTAATATAAGAGAGATAATTGAGTAAAATATGCGCGATTACGGTAACACGTTTAATTTTGGATAAGTTATGGTATTTTGAATAAATCAAACCATAATATTGTTTTGATCTGAAGATTTTTAATTGGGAGAGTAACATGCGTGTTCTGGTGACTGGCGGTATGGGTTACATTGGTAGCCATACTTGCGTACAAATGATTGAAGCAGGTATGACGCCAATTATTGTTGATAATCTATACAATAGTAAGAAGTCAGTATTAGCTCGCATTGAGAAGTTGACTGGTGTGACACCCGCATTTTATCAAGGTGATATCCGTGATCGTACTTTCCTTGATAAGGTTCTTGCTGAAAACGATGTTGATTCGGTGATCCACTTTGCTGGTCTGAAAGCAGTGGGTGAGTCAGTTGAAAAACCGTTGGAATACTATGATAACAATGTGCACGGTACGTTGGTGTTAGTGGAAGCAATGCGTGCGGCGGGCGTTAATAGCCTGATCTTTAGTTCATCAGCAACGGTATACGGCGATCCTGCATCTGTGCCTATTACTGAAGATTTCCCGACCAGTGCGACTAACCCGTATGGGCGCAGTAAATTAATGGTCGAAGAGTGCCTGACGGATATTCAGAAGGCCTACCCAGAGATGAGTATCACACTACTTCGTTATTTCAATCCGGTTGGTTCTCATCAGTCGGGTGAGATGGGTGAAGACCCACAAGGGATTCCGAATAATCTGATGCCATTTATTTCTCAGGTGGCAGTGGGGCGTCGTGAGTTTTTGTCTGTGTTTGGGGACGATTATCCAACTGTTGACGGTACAGGCGTTCGTGATTATATCCACGTGCTGGACTTGGCCGATGGCCACCTTGCCGCTTTGACTCATAAAGGCAAAGAAGCAGGACTGCATATTTACAACCTAGGCACTGGTAACGGTTTCAGTGTACTGCAGATGGTTGACGCGTTCTCTAAAGCTGCGGATGTTGAAGTCGCTTATAAAATTGCGCCTCGTCGCCCAGGCGATATTGCAGAATGCTGGGCTGATCCACAGAAGGCAAAAACGGAACTTCATTGGCAAGCCACTCGCACGATTGATGATATGACCGCAGATACTTGGCGTTGGCAGTCAGCTAACCCAACAGGTTATCCAGACCTATAATTCGACGGTCAGTGTAGGACACCACTTAGAATGACAAATATGGGAATAACTGGGAAGAGACGGAAATCCGTGGGAGGCCTTGATATGACTGGCTTCGAGTGGAATTGAGTGAAAAACTACAAATTCGCGTAAAATGGCAATTTAAGAAGTGTTTAAGGAAATGGCTCCGCATGGTTTGGCAAAACACGGAGCCATTTTTTAGACGTCTTTGCCAATCCAGATGACTTGGCCAATAACCTGAAGTTGATTGACCTCATCAGGGCTTATAATCTGCTCTCTGTATTCTTTATTATCGCTGATAAGGACCAAGCCACCACTAATCAGTTGCTGGATACGCTTGGCGTACAGGTCATCACCAAATCGAACGACAAAGATTTTACCATCTTTAGGTTCTGTGCAGCCTAAATCAATAAGCAGGCTGTCATTATCTTTGATGGTCGGCTCCATGCTATCGCCTTTGCTAAACACCACGGCCAACAAGTCAGGGTTACTTTGGCGGTACTTTAGGTATTTGCGACGAAATGCAAGATGTCGCTTTACCTCCTCACCTTGGAAGCAGGCTCCATTCCCTGTACTTACCTGGATGTGATAGCCAGGAACTAACACAAATTCTTCATTAAATCGTTCATCGGTTATAGAGGGTGCTTGAGAACTAATTTGACTCAGCAAAGCATCCAAATCACTTTCTGTCGCTTTACCTACCTTAAACAAGTCAGAAAGTAACTCTTCCCAGAGCATTTTTTGCTTATGGCTAAGTGATTGTAATTTATCTTTTAAGTGTTTAGGCAAATCAATTTGATCGTTATCTTCAGAGGCCACACATGGTGAAAGGTGAGTTTCGGCTTGCTGAAACCCACTATCGTCATTTATTAGCATCTGGCCCTCACCTGTGAGTAACCAGTTTGCATTAATACCTAAGCTAACAAATGCAGTAATAACATCACTTCGAGGATCAGAGTTGCCAGACTCATTGGCTTGATATCCCCGCCGTTTCCCACCAATTAAGTTCGCAATCTCGTCTTGGGTGTAACCAAGGTGAGTTCGAGCTATTTTTAATCGTTTTGCAAGCGTATCCATGATCCAGGTTCCGAACGATTAACTTGGATCATGACATGTTTAGTAAAGCCATCGATCCAAGTTAAATAAATCCATTATAAATCAGGATATTACCCTGATTAAGAAACGCATAGTTTGCATTGAACTTAGTCGGCTTTGATCCAAGTTCGATAATAAAAATGCAAAGCACAAAATAATGTGCATTCATTATTTTGCATCAAATCGTGATTTGCCACGAAATGTATTCATTTTTATGTGCATTTGCTTGTATGCGCAAAATTATGTGCGTTAATCTGTATGTATGAACACAACAGAACGCCGAAAAAAAGCCGGTATGGCAACCGGCCAAGAGCAATCAGATTGGCATCCCGCCGATATTAAAGCTGCTCTTGATAAGGTTGGATGGTCTCTAAGACAACTTTCGCTACATAGCGGATTATCAGCTAATGCAGTAGGCCATGCCTTACGTAGGCAGTATCCAAGGGCTGAGTTAATCATTGCCTCAGCGATTGGATATAAACCTTACGAGATTTGGCCCACTCGCTATAACTCTGAAGGCCATCCTAAAAAATGTGTTAGGAAACGTGGTGCTAAAATACCACACAACCTAATTCGACAGTCTAACAAAGCTGAAGAGAATGAAAAGCCGTTGAGTGAGGTTACAGATGACTGATTGGATCTCATCGTTAGAGTTATCACACATTTGTGGCAAAAACCGAAGAAACATCACTATACGAGCGACGAAAGAAGCTTGGCCTAATCGGACACGAGAAGGACGTGGCGGTGGCAAAGAATATGCGTTTACAGGGTTGCCGGAAGAGATCCAAGTCGCAGCGGCTAAATATTTTGCCAATAAGCTGGCAAAGGAATCACCGACATTCGCGATTGGAAAATCTAACGCTAAACGCAATGTTGCCAAACAACAAAAAAAGGAAGAAGACCGACATAAGGCATTACAGCAAGGCACTCAAGAATTTGGCCGGCTGCAAGGTAAAGCTAAAACCCGAGCTGAAGTCAGATTATTAATTGTTGCTTGTTACAAACAGTATATAGCCCCGTTTGTAGCACAGAAGCAAAAGGTGGTAGGGGAAGAAACGTTTATTAAAGAGTACAACCGGAAACAGCTAAATTTTGATGCTGATATTTATCAGGTTGTGCAAAGCGTCAGTATGCGGTCACTCCGTCGTTGGGAACAAACACTGGCGAATGAAGGTGCAGGCGCTCTGGCCGGTAGCTACCAATCAGAACGTAAATACATGATTGATGAGCATGCGGAGTTACAGACATTTTGCCGAGGGATGCTCTGGCATCAGCCTGATATCCAAGCGACTAACTTGCAAGAAGCGATCAGGGCACAGATAGAGTTAGACAAAATTGATGCATCGCTTCCCTCGATCAGTGCTGTTCGTCGTTGGCTTCAGTCTTTTCATAAAGAATTTGAGTTAGTACTTAATCAGCTAAGTAATCCTGATGATTTTAAAAATCGCCGACAGGTTGCGTGGGGAAATGCTGCTGAAAATATCTCGCGCATTAATCAGCTTTGGGAACTGGATTCAACGCCGTCAGATGTATTACTGACCGATGGACGCCACAGCATTATAGGTGGCATTGATGTTTACAGCCGTCGACCCATTCTGATCGTACACCCGACATCCAGCGCTGAAGCCGTTTGTTTACTGATGCGAAAAGCGATTCTTGAATTTGGTATACCCGACACGGTTAAAACCGATAACGGTAAAGATTACACCAGCCGTCGCGTCATGAGCGTGATCTCTAGCCTTGAGATAGAACAAGTTCTGACTAAACCTTTTGCGGGTGATGAAAAGCCGTTTATCGAGCGTTTTTTTAGAACCTGGGCACATGGGATTAGTACGTTATTACCGGGCTATGGTGGCCATAACGTAACAAAACGGCAGGAGCTTCGTTCTCGTAAAAGTTTTGCTGACCAGATCATGGCGACTACAAAAGTGAAAGGCCGTGATGGAAAAATGCGCTTGAGCAAAGGGGCTGATGTTGAAGTATCACTCTCATCAAAAGAGCTACAGGTCATCATTGATGACTGGATAAATAATTTCTACCTCCATAAACACCACAGGAAACTGGGATGTACACCATTTGAACAATGGCAGAAACACCGCACTACCATTCGCACGATGGATTGTGAACGAACATTAGACATTCTACTCAGCCCGGTTCCTGCTAGCTCTGGGCGTGCAGCTGGGGTGAGAGTTGCCAATAAAGATGCTGGAATTGTTGTTGAAGGTATCAGCTATTTTGCTGCTGAGTTAGGCGAACGTATTGGCCAGAATATTTATTGTTCGTGGAATCCGCATGATATTGGCCAGCTATACGTGTTTAACCCTGAAAATATGGAATTTATCTGTATTGCTCGTAATCCTGATTTAGCTGGGCAAGGGGTAACACTTAGCGAACTTTCAAAAGAAGCACGTCGCCAGCAAAGCATACAACTGGCAGAGCAGCGTAAAGCTCTACGTCAATCGAGTAAAAAGATTGGTGTAGGTGACGTTGCAATGGATGTATTAGCTGCTGCTAAAAAGCGCAATGCGTCAATTTCTGGATTACCGCATCGGACTGAAATCGTTAATACCGCCGCGATTCGAGGTGCTAAACAAGCGATAAAAGAGCCTGAAAAACAGCGTATGGATCGTAGCGAATTTGAACGGCGACGGGAAGAGCAGCTGCAAATTGATGAAGCACTTAAAGCGCAAGAGGCTAAGCCACGGTTTCGAAATCAGATGGAAGAATTTACGTATTACCTGCGCCAGCAGGACTTACGAACTCTTACGACGGAAGAAATTGTAATTATGAATGATTTCCGTAAGGCCCAGCCGAAGTTGGCAAAAATGGCAGAAGGTTTAAAAACTGGAAATTCAGTCAAGAAGACCAGCCGTTAAGTAGCCTTGGTTAGTCAAACTAACATTTTTACATGTGTAAACAAGTATATAAATAAGGATCATAAGCGATGAAATATACAATTGCGTATACCGAAAATGTTGCACAAGCAAGCATTCTATTAAGTCAATTACTGTCTCGTTCTCCTGCTGTTCCTAGTATTGGCTTGATGGATGGGCGTCCGGGGTTGGGTAAAACAATGGCCACACTCAAGTTGCTTAATAATATTGATAATGGCGTATATCTCCGTGCGGTTCGTCTTGAAACCCCCGCAACATTTCTTGACCGCTTGCTTAAAGAGTTAAGTATTCGAGATCGTCCACGTAACAAGATGGCAAAGTTTGAAAAGGTTGTTGATGCACTAACCATGGAACCTCGTGTTATTTTCCTTGATGAAGCTGATTACTACATGGATCAGCCTGAGCTCTTAGAAATGATTCGAGACATTCATGATTTAACAGACACCGTCATTATTCTTGTCGGAATGGACAAGATTGCTCGTAAGGTCGCAAATCTGCCTCAGTTAGATAGCCGTATTTCTGCCCGTTATGAATTCCAATCAGCAGCAATTGATGATCTACAGGTAATGGTTAATGAGTTGCTCGAAGATGGTATTGAAGTCGCCAATGACCTTTTGCGCCGCGTTCTCTTGGAAACAAATGGTTCGTATCGCCTTTGCGCTATTGCACTAGAGACGATTGAACGTAAGGCGCAGGTGGATGGTGTGAAATTACTTGACTCTGATAGTTGGGGGGATGGACCGATTCTTTAATCAGAATTGAGTAAGAATGAGGTAGTGATTTTCATGCTGTGTAACAACGAAACACCCAGGGAAAAAGCTTGGAAAGTAATGCGCGATTTAAACGTCTTTACTGTCAGGGATGTGGCAGTAAAGGCTGAAGTACCGAAGCAGAATATTTCTAATTTCGTGCAACAACTTATCAAAAACAATTTCGTGATCAATATAAGTAAAGGGAGGCCTTATCAGTTCCAAGTGATAAATAGTCAAGGAGTGTTATTTGGTTCAGGTTCAGCAAAAACCACAAAGACTCGATTGCCGGCTAACCGCCCGCGACAAAAAATGTGGTTAACGTTGAGAGTGTTGCGCAAATTTCGATTATCAGATCTGATGATGGCCACAGAAGTAGGGCGAAGTACAGCATCAAAATTTGTTAATAGATTAATTCAAGCTGGTTATGTTCGAAAAATTAGCCCGAGCAAACCAAGGCTAGGTGATGGAGCTGTTTTCTTATTAGTTCGTGATACTGGGCCTCTGGCACCAATTGAACGAAGTAAAAAAGGGATGTGGGATCCAAATGAAGACAAACTCTTCAAAAATAAGGAGGCATCGTGAGTAATGAATCATGGCTTGAGGTGTTACGAAAACAATGCCAGCCACCTAGATCACAGCGGATTGTTGCAACTGAACTGGGTGTTAGTGCCACGCAGGTCAATCAGGTACTAAAGGGAAATTATAAAGGGGATCTTGCCAGAATTTGTAAGTTAGTTGAAGGGCGCTACATGAATCAAGTTGTCATATGTCCCGTCCTTGGTGAGTTAAGTGTAGATAAATGTCAGTGTCATCAAGAGAGAGAATTTGCAGCAACTAACCCTCAGCGCGTCATGTTATACAAAGTTTGCAGAAGTGGTTGTCCTCATTCTCACCTACCAGTAACGATTAAAATCGAGAAAAAGCTGACAGGCACTAACCCTTTCCCTCCAAAAGATAAAGAGTGGAGCGGTGAGGGAAAGGTAATTTTTTATCAATCATCGTCAAATGAAAATAAAAATGCAGAAACAAAGCGAAAACACAGAAATACAAAAGGCGAAAATCTTTATTCATTAGAGAGTCAGTTAGCTTATTTTCATCGGATTGCTGGTGGTGATGCTTTGAAATTAAGTGAATTGTTAGAAACGGAACTCACCAAATTAGCGACACGATATAACCAATTATTGTGGAGCAAAAAGTATTCAAGGAGCGAAAAATGACAACCGGTAATCTAAACACCAGAACCGATCTAATTAATAAAGTCGTTCGCCGCCTGACTCGGTGTGGTCTGCAGGTGCGCTCGACACGGGTTGGTAACCTGCGCCCGGTCATCGAGATTGAGCGGCCAGACAACCTTTGCCCTGGCTTCACCATAACCACCCGCCATGGTCATGACGTGGCGATGTTAAATGTTGCCTCGCTGGAAGGATGCTTGGTGACCTGGAGGGCGTAGCCATGAACACCGCCGAAAGGATAGTGATTGCGCTTCGGGAACGGCCTCTTACACGCCCTGAACTGTCAATCCATATCGTTGAGTTAACCAGTCGGGCCTTGCTCTATCAGCTGAAATACCTGCAAACCCATGGCTTTGTGACAAGAGAAGGCAGCGAACGGAGTCACCGCTACCGCCTTATAAAAGAAGATGGCCTGTTAGTGACATGCCACTGCTGCAAAGTGGAACGGCCATGCTGGTTAGTACACCGTGACACCTGCCATTACTGCACCAATGTGCGCGGGGTAGGCGAAGTTAAACCGAAACAAGCCAAGAAGGCCAAAGCGTCTTACAAAGTATCACCGTTTGCCAAAGACGATGCCTGCTCACTTTCTTACCAACGTTTATTACGTGGGCAAAGAATTGGAATACGGCTGGATTCAAGTAATAAGCGCAATAAGGACATTCAATGAATACCCAAGAAACAAACTGTACCACTTCTACCACTGTGCCTGACGGGTACATGCTCGATAGTAAACAGCGCCTGGTGCCGCTCTCTACCGTCGATGATTACGATATCGAAATTAACGACTTCGTAAATAAACACGTGGCTGAGGCACGTAATATTCAGGGCGTATTAAAAGCCTTTAAGCTGCGGGTGTATGAAGACTGCTACGCCTTCCTTGAATTGCTGGCAGAAAAATATGAAACCAAGAAGAAGCGTGGTGGCGCGAAGGGCGGTTTTTCATTCTCATCCTATGATGGCCAGCTGCAGATTAAAATCACCGTGCAAGATCGCATCACCTTCGGCCCAGAACTACAGATAGCCAAAGAGTTGATTGATGAGTGCGTGCAGGATTGGAGCTCAAACGCCAACGACTACCTCAAAGTGCTGATTAACGATGCCTTTGAAGTCGATCGCGAGGGTAACCTCAATACTGCCCGCATCCTGTCACTGCGTAAGCATAAAGACAAAATCAACGATGAGCGCTGGGTTAACGCCATGGAAGCCATCGCCGATGCCGTCATGGTGACAGGCTCGAAAACCTACCTTAATTTCCGTGAGCGTAACAGCGAAGGCAAGTTGATGAATATCCCTCTCGACTTAGCAGCACTGTAAGGAGGCCGTATGGAGAAGATGAGCCACCTTAACATGCCGTTTGTCGCGCCACACTCCCGGATGGCGGTGCTGAATGAACTGGATAAAGCGCAACAGCTGGAAGAAATTAACGCCGAGGTGATAGGTAAAAGCTATACCGAAGGCGTGAGTGATGCCCTGCTGTGGGTAATGGGGGAAATCCCACCGCCCAGCGAATAAGTGCGAAATGCCGCTCTCACTGAGGGCGGTATCTACCCAAGGTGGTGCTTGGGTACTGATGAGCAGCCAAGTCTAAAACAGTCTGTAAATTGAATTTAAACGTTGATACACGCACCCGCGTGGGGATCCGTGCAACCTGAATTTGAGGTTTATATGGAAATGAAAATTACCAAAGAACAATGGAAAGAAATTGAGGCCGAATTAGAAGGCTTCGTTTTTAATGTCGTATTTTCGCTTGAGGGCTATGAAGTGACGGTGACTCGTGCTCTTGAAAGTGAAGGGAAAACGGTGCTGGCCGTTTACATCGATGATCTCATTAAAGGTGAGTGGTTACGTGATGATTGTCAGGATAAGCCGAGCATTTTGGGCAAGGTATGGAAGGCGCGTACTAAGTCTATGTATGCGCCTTCTAAGGTCAAAAAGTTTGAAAAACAATTCGGTAAGCGACGAACTAGAAAAGAGTACCCAGAGCTGTATCAAAAGCAGCATTGGTTAGATCCGTACTTTCCGAAAGCATCGGTTCTTTGTCGTCAGTTTAAAAAGTTGGATGGTCTTGCTTTGGTAAAGGCGCGTTGCCTAGAGGTTAATCATGGATAACGAGTTAATTGATTACCTTATGTCGGTCGGAAAAATGGATAGAGGAACCGCTGAAAATTGGGCTGATAACCATTCTAAGGGCTGGCGAACAGAGCCAAGGAATGAACCTATCCGCCATTTGAATGGGGGAGAAAGTGACGATGAATAACCGGAACCGACTAATCCAGCTTATTCACGTAGGTAAGCGTGAACTGGCCCTTGATGATGACACTTACCGCGCTTTACTGTTTGCCAATGGTGAGCATTCCAGCTGTAGCAAAATGAATATTCAACAGCTAGAGATGGTATTGGCCGTGATGGAGATGCAGGGTTTTCGTCGCTCCCGGCGTCCTGCCTCCCGCGACATTAATCCATCCATGGATGTCAAACGAATAGGTAAAGGAATTAAAACACCGTTTAAACGCCGTTTAAGTCCGAAGTCAGGTAAGGCCAAACATGCACAGATTGATAAGATCCGGGCGGTTTGGATAACCATGGCCGGGCATGGCATCGTCCGTGATAGTTCAGAAGCGGCGCTTGATAAGTATGTGTGCCGAATGACTAGCCGAGGCGGTCAGCAAGGTGTCGAACATATTGGCTGGCTGTATTCGAACCAGGCTTACACGGTGTTGGAATCACTCAAGAACTGGCACAAGCGGGCGTTGACCGACAGGATGAAAGAAGTTGGTCACTGTATTCCACTCAATCGCAATGGTACGGGATTAGCTGGGTATCAGGCGGTGGTGGATGAATATGAATTCATGGTGAAGCAGCAAAGAAGGAAATAAAAGCATGGAAACCAACGATAAACTGCTCGATACATTATTGAAAGCTTTTGATGACCGCATTCAAATTGAAAAAGGCGATCGCCAAGAGCATGAAAAAGGTTCTTCAGCGTTTTACTACAGTGATGGTCGTGTTGACGGAGTAGACACTGGTCGGGCTATTGTCGAGAGTGTCTTTATTCAGAATATGAATTCGAATAGCGATAAAGAAACTTGAGAAAATCCATTAGCCTTTATCTATTCAAACCGCCCGCTGGCGGTTTTTTATTGGCATTCATCATCTGACACACGCATTTCAGAATGATGTTTTTTGATGGTTAAATCACAGATTTAACATAGTGGGCATTGAATGTACGTAGAAAAGGACTCATGTACATATAGAGTTTAATTTCATATGAGATGCACATGACTAATACCAATGTAAAGTTAGATACCGTTAATTTTAAAGATATCTTGATGACTCATGTTGTTGATAATGCAACTGGTCAATATCCTGACATTAAGAAAAATCCTTCAACACTCTTTGCTAATCAGAGTGAGCAAATTAAGCGTCAGCTTGCTGTAACTGCAGCGCTCGAGTTGATTCGAACGGACATTAGTGCTTCATTCTCTACTGGAGGAACATCTTCAAAGAGTACATATATTCTTGAAAATCACATGGAAAATCTTTCCGGTTACGCAGATAAGATTGTTGAAGCTATGAAAGTTAATGATCAGTAATCATGCTCTATATAGAACATAATGTTCGTAAAGCGTCCAGGCTAGGACACTTTAACATAGGATAAACCCATAACCATTAAAACCGCCCACCGGCGGTTTTTGTTTTCCTCCTATCGGAAATGTTGGATTGACTCAGCGATCCCCGCCTTGTTCAATAATGTGATTCGTAAAAGTTGGGGGTGGGGTATGGAACAGCAGCAGGAGATCTTTAAAACTGAAGCGGCAGAGCTTGAGCTGTTGATTAACAGCGTGTCTGAAATTGGCGATGATAACGTCCGCCAGCGTTGGCCATCGACGCTGCAATCGTTGAGCGAAGTGCTAAACAGCGAACTCAAGCGCGCCAACATTGAAGCACCGCACCTGGCTGATAAGCTGACCATTGCCCTTGGTCATTACTTCGGTGGTCGTGACATCTACATCCCCACGGGCATCAAGTTAAAATCCGCTCTACGTAATATCTCAATCTGGCGCGAATACAACGGTCGCAATATCGAACAGCTGGCGAATCACCACAAGCTGACCGAGCGGCAAATCACCGAAATCATCCGCGAACAACGCCAAGCTGAAGTGAAGCGCAGGCAACGGGAGTTATTTTAGATTGTGGGGATAATCTCGTTGCCATTCACATTTATCAATATCACCATTTTAAAAATTTGATTAAAATACAAAATTGATAGGTTTTTGTAAGGAAATATCAATTTGAATCAATATTTAATATCAATTTTTAATGCTGTTGGTATAGATGTTAATCACTTAAGAAAGGAATACTTGAGTGCGAATGAACTCATGCATCTCAATAAAGCATTGCAATCAGAGCAAGATCTAGAGCAACATTTTTATACTGGCGAGCATGGGGAAAATTTAGAATGTTTACTGTTTTTTCTTCATTCTCATAAGAACGATATTATCAAATTAATGCAGGGTAAAGGTAGAGAGGAAACTCTTATCGAGCTATATACCTCAAGCACAATTTCAGGCGGTTATGATTGTTTTCGTTTCAATTTGTCTAAATTTCCACAAACCTATACTCAAAACAATCAAGTCATGACCTTATACCGGATAGGCAGAGATGGAGAATGTGAGGGGAATCTGGGATGTTCGTGGGCAAAAAGTATTGATGGTTTGAGAGCGTATTGCGATGCATCAAACTTATCCAGATCTATACTTGAATCCAAGCCCATATTTGTTATTACAATTGATGATTCTCAGGTGTTATTTGAAGGTAAGGAAAGCGAACAGGAGTTAGTGCTGAAGCCTAATTTCACGCATCATACGCTAGCTATGCTAGATGATGAATTACGCAGCAAAGTTGGCAGATAACAAACCAAACTTGTACCGCATTTGGTCCAATTACATATTTCAGGATTTACCTCCATATCACCTAGCGTTCCACACCCCATACCATCCCTGTAACCAAACAATTTACAGGGATGCCCATGAATACCCTTACTCTCAAGCGTCGCCATTTTAGTCACGGCACGTTTTCTACTTTACATACCCAAGATGGCAAGCAGATTTGCTGCATGGTCGAGCGGCCTTGGCTAAACAACCAACCCAATATCTCTTGTGTGCCGCCGGGTACTTATAAACTCATCCCACATCAAAGCAATAAATTTGGTACTTGTTACGCCCTTGAAGCACCGACGCTTGGCGTCACCCGTTACGGGCCAAGTGTCCGTACTCACTGCCTTATCCATAAAGCTAACCGACCCAATGAACTGCAAGGCTGCCTTGCGCCCGGCACTCACTTTGGTGTCAGCCGTGGGGAATGGGCGGTGATGAACTCTACCGAGGCCTTTAATGGCTTGATGACTCTGCTTGCTGGTGAAACTTGGCAGCTCGATATCATTGAACACTAAGGAGGCGTCATGGATCCGATCACACTTATCAGCCTGGCGTCGTCATTGCTTAAAGCTGGCCCGACGCTCATTAAAACCGTGGGCGGCTTGTTTGGTGAAAAGAGCGGCCAGACGGCAGTCAAAGTTGCCGATGCGGTCGAGCAGATCAGCGGCTCGTTATCTTCGCCGGATTCACAGCAAGTCAAAATGGAACAGCTGGTGAAAACGCTGACGCCGGAAGAGATCAAGCAGCTGGAGAAAATCCAAGTCGAGCTGGCACAAATCGATGCTGAACGTGAAGCCCGCCAGCTGGAACATGAAGAAACCATTTTCTCTGTCGGGCAAGCAACCATTCAGCGCGGCGACCAATCAACCAGCGACAAAGTGGCGGCATGCCGTCCGAACCTGGCTTATATCAGCGCGTTCTCGGGTTCGATTTACGTCATTGGCGCGGAAGCCTTGCACGCGATTGGCAAAGGCGACGGGCCTGACATGGTGATCGCCGGGATCATGTTCGCGTTGGCGACCGCTTATATGGGTATTCGCCATCGTGAGAAAGGCCAAGGCACGGCGACGTAAGCATTTAAAGGAATAAAGCATGTCAGATGTCGTAGACAGGGCCGCTGTCGAAACGGATGCCTACATTACTGAGTGCATCCGGCGGCAACGCAAGCCGGTTGAAACCCCGGATGAAGATAATGACGGGCGCTACTGTCTGGGCTGCGGGGTAACGATTGATCCGCGTCGGCTAGAAAAAGCCCCTGAGGCGGTGCGCTGCGTGCCGTGCGAATCCATCATCGAGATGGGCAATAAAGAGAAAGGGAAACATGGACGGTGAACTGATCAAAACCTGGTGGCCGATTGTGGTGGTGGCGGGAGGTCTAGCAGGGGCTGGGGTATTTGCCTGGCTGTCTAATCGCTTTGCCACCAAAGCCGATCACAGCAAGCTTGCAGATCGGGTGACGGCGATAGAGAAAGAGCAGGCCAGTCTGCCGTCTCGGGAAGAGTGGCACCAGATGGATAAAAACGTGGTGAAAGTGACCACCCAGAATGAGTCTATTCTCGCCTCGATGAAGAGCATCGAGAATCGGCTGGCGATGTTGTATGAAAACGAATTAAGGCAGGAGCAAAAATAATGGCAATTACGCAAATTCTCCGAGAGCACCAACGGCTGGTTATCTTGCGCCTGCTGTCTGAGGTGCCGGGGTATGACTTGAATGAATCAATTATTCAGGATGGGTTAGACCGCTATGGCCTAGACATCAGCCGAGACGCATTGCGGGCGGCGCTGGAATGGTTAGCGGAACTGGGATTGGTCACGCTTGAAAAGCTAGGCTCCACCTATATCGCGACGTTGACGGGACGGGGTGAAGAGGTAGCAAGTGGTCGTGTCACCGTGTCGGGCATTAAAAAACCACGTCCGGGAGAGTGACATGAGTGACAAGCCCGAGAATAAGAAACAAGACAAGCTAACCCGAGGCCGCCGCAGCAAGATTGATTTGCTGCCCGATACCGTAAAACGGCTGCTCGATGAGCTGCTGCGCGATGGCCGAAACTCCCAGCAAGATGTGCTGGATGCGGTGCATGATCATATCGACCAGCTGGGCCTGCCGGAAGATCTCAAACCCTCACGTAGTGGCCTCAACCGCTATGCCACCCGCATGGAAGCCATCGGCAAAGATTTGCGGGATGTCCGTGAGGTTTCTCAGGCGCTGGTGGCCCAACTTGGTGATAAGCCGACTGGGGAAGTGTCCAAGCTTATCCTTGAAATTGGTCGTACCCAGCTGTTTAAAGCCATGATGAACGCCAATGAAAACGACGGCCCAGTTGATATAGGCATGATCAAAGATGCCATGCTGGCAGCGCAGCGTCTCGAAAGTGCCGCGATGTCGAGCCATAAGCGCGAGAAGGAAATCCGCAAGGCGTTTGCCGATGAAGCGGCCAAGGTCGCGGAAACCGTCGCCAAGAAAGCCGGACTTACCGCCGAAACCGTTTCTAACATCAAGAAAGAAATCTTAGGGATAGCCTGATGGTCAACGATGCTCTTCCCCTCGAAACTCGCCACTCTAAACGCGATACGGCTTGTGCCTTTGATCCCGATGAGCTGTTGCTGGGTTACCAGAAACGCTGGATTGAAGATGATTCAGTGCTCAAGATTGCCGAGAAATCCCGCCGAACCGGGCTGACCTTTGCCGAAGCGGCAGATTCAGCATTAAGCGCTGGTGCAGCCAAAGGCGAGGGCGGCAGTAACGTGTTTTATGTCGGCTCGAATAAAGAGATGGCACGTGAATTTATTGATGCCGTCGCCATGTGGGCTAAGGCATTTAATAAGGTTGCCAGCGAAGTACAGGAAGAAGTGCTAGCCGATGAAGACAAAGACATCCTGACCTTTGTGGTGTACTTCGATTCCGGTTTCAAGGTGCAGGCGCTCAGCTCCAACCCGTCCAACCTGCGAGGGATGCAGGGTACGGTTATCATTGATGAGGCCGCGTTTCATGATCGTCTGGCCGAAGTGCTCAAAGCCGCGCTGGCCCTGACCATGTGGGGCGCGAAGGTGCGTTTAATCAGCACCCACAATGGCGTGAGTAACCTGTTTAACAGCCTGATTAATGACTCGCGGGCAGGCAAGAAACGCTACAGCGTCCACACCATCACCTTGGATGATGCCTGTGCCGAAGGGTTGTATCAGCGGATCTGCCAAGTGCAGAAAATTGAATGGTCACAAGAAAAAGAAGACGAGTGGAAAGCCAACCTGCTCAACGACACCGCCACCGAAGACGATGCACTGGAAGAGTATTACTGTGTTCCCAAGGCCTCCAGCGGCCAGTATATCCCGCTGGTACTGATTGATTCGGCGATGACCCGAACGACCACCGCAGAGCCTGGCAAAGACACCGCGCCTATCCTGACCATCGAAGCCCCCAAAGGCTTCATGGAATGGAGTGACGGCCAGCGAAAACTATACGTCGATGACTGGTGTAAACAGGTGTTAAAGCCGGAATTAAACAAGCTCGATGTCAGCCACTCCCATGCTTTTGGCGAAGACTTTGCCCGCAAAGGCGACTTGTCGATATTCGTCCCGCTGGGGATCCGCAAGAACCTCAGCAAATATGTCCCGTTCGTGGTTGAGCTACGCAACATGACCTACGACGCCCAGCGGCAAATTCTCCATTACCTGCTTGAAGCCTTACCCAGAAAACGCGGCATGGCCTTTGATGCCACGGGTAACGGCGGCTACTTGGCAGAATCCGCCGCCCTGAAATACGGCACCGACATGGTGGATCAGGTTTCGCTCAACGACCCGTGGTATCGCGAGTGGATGCCCAAGCTCAAAGCCGAATTCGAAGATCTGAACCTAGAACTGCCACGCCATGAAGATATTAAAGACGACCTCTGCCATATCCAGGTGATCAACGGCGTCCCGAAAATCGACAAGGGCAAAAGTAAAGGCCAAGACGGCAAGCAGCGCCACGGTGACTTTGCAGTAGGACTGGCGATGGCCGTGCGCGCCAGCTGGATGGACGGGGCCGCGATTGAATTCACTCCGCTGCCGGGTAAAAACGCACAAAGCGACGACGATGACCTCGATGACATAGGCAGTGCGTTGGAATCTGGCTGCTATTAAAAAGCCAATCTTCAAGGAATAAGAATATGGCAACATCACCCATTGTCGATTTATGGGGCCGTCCCATTGAAACGGCTGATCTCGACGAACAACAAACCGAGTCGGATTCTCGTCTCACCCCCCTCAAACGCCACTTTGCCGAGCATCCCTCATCCGGGCTGACCCCGATGAAACTGGCGGGCATCATGAAGCGCGCCGAAGACGGCGACCTGATCGCCCAGTGCGAGCTGGCCGAGGACATGGAAGAGAAAGACGCCCATATCCAGTCAGAATTGGCCAAGCGCAAGATGGCGCTGCTCAATATCGACTGGAATATTCGCCCGCCTCGTAACGCTACCGCAGAAGAGCAGCGCGATGCCGACATGCTGCAAGAGCTGCTGGAAGATGCGACTTGGCTAGAAGATGCCTTTTTCGATATGGCTGACGCGACCCTTAAAAGCTTTTCCAATCTGGAATTACGCTGGGATGTGGTCGAGGGCATGCAGTTGGTGACCGGCTACGATCACCGTGACCCGTCTTGGTTTCAAACCCACCCTGATAACCGCAATCAATTACGGTTACGTGATGGCAGCCATGAAGGGGCAGAGCTGAACCCGTTCGGCTGGATAGCCCACACCGCCAAGGCTAAATCAGGCTACTTAACCCGCCGTGGTCTGGTGCGGGTATTAGCCTGGCCGTTCCTGTTCAAAAACTACAGCGTGCGTGACTTAGCCGAGTTCCTGGAGATCTACGGCTTGCCGATCCGCCTGGGTAAATACCCAGAAGGAGCGACCGAGCGGGAGAAAGCTACTTTGCTGCGAGCCGTGATGTCGATTGGCCATAACGCGGGCGGTATTATCCCCAAAGGCATGGACATTGAATTTAATAATGCTGCCGATGGTGCCAGCGATCCTTTCATGGCCATGGTGAGCTGGTGTGAGAAATCCCAGTCCAAAGCCATTCTCGGTGGCACTTTAACCAGTCAGGCCGATGGCAAAACCAGCACCAATGCGCTGGGCAACGTCCATAACGAAGTCCGAGAAGAGATCCGCGATTTTGACCTGAAACGAATCGCCGCCACCTTAACCCGTGATCTGGTGTTTCCGCTCTATGCCCTTAACGGTAAAAGCTACCGCACCCGCCACCGTATTCCGCGCTTTGAATTTGACCTCACCGAAGCGGAAGACATTCAGATGTTATCGACCGCCTTACCGGGATTGGTGCAATTGGGGATGCGTATTCCGCTGGCATGGGCGCACGATAAAACCCAAATTCCCCAAGCCAAAGACGGCGAAGCGGTACTGGGTGCGCCAAGTCAGCAGAACATGCCACAAGCTGAGTTGAAAGGGTTGGCTGTACTGAAGGCGTTAGCTGAGCAGAAAGATACCGCCGAACTGCAAACTGAACGGCTACACCAAGAGGCGGGTGGTTTACTGGCTGCGATGGTCGAACCGGTGCGGGAACTGGTTGCCGGAGCAACCTCGCTCACTCAACTGCGTGATGACATATTGGCCTTACAAGGTGTGATTGGCACTGAAGAGCTGGGTGAGGTTATGGCACAAGCCATGGCTGCCGCCGAGCTGGCAGGGATCAGTGATGTGAAGGATGGCAAGTAATGCCAGTGCAATACGGCAGCCTGCCGTTCAAAGAGCAGATCGCTTATTTTTGCCATAAGGCTGATGTGCCGTCTGAGCGTTGGGCTGATGTGTGGCAGAACGCCCACGACCGGGGCTTTATGGTTGCCGGAGCCATGCAGACTGATTTGCTGGCTGACTTTCGCCAGGCGGTAGATAAAGCCATCGCCGAAGGAAAATCCCTCGGCTGGTTTAAAGGCCAGTTTAACGACATTGTTGAACGTCATGGTTGGGAACATACAGGCTCTGCCAGTTGGCGCGCTCAGGTGATTTATGAAACCAATATTCGCCAGGCCTACACTGCAGGGCGAGAGCAGCAGATCGAACAAGTCAAAAGCCGTCGCCCTTATGGCATTTATAAACACTCGGGGGCCGAGCATCCCCGTCATGAACACTTAGCCTGGAACAATTTGGTTATTCCGCTTGACGACCCGTGGTGGGAAACCCATACCCCAATCAACGGCTATGGTTGCAGCTGCAAGAAGCTGACCGCCAGCGAACGGGACTTAAAACGGCTCGGGCTTACCGTCACTGGTGCGCCTAAAGTCACCACCTATGAGTGGGTCGATAAGGTCACCGGGGAGGTGCATCACATCCCCAAAGGGATCGATCCCGGCTTTGACTACACCCCCAAGAACAGTGCCCAGCTCACCGAGAAAACCAAAACACTGCTCGGTAACAAACCGCCACTGGCACAACGGCTAACCCCTCGTATCGTTGATCATGCGTTCTCGACCGTCAAAGGGGTCGATGCCAGCGGAATAAGCGCCTTATTGGCCGAGTTGGATACCCCGCAAGTCGCCGCTTTTGCGCAGGTGTTGAAAAACCATGATTTGAAAACATTGTTTCTCAAAGTGGGGGAAATGACAGGAACCAAGAAAGGCCGAGCAATAGCCGAGGATGTCGAATCTTATCTGCAGTCTGGCGCAGCGTACTCGCACTGGAACTATACTGCCCGTAAGATCAACCGCACCAATGGTTTTACCTCTCGCAGTTGGAACCATGTGGTGGTTAAAACCAAAGCCAGTGATAAGCTGGTGAAAGTCGATGCCTTGCAGCTGCGCGATGTGATTGCCGCCGCGATTAGTAAAGGCAAAACGGATATGCGGTACTGGTCGTTCTCGGCGGCTGCAGAGAGCCAAATTAATACCTCAGCCAGAGTGGTAACCACCTGGGCACACGAGATGGGCCATCAGGTCTACTATAGAGCAGGGCAACCAACGATCCCACCACAGGTAAAAGGGCAACCATCATTGACCAAGTACGGGGGCACCAATGGCAGCGAATGGTTTGCCGAACACTTTGCGGCTTGGTTACTATCACCCCAAGCGCTGGAACAAGCCTTACCCGATGCTTATGGCTTCATTAGTGAGCTGGTCGATAAAGCCGCTATGTAAAGGACGGTACGTAAAGAGTGGAAGCTAAATGAAGGAGCAAGCCAGATGGACAAATTAGAGCAAGCGGAAGCACTGTTTAAACAGCCTTTAACCATTGAATCGCTGCGTCAGTTAGATGCCTTAGAGCGCCAAGCAAGAGGCCAAGAAGCGGATTATATCGGCGAGTTATGGGAAGCCGTCTTTGCTGCTGCAGATGAAACCCTGCTTAACCAAGCCAGAGAAGAAGGGCTATTGTAATGGCTGGGGCTTGCTATACCATCACCATTGATGGGCAAGAGGCTATCCAACAGCGGATCAACCACCTGCTGCAAGCCGGAACAAACCTACAGCCTGCCTTTCAGGATATCGGTGAGATGTTGCTCATCAGCCACTCAGACTGTTGGGAACGGCAAGTCTCGCCAGATGGTGTGCCTTGGGCTGCATTGAATGATGACTATAAGAAGCGGAAGAAAAAGAACCAAAGCCTGATCCTCGTACTGAATCAGCACCTCGGCCGAGAGCTGAATTACCTCGCATCCCCACAAGCCTTCGAGTTTGGCACTAACTCTGAATACGGCGCAATCCATCATTTCGGTGGCTCCACTGAAATGCGCCCACAAAACGCCGCCATTCCCGCTCGTCCCTGGTTAGGAGTCTCGCAAGATGATATCAGCGAGATCTACGACATCCTCGGTGATTTCTTACTGGATAAATAGACGCTCTGTAATCGACGCTAAGCGGTTAGCGCCTGACGAGGTATAACGGCTTAGGTGAAAACGAGTTAAACACCGTTGAAGGGATTTAAACGGGGTCTAAAACAACTTGTGGCTCACCCTTTAACAGAACACGCGCTTTCCTGAATGATATGTACTTGGTGAAGCTAAATCGAATAATTGCTTTGCCCTTGGGGGATAGGGCAACGTTACCCACTACAATGGCATACGCACCTTGCAGTTCGTCAAAGTCGTTGAGTTTGAAATTACGTTTTAACTGTTGCTTGAGTTCCTTGTCCAAGTAAATGCTGGGCTCTGAATAGCTGTTGCCGTGGTTGAGCCATAGCGCACCGTCTTTGTCGGTGTTCACGTTGTTAATACAGCCCCAGAAAATCATAAGCTGCTCGGAATGGGTATCGGTGATGTCAGAAAAAGGAACGAGGAAATTGCGTAATGCGCCATCTAGAATAACGCGATCAGAGTCGGTTCTTATCTGAATGGTTTGGCCGTCATCGGCATAGTGTGGGTTTTTATGTAGGTAAGTTAAAATCTGCCGCAGTGATTTGTTAACGGCGTAACGGCCTTGTTGGTTGTATTCGTTAACGGGTTTCCTGTTGATCCAGTTAGCGTCTTCCTCATTGTGTTTGTTGCCCTGTTCAGAGGTCAGTATCGAGTGTTGCTTGGCTCGGTCAAGATCGACGACAAAATCGGAGTTGTTGGTGTTATCGTCATTATCGCTATCTTCCTCGTTGCTAACGATAACAGTTGAAGCGTTGCAATTTTCAAGGTGATGAGCGGCAAAGCAGGCGCTTCTTTCGGATTCGCCACGAGTAAAACTGCGAATAAACCAAGCCTTCTCTTTGCACTCAAAGCAAATTATTTGTCCCCGATACTTTTCAGGTTCCTTCTCGTAATCAACAGTGCTGCAAATCGAATTATCGATAGTAAACAAGGTATTTATCATGGCGTTAAAAAGTACCTCTATATCATTAGGTTAATATCCAAGTTAACAGGGCGCAGATATGTCAGCAATGATAGAGCGGTTAAGGGAGAGAAAGTGTGAGTCGAGGCTATTTTTTGTGAAAATTGCATCTGTTCTACATTGTGCCCACAAAACGTCGCCATTACCGCCCGTCACTAGTGGGTGTCTCTCAAGCTGATATCAGCGAGATCTATGACACCCTCGGTGATTTCTTGATGGGGGGTTAAGGCGCGATCTAATCCATTATGAGAGAATATATCCATTAATGATGGAATGGCATTCAAAAGAGATAGTTAAACACCGTTGAAGGGATTTAAACATCCTTGAAATGGTTCTGGGTGCCTTTCGAATATAAAAAGGAGAGTTTGGTGGAGAATAAGACCAGAAGAAGTTACTTGAGGACTCAGAGTTTAGCGGCAAATGGCAGTAAAGTAATGCTGAAGCAAATTATTACGAACCTTGCTCCGGGAGCCCCGATGATTTGGGATGTGATTGAAGCACTTCTTGGGTATGGCCAGAGGTATTACAACGACAGGAAAGAGCAGCGCCTTGAAGAGTTCCACAAACGGCTGGTGAATACATGCCTTAAAGGAGATAAGAAGAATATTGAAGAATTCCTTGAGCAGGAACTCGATCTGAATGACTACCATGCATTGCTAAATGCTTGTGTCAGCGATATTGAAAATGAAAAGACCGAGCTGTATGCCAACTTGATGGCCGCGTTGATTAGCTACAATTACTCTCCTCAGATAAGTCGCCATTTTATCTTGTCAATGAATCAGTTGTCATACCATGATTTGGATTTTATTCGCCGTCTTTATATTTACGCGCAGTTTGATGTGATGTCTCACAGAGGGCAAGCTAGGCCTCAGTCGTTGTTGAAATCACAGGAACCATTGACCAAAGTACTCATCGCTAAACTGGATGCAATGGCATTTCTTGATGAGGCTCATCGTGGGCTTTCAAGTTTGGGAGAACGGTTTGCTAAGGCGATATTCACTGACACTGGGTTGACAGCAGAGGCTATTGGTGAAAGAACCTGGTTGCATAAAAGCTGTATGATTGCGACCTATGAGCTTGATGGTGACCACCATAGTCTTGTGGCTGATAAATTGCGAAAGGTCTTTGAGCATTCTCGGATTAGAAGCTCTGTCGGCCAAATCCAACCTCGTTGGGAAATAGGCTTATTTAGCGATCAGCTTGGCGTATTATTGGTGGGGGATAGAGTTATCGAAGCTAAGTTTGAACAGGCTCTTTCTGAATTTTCGAAAACTTCAAGTATGATACGTATCGATTTAACACCTGGAGCGAAAGACCAGACGTTGGATCAGGTGCAGTTCATTGATCATTTGTCGTGTTTATCGACCGACCCAGCAGAGATCGCAGTCTTTGCTAAGCAGCATTTCCAATCAGATAACCTCTCTGATTAAACAGGAATCCCTTCCTTCCCAGCTAATCCCGTCATAGCGCCACACTGGCGCTATGAAAACATCAAATCTCACTCACATCGCCCAGGCAGTGTTATCTGCCAACCTAACCGGTAACGTCGCGGTTCTGGTCGCTGACCTTAACCACCACGACAACGGCTGGGTACAGCTGCTGCCAGCTGGGCCATTCAAAGCCCGTGACGGTCGCCCGCATGATACCGAGGACGGCCACTGGCACTTAGATGCAGATATTGCTGCGCAGATGATTGCCGCCACCAAGGCGGCTGCCCCTAAAGTGCTTATCGACTACGAGCACCAGACCCTGCATGCCGCCGAGAATGGTAAACCCGCTCCGGCCGCAGGCTGGCTGACGAGTGAGACCGACATTGAATGGCGTGACGGTCTCGGTCTGTACATCAAGCCGGACTGGACCAGCAACGCCAAAGCGCACATCGACAACGACGAGTACGCATTTCTCTCGGCTGTTTTCCCCTATGACAAACAAGGCCGCCCGCTATTGCTGCGCATGGCCGCGATCACCAATGACCCCGGCGTGGTGGGCATGGAATCGCTGGCTGCGCTATATGCCGAAAAGTCGGCGGACTTCTCTATTAGATTCAATTCTCACAGTGCCGGTGTCGGTACTGAAATCAACCTATACGGTCAAATGGAGGATCGTGACGTGGATGAACTACTCAAAGCCATGCTCGCCAAGCTGGGCATTGAAATCAGCGGCGACACCCTGAGCAAAGAACAAGGACAAGCCGCCCTGACAGCATTGGATGCCCTGCACACCAAAGCCAATGAAAGCGGTGAGCTGAAAAGCCAAGTGGCGGTGCTGACTGCCGAAAAAGGCAAGGCGGTTGACCTCACCCAGTACGTCCCGATAGGGGCTTACAACGGTGTGGTAGGTGAACTGGCGGTACTCAAGGCGGGCACTGACACCAACGGCATCGAAACGGTGATCAAGTCAGCTAAGGACAAAGGCCAGATTGTTGAGGCAGAGGTGGACTACCTCACCCAGTTTGGCCAGCAGCAAGGCGTGGCTGCATTAACGGCGATGTTGCAAAACCGTCCGGCGATTGCCGCACTCACAGCACAACAAACCACGAGCCAGCAAACCAGCGCCACCCTTCAACAACAATCCCAAGACGATGACGGCCTAACCGCCGAAGAGCTGGCCGTTCTCAAGGCCTGCGATCTCGACAAAGCCGCGTTCTTGGCAGCCAAAAAGGACAACAGCTAATGAGCGAAGCAAAACGCAGTGGCAACCGCCGCGATTATCCGGTGAGAGGGGGCCAGTACATCGGCGGCAATATGGTGGTGATGCTAGCAGCAGGATTGGCTATTGGCTTAGCCAGTGCCGCGCCAGGTGATAGTTGTGCCGGGGTGTCATCACTGGGCATCGACAATAGCCACGGCGTAGACGGGGAAAGCCGTATCAGCGTCGAGGTCGGTGAGCACAAGTTTTTAAACAGCGGCGATATCGTAAATGCCAGTGTCGGCAGTGACGCGTTCTTTGCTGATGAACACAGCTTGTCACTGGATAGCGCCACCAACACACGGCCCAAAGCCGGAGTTATCACCCAAGTGGATGACGACGGGATCTGGGTGTGGTTGGGGATCCAATAGCAGGGCATGGCAGTTAGATCGGAGCCAAACAGGGTTCAAATAGGGACGCGCAATCGCGCAGGGAGAAGTAACAAGTGGATATTAATCAGAAGAATTTAAGCGCCCTTTATACGGCGATTAAAACCGCGTTTAACACCGGTAGCGGCAGCTATAAAGCGCTGTGGCCGCAGTTTGCCACCATGGTGCCGTCGTCTACCTCGGCGGAAGCCTATACCTGGCTGGGGCAGTTCCCCCGCCTGCGTGAATGGGTCGGGGATCGTCAGGTCAAGAAACTGGCCAGCCATGACTATACGCTCAAGAACAAGAAGTACGAAAGCACTGTAGCCATTCCGGCGGAAGCCATTGATGACGATGCTTACGGCGTGTTCATGCCGCTGTATCAGGAAATGGGCTATGCGGCGGCATCGCACCCCGATGAAATGCTGTTTGCTCTGATGGCAGCGGGCTTCACCACCAAATGCTACGACGGCCAGTATTTCTTCGATACCGATCATCCCGTGGTTAACCCTGAAACAAGCAAAGAGGCCTCGGTCTCTAACATGCAGGCCGGGGAGGGAGCCGCTTGGTTCCTGCTCGATACCCGCCGTCCACTCAAGCCATTCATTTACCAGAAACGCAAAGACTATCGCCTTAATGCCAAGACGGATGCAGGCCAGTCGGATCACGTCTTCATGGCTGATGAATATGTCTATGGCGTTGATGGTCGTGGTAACTGGGGCGTGGCGTTCTGGCAGCAGGCGTTTGCTTCCAAGGCCGAATTAACCGATGCCAACTTTGATAAAGCAGTGGCCGCCATGATGGCATTCAAGTCTGACGAAGGCCGCCCACTGGGGATCATGGCCAGCGTGTTGGTGTGCGGGCCAAGTAATCGCAGTGCCGCGAAGAAAGTGCTGGAAGCGGAAAACAAAGCCCAGGGTGAATCAAACACCAACTACAAAGCCGTCGAGTTGGTCGTGGTGCCTTGGTTGCCCTAATGGCTGAGTAGCGAGTTTAGAGAGTCGAGTATCGAGAATTAGCCACATATAAGCGGAGACATTCATGTTATGGAAAAACGTAATCTCATCACTCAAGCCCTTATTGTTAAAAGCCTGGCACACAATGGCTATCGCCGTGCTGGGTTGGCGTTTAACGCCGGTGAAAATACGCTGGCGGCTGACACGATCACCCCTGCGCAGCTGGCCATGCTGGAAGCCGATCCGCGTTTGGCGCTACTTGGAACAGCAGAAGATGACCCAGCTACGCAAGGGCCGACAGCTCCGGCTGACGATACGCCAGGGGCTGTGGTTCAAGCAGGTCTATCTGGCGGCGTAGCCAAGAAAAAGAAGGCCACTGCCAAAGCAACCCCCACAAAGAAAGATGAATAAGACGTAAGACTGTGAGATGCAGGGCAGGCGTTGTTTGCTCTTGCTTCTCTAGCCCCTCGTCCCTAAAACCTAGCCCCTAACGGCTTTAAACAAGGATCGCTTATGTACTGTACCCGTGACGACATGGTTGCCCGCTTTGGTGAAGAGGAACTGACCGAACTGACTGACCGTGACGGCAACGCTGGCGGCATTGTTGATGCCGTGCTGGATCAGGTGATGGACGATGCCAGCGCCACCATTGATGGTTATCTCGGCGGCCGTTATGACCTGCCGTTGCCAGTGGTGCCACGGGTACTGACGCGCACCGCTTGCGATTTGTCCCGCTATTACCTCTATGACGACCAACTGGGTGACGAGCATCAGGCCGCCAAGCGCTATGCCGAGGCCATCGGGTATCTGGAAAAGGTCGGGCGCGGGGTGTTGCAGCTGGGACTTGATCGCAACAACCACCAACCGGTGACCCACAATACCGCGACCATGACCAGTGCAGGGGCGGTGTTCAGCCGTCAGAACGGCAAGGGCTTTATCTGATGGATGATTTTATCTGATGGAAGATGTGGTGGCACTGACGGTGGCCCGGCTCAAGGAAGGTAACCCGTTGTGGAAGGATGTCAGCGAGATTGATGCCCTGAGTCAGTTGGACTTGAAGAAAACGGGCACCACCCGAACCCCTGCGCTGTATGTGTTTTTAGTAGGGGAAACGCCGGGGCCGGATGTTCGTGGCTCCGGCGCTTACCTGCAATCACTGACCGCCACCGTCGGGGTGGTGATTGTGGATACCTCGCGCAACGGCAAGCCGATTGACCTCCAGCCCTTGCGCCAGCCCTTGCGCCAGGCGTTGCGAAAACGGCTGTTTGGCTGGTCGGGATCGGATGTTTTTGAGCCGTACTGGCTCGGCGGTGGTCGCCTGCTGACGATTGAAAGTGGCCGCGCAAGCTGGCTGGATAACTTTGTAACTGAATATACCGAGGATCAAAACGCGTATGGCCCGTAAAAACAGAAAGAAAATTATCGGCTTTGCTTTGGAAACCAGCTACGGCCTCGATGCTTTTACGCCGGATGAGAGCGGAGCAATAGGCGCAGTCATGCAGCATGTGCTGGGGCGAGAGTTCTCTATTACGCCGTTAGCCGGTGAGTCACAGAGCCTGGAATATGACAACGGGGCGATGGGGCAATCCCCGCAAATCATGACTGAAACCTACGTCACGGTGGAATTTACCGTGGATTTGGCGGCCTCAACCAATCCGGCCAAGGCTGCGCCATGGGGCGACTTGATGAAAGCCTGTCTGCGCACGGTGGAAGAGAGCGCCGCCCAGTCAGAGACGTTTTATCGCATTGATGAAGAGGCAACCGGTAGCCTGACGCTCTATTTCTACCAGTCCGGCACATTGCACAAGATGGTCGGCGCGCGGGGCAGTTTGTCTTTCACCGCATCGGCTAAAAACTTTGGTGGGATCAAGTTTGCATTCACCGGCTTGTTTGCGCCAGTGACTGCCGCTAATAACCCCGTGCCGGATTTCAGTGCCTGGGTGACGCCACTCAAGATTGGGGTGCAGCACTCCAGCTTTACCATTGATGGTGCTGCCATCAAGTTGATCTCGCTGGAATACGACCAGGCTAACCAAGTGCCGTATCAGGAATACGTCGGCCATGAAGAAGTGATGATCACCGACTACAAGCCGACCGCCACCATGGTGATTGAAGCCCCGGCCTTGTCGGTGCTGGATGTGTTCGCGCTGGCTCAGGCTGGCGCAGAGCATGAGCTGGTATTTTGCAATGGTCCGGTGGGTAATCAGGTGGGCTGGCAAAGCTCGCGGGTGCAGTTTGGCCGCCCGAGTTATGGCGAGCAGGAAGGCACCCAGACCTACAGCATTCCGCTGACGGTAATCGCCGACAGCGACCAGTTTTTTACCCGTTAAACAGTCACGAGTCGCGAGGGACGAGGTTCGAGTCTTTTGCCTTTCCTCGTTACTCGAACCTCGAATCTATGCATAAAAGGATAATAAGCATGTTCAAACTCGTATCAGAGCGAAAAGTAAAAGCATGGCCAGTCAAAATTACCGTGCCAATGGATGGCGGCAAGGTGCAAACCTGCGATATCACCTTGGATTTCAAGTTGGTGGGCAGTGATGAGTTTCGTCAGATGAGCCAGCAAGGCGACAGCAAACTGTTTAATGAGGTGGTAACCGGTTGGAGTGGTATCGCTGGGGAAGACGGAGAGCCGCTGCCATTTACCCCTGATAATCTAACTGCCGCTTGCCAGAACCAGCATTTCACCGCTGGAGCGCTGCAAGGCTACATGAAGGCGATGAGCGGGGTCGCCAGCACAAAAAACTCCTAGATGCCGTGCGGGCGGCTATTCAACGTCGCCCCGCTACGGCAAAAGAAGAGCAGGACTGGCAGGACGAGCTGGCCAGTTGGGGGATTGAATCCGATCCCTTCGTCAAGATCGGGGCCGAGGCAGAGACCGAGGTGGTCACTGTCTGGGATGAGCACCAGAGTGTGCTGGAATGGTGGTTGGATATCCCGGCTTTTCTGCGATGGAATGGTCCGGTGTGCCTAGGCATGGATGTATGCCAGGTCAAAGCCGATGCCGATCTGTCAAACCGCACTATCAACCCCGATGATTACCACAAGCTGAAACTGATCGCCCACACCATGACCGAGGAACTGAACTGCCGTGAGTAATAACCTGACGTTTACGCTCAAGTTTGATGCTGAGACCAAGCAATTTGTTGGCGAGGTAAAAGGGGCGGGCCAGGCAGTGAATAGCCTGGGCGATCAATCCGTGACAACCGGCCGCCAGATGAAGTCGATGGCGAACCAGTCTGACATGATGCAGGGGCAGATGGTGTCCCTACGCAATCAGTTATTAGGCGTTGCAGCCGGGTTTTCGGCCATTACAGTGGCGCAGCAGGCTACCGAACGGCTGGGCGCGTACCAGGACATCCGCACCCAAATCACCTCGCTAGTCGGTGGGCAGCAGCAGTGGTTGGAAACCGAGCAATACCTGATTGAAGTCAGTAAAGAACACAACAAGGCGTTGATTGGGATGGCGGGCAGTTATGCCCGTGTCGCCTCGATTGAAGATTCAGGGATGATCACCCGCCAGCAGACTATTGCCATCTTTGAAGGGATGAGCAATGCGGCGGCCACTTATGGTGCCACCAATGATCAGCTGGGTCAGTCAATGTTTGGTTTGCAGCAAGCAATGGCGAGCCAGATTGTTCGAGCCGAAGAGCTTAATCAGACGGTAGAACCTTTGCCTGGTCTGCTGACCAGAATGGATAAGGCGGCGGGCCTCAGTGCCGGGGGATTTCGCCAGATGGTCAATGCAGGGCAAGTGACTTCGGCGTTTTTCGCGGAAACTTTGGTCAAGGCACTGGCTTCCTATGACGGGGCCGCCGCCAGAACAGCGGGTAACGTCAATGCGATGTATGGCGATCTCTCGACTGCCTACACCCAAGCGGTAGTGGCATTTGAGGTGCCTATTTCTGATGCGTTCTCACCGTTGGTGCTGTCATTGACTGACAGCTTAGATCTGTTAGCCGGTAACGCTGAACTGATCTCAACCGCCGTCGGTGTGACCATGGCCTTGGCGCTTGGTCGCGGTACGGCAGCCCTGATGAATATGACCGCCGCCAAGACCCGCGACATGCTGGCAACCCGCAGCCAAATTGCAGCGTTAATCAAACAGGTTCAGGCCACGATAACGGTGACGGCAGCAGAAGTTGCTCGACTGGAAACCTTGCAGCTGACCAATGCGTTTATTTTTAGATCCACCGGTGGAGAGAAGGCGCTAGCAGTCGCGAGGGGGCAGTTAACCGCCGCCACAAATCAGCTATCAGCAGCCCAAGCGGCGGCCAGTGTGTCCGGTCGTGCATTGAATGCCACCATGGCGTTTCTTGGTGGCCCGGTGGGCGTGGTGATGTTGGCCGCATCAGCAATAGGTTACTTTGCGCTGCAGGCCAGCGAGGCTAAAACCCCCACCATCAACCTCGATGATGAGGTCAATAAGCTATCCGGTAGTTTCCGGGACTTAAATGATGCCCAGCGCCGGGTGATGATCACCCAGTTAGGCACACAGGCCAATACAGTGAGAGCCGAACTGGCGCAGACCCGTCAGCAGGTTGAACTACTGTCAGGCAGTCTGCAGTATCTCGATGCTGCTGGCCGGGTTGAATCCCGCAGTAAAATTGAAAGTTTAAATGCCCATGCGCAGGCACTCGATCAGCAGCTCGTTGAAATCTCGGCCAAGCAGACTGCTATTTTTAACGATGGTCTGCCCACCGACTGGATCGATCCGGATAAACCCCAAAACACACCTAAACCACCAGTCGATGACGGGAACACTAAAACCGCCCAACAGCAACTGGCCCTGATGCAGCGCCAAGTTGCCCTGTTTGGGGAAACCTCTGAAGCGGCCAAACTGCGTTATGACATCGAGCATGGAGCCCTAAAAGGCATTAACGAAGAGCTGGCCAAGAAGCTGCTGCTGGAAGCAGAGAAATTGGATTCGCTGCAGGGCAAAGACACTTCGGCTATTGATGCTTTCTATCAGGAATCTGACGAACTGAATACCGCCTGGCTGATGCGGTTGGCCATGCAGGCTGATATGGAAAATCAGGCGCAGATCCAAGAACAGTATGCCTATAACGAGCGGCGGAAACAGTTGTCGGCGTCATTCCAAGCCGCGTATGCCCAAGCCCGTGATAACAACCAACTGCAGGATGAACTGGAGCGGGAATACTTTGCTAATCGGGAAATACTGCGGGCTGACCATGAAGCCAACCTGACTGATATTAAACGTAAGGCCGAAGATGAGCGCCAGGCATACCAGTATCAGGTGGCTCAATCGACCCTCAACTTTACTCAGCAGCAGCTGAGTATTACTACAGATTTTTTGAAACAGGCCGGAGATGAGCAAGGCGGTCTGTACCGGGTGTTGTTTGCGGCGCAGAAACTGGCGGCGATCCCGTCGATGGTGGTGGCCACCGAAGAAGCGGCGACCAAGGCGTTGAGCTTTGGCCCACCGCCCGTCGGGATGGCGTTGTCTACTGCTGTGCGCGCCATGGGCTATGCCTCGGTTGGGATCGTTGCTGGACAAGCGCTGGCGGGCCAGGCCCATGACGGCATTGATCGTGTACCGGCTCAGAACGAAGGCACTTGGATGCTGCGTAAAGATGAAATGGTGCTTAACCCCAAGCAGGCCGACAACTTCCGCTGGATGGTTTCGATGATGCAGCAGATGAAGGCGATGCAAAGCCAGCAACACCTGCAGATGCAGCAACAGAGCATGGGTGTGGGCGGCAATCCGAATATCAACGTCGCCGCCCCGGCAGTGCATGTCGCGTTCCTCGATAACCAGGAGCAGCTGAAAGCCTACCTGCGCAGCGATGCCGGCGAACAAGCCGTGGTGAAAATCGTCCAGCGTAACCGGTCAAACTTGAATTAAAGACTGAAAAGGAATTGAGATGGCATGGGAAACAGGGACAGCAACAAACCATCGTGACGTATTGGCCAAACTGGCTGTATTTGCGGTCGCTCAAGGTTGGGGCGTTGTGAGGTCGTTAACGCCAGCGGATGGTGAGCATGAGCTTTGGCTGCAAAGTGGTGGGGAATCCGGGAAAGAAACGATTTTTGTTGGTTTTAGAACCGAGTCCGATCCGGCAAATGACCGATTTAATGTGGCATTGCGTTGTTCACCGATGTTTTCAGAAGGCGCTCTTTTTCATGAAATGCCCAATTCATCCAGCAACAAATATATCTATTTGTGGAAGAACACGATCCCTTATTACTTTGTTGTTAATAAGGACAGAATAATTGTGATTGCCCAAGTGTCGACAAAATCACATGCCTGTTATTTAGGAAAATTACGCCAATATTGCTCGCTGGGTCATTGGCCTCGTCAAGTGGTGGTTTTTGGTGAGAGTGATATTGCGTCCGGCCGCTGGTCCAATGAAGGCGGGGATTATTCAACTTTCCAAAACATCATTCCTCGTGCCAATGCGGTGTTATGGGTCGATAACACCTATTTAAATGTGGCGAGAAACTACCCCCGTCAGGGCGGCTTCCCTGCGCTTGATGGTAAGCCCATAAATAGCAGTAATGACCGCTGGATGATCCAAATGTTCGCGATACACAATGAGCACGGTGCATTGGGTGAGTTTCAAGGGTGCTTTTATCTTAGTGGCCGCGATGTCGCGACCTGGCAACGGTTAACATCGCCAGATAACAGCCGCGAGTATGTAATTTTACAGAATATTTATCGTGCGGGATTTATCGATTATATGGCCGTGGAGTTAGCATAATGCCTTACGAAAAACGCCGCATAAATAGTATTGATGCCATTATTCCTTTTGTTTCCGAGTTCTTGGCGAGTAATACCAATGTACCGTTTGAGATGGCCCGTTTTTCAAATGAGTCATCGACACAGTGGGGTGTTGTGCACAAAGAGCACAGTTATTTGTTTTGCATGGACATTAATGCGAATACAAATGTGGGTGGGCAAGCTTGGAACATGGTGGGTAATTGGATACAAGGTGGTCTTTGGCCGGGCCTATTTAATCAAGGTTCTAACTATTTACCGATCCCACTTCCGTGCGAGGTGTATATTATTGCTTGCAACGACCTATTTATCGTTAATTTTCATGATGCTGTTTCTAACCAAGAAAATTTACTGGGCATAATGGGTATTTCTCATGTGCGAGATAGCGGCTATTGGGGAGCAATTGCGTCCGGCCCATGTGCTGCGCGTTATCGTTCTTCATTTTTTCTGAGCGTGGAGTCAGATGGTAGTTTTAGCTATCCGAGCATGTTGGCTTATGACCGCGAGAAAAACAGTCATGTCACTTCTGGAATTAGTATGACTACTCAGGTTGGTTTTTTACCCATGATCCGTTATGCCAGCAGTTATGGCTATGCTTGTCTTTACCCTGACATTCTTCATCACACCTTATTTACGCAATCTGGCACAACACTGTTCATGCCTTGTTATATGGTGGGGCGAGGGAGTCCTTATGATGGTGAATTAAAAGGGGAGTTGCCTGGGGTTCGTACACTCTGCACTAAATATTATGGTCAGGGTGATATTGAAACCTATCAGGACAAACGCTGGATGATTTTCACCAAACTCGATGCGGGCGGAAAAGATCCTGAGCCTAGGGGTTTCGCTTTTCGTGTGGATGACTAACTATGAGCACGGTCGTTGCAATTGGATATAGCCTCACCGCCCCGTTTGCCAGTGAACAATATCTTGCGCCACCGTTACCGGAACCAGCGCCCTTTGTCATGATGGCGAGTGCGGCTGTTGTTTCAGTTAAAACAGATCCAGCTGCGTGGTTGCCTACATTACCCAGTATGGTCGCGGTGGTTAATCCGGGTTTTTGGGACCGAGATTTCAAAAATACTCTCTTTATCAAACCAAAGAAAATAGACCTGGGTTTTGTCGTCAACGCCTCTCGGGTGCCAGTTGAAATGTGGAGTTCTTATACCACTCCGCTCAACTTGAATGAAATCGTCCGCGTCAATGATAAAGGCATGGCGCTGCACGGGGCCAAACCCGGTGACGTTCTGGCTCCTTATGGTGGTCACTGGGACTATGAGCTGGCGGTGTCACTCGATGTTGAGATGAATATCGAGGCGCACTTTGAATGGTCGTTTAATAACGGTGTTGTCACCACTTGTTTGAGTATAACGGGAACAAAGATAGCACTGTGGCCATACCCACCGATTTACCCCATTACCGAAGAGTGGCAATGGTTCACAGCGGTGATTGAAACCCATTCCAGTGAACAGCGCCTGAGTAATGCCAACCAGCCTATTCAACATCTTGATTATCGCTATACCTTGCCCGTTAGTGTCGGGGCTGAACAAACCGCCCGTTATGCCGCACAAGGTAAAAACCCGCATGTTGTTCCTGTCTGGGGTGATGCAACACCCCCGGTCACGGTGCAATCCGGCGCAACGGAAATTCATACTGACGTCACAGGCCGTGATTTTAATAACGATGGCATGATGGTGCTATATAAGGACGCCGAGTATTACGAGGTGGCTTTTGTTGATCGGGTAACTGCCACGGGATTGATATTGCAGCAGCCGCTGTTGTTTGATCACTCCAATGTTGTGGTCATGCCCGCAATCACCGCCATTGCACCGGACGGACTGAAATCAGTGCGCCGTGGCGCTCGTATCGAGCAGCAGATCAGCTGGGTGAACAGTCAGCCACTCATGATACCCGTTCCAACACAATGGCCGGTCGAGTTTGTACAGCAATACCTTGGCAGACCGGTGGTGATCAAGCGTGGAAAATCGGGTGGGGTACGCGATGACATGGCCTTTACCTGGAAAGATAAAACCACCGCCAGTGGCCAGCAGATGCTGATGACCGGGCGGGACTATGGCCAGCATGCGACCACCATTGAATGGTTGGCAAGCGGGCGTGAGTCCAGCTGGCAGCTGAGGCAGTTTCTGTATCAGTTTAAAGGGCGTTTAAACACCTGTTGGTGGCTCACGTATCACCATGAAATACGCCTAGCTGGGAGAGGGAATCGGCAAAAGATCGTGGTCAGGCCGACGGGTTTTAATCAGTTCGGGGGGTGCCATGTTTACTTGCAATGGCTGGACGGGGTGCAAATGGCTTTTGCTCGCCCCGATGGTGTGGATGCCGAAGGTAATGACATCCTCGATATCGGTGGCGATCCTTTGATAGCCGTCAATATGGGGGATCTGCTCTGCGGCCATGTGATGCGATTGATGAGGCCGGATGATGATCAGGTCAAAATCAGTTATCTGCCACGCCACCGAATGCAGGTAATGATGGCGATGGTTGAAGTGTCTGATACCGAGGTGCAGGGCTCTGAAATCACCAGAAAGGAGGCATGAGATGGCGGTGATTGAGCTGTACAAAATAGAGATCCACCATGAGGTGTGGTATTTCACCTCTCATCAGCAAGATGTGATGGTCAATGGTATTCATTGGCGAGCCCATGTCATTGAGCGCGATGCGTCGATTGAGCAATCCGATGATCCGCTGCGAGCCGATACCTCATTCGAAGTTGCCGCGGGAAGTGAGCTGGCTGATTTGGCACTTAATCCGCCCCTTAATATCGCCCCGAGGGTAACCATTCTCCGCTCTGAAGATGGCAGCACGTTTTACACCGTATTTGCAGGTCGTCTGATGGCTGGGGTATGGAACGAAGGGTTTGTGACGCTCGAACTGGAGGCGGTACATACCGAACTGCAGGTGACGGGCCTCAATGAAACCATTACCCCTTTGTGTCGCTATGCGTTGGGCTGCCGAAAATGTGGCGTGACTGAATCACCGCGAGCCATCACCATCAAATCGGCTTCGGGGACACGTCTTACCCTGACTGAACCTGTCGCGTTGGAATACGGTTTTGGTTATCTCAAGCAAGGCGGTAATACCCATTTTATTGATAGCCAGCCGGATGGAGTGACGCTGAAGTTACTCCATTCTGCTCACTTCAATCCGGCAGATAAGGCGGTCATTGTCCGAGGCTGTGACCGCTCGCTGGCAACCTGTCATCGCCGATTCAACAACGCGATTAACTTTGGCGGCGCGGCCAACCTGCCTACCAAGAATCCCTATGTCGGCGATCCTATCGACCGCTAATTTCATCCTATTCACAAGGAGAGTGTCATGTTTTGGGTCAGTATCATCATGGCCGTGGTATCCATTGCTATCAGTTATCGCGCTGTTAATCAGGAGCATGATGCGCCTGATCTGCAGGAGCCTAAAGCGCCCGTGATTGAAAAGGGCAAACCATTGGGGGTGGTGTTTGGCAAAGTCAAAATCACCAGCGGCACTGTCTATTGGTGGGGGGATATTTCATATCGAAAGATTCGGAAATAAGCACAGCAATAACAGGATTTATCCCCGAGACTTGGCCCCGCTTGGCTTTTGTTGCAGCGGCGCTCGCGGAGTCTTTGAGGCGCATAACCTGAGCTGGGCTGTCTTTGTTAAAGACGGGGCTGATTGCGATCAGTTGTTGGCATTGGGCGATCCGCTGATCACAACGGTCATCAATAAATTCAAACAAGGCAGGGAATGCCATGGGTAGTAAGAAAAAGCAAACCGTCGGTTATCGCTGGTTCTGGGGGCAACACCTGGTGTTGTGTCATGGCCCGGTCGACTTTATTCAGCGAATTTGGTTTGGTGAGAAGGTGGGCAGTCATACCAAAATTGATAGCAACCAGCGGCTGACTATTAACCAGCCTACCTTGTTTGGTGATCGTGACCAGTATGGCGGGGTGATTGGTGATATTGATGTCTGCCTCGGCCGTGCCAATCAGGGCGTGAATGATTATCTCGCCCACCACTGCGGCCAGATTGTGGACGGTCAGAAGGTAGTGAGCGCGTTTCGTCACTTGGCCGCCTTGGTGTTTCGTAAACCTGAAATGGGCAATTCCAGCTACCCGTCACCGGTAGCTGTGGAAGTGGCCCGAGTTAATACGGGTTGGGATGGTAAGTTGATATGGAATCAGCACAAAGCCGCCATCGGGAATGTGCTGACGCAGGGCGAAGGCGGGCTGAATGCAGCGCATATTATCCATGAGCTGATAGAGTGCCCGGAGTGGGGAACCGGTAACCAGAACATTGATGATATAGCGTTTACCCACTGCGCAGATGCGCTTTATCGTGAGGGATTTGGCCTTAATGCCCATTGGGTTAAGCAGCAACCAGTAGAGCAGTTCATTAAAGATATCTGCCGTTACATTAACGGCTATGTTTTTACTGATGAGGGAACAGGGCAAGTCACCATGCGCATTGCCAGGGATGATTACAACAGCGATGAGCTCCCAGTGCTGACTGGCCTGCAGATCACCTCGGCCCGCAATATTCGCCGCCGCAGTCAGGCAGATCTCATCAATACTCTGACGGTGACTTATACCGATTGGGAGACCCACGAGAAAGCCGCCGTGACTGTGATGAATTCCGCCTTGTTGCATGCCACGGGGCGCACCATTGGTGAAACGGTAGATTTCCCGATGATCCACGATGCCAAGTTGGCCTATAAGGTGGCGATGCGTGAATTGCGGATGTTGTCGGCACGGCTGATGACCAGCGAATTGTACTGTGATACCTCGGCGGCTAACTATCAGCCTGGCGATGTGGTGCGGGTGGTGTACCCTCCTGCCGGGCTTGACCATATTATGCGAGTGCAGAAAAAACGCCGGGGTAGCCTAGCCAGTCCAGAAGTGAAGCTGGACTTGATGGAAGATATTTTCTCAGCGGCCACGGGCGACTATAG
>NZ_JAKJSL010000053.1:0-52741 GCF_050336815.1 Photobacterium nomapromontoriensis
AGGATGTTGATTATTAACTTGATCAGCAACCAAAATTGGCTACGTAGCTCAGTTGGTTAGAGCACATCACTCATAATGATGGGGTCACAGGTTCGAATCCCGTCGTAGCCACCATTATCCTTTAAATAGGGTAATACAATGCGGAAGTGGCGAAATTGGTAGACGCACCAGATTTAGGTTCTGGCGCCGCAAGGTGTGAGAGTTCAAGTCTCTCCTTCCGCACCATTCTCTCAGTTGAGAGCAGCTTTGAAGAAAAGCAATCTGCAGGTCTATCGCCAAGCGGTAAGGCAGCGGCTTTTGATGCCGCCATTCCCTGGTTCGAATCCAGGTAGACCTGCCATTATTTAGGATGTTGATTATTAACTTGATCAGCAACCAAAATTGGCTACGTAGCTCAGTTGGTTAGAGCACATCACTCATAATGATGGGGTCACAGGTTCGAATCCCGTCGTAGCCACCATTATCCTTTAAATAGGGTAATACAATGCGGAAGTGGCGAAATTGGTAGACGCACCAGATTTAGGTTCTGGCGCCGCAAGGTGTGAGAGTTCAAGTCTCTCCTTCCGCACCATTCTCTCTYTAGAGAGATCTTCAAGTCAGGTTTACTTGATTTGAAACATAATCAGYAGCATCCGAATGCGGAAGTGGCGAAATTGGTAGACGCACCAGATTTAGGTTCTGGCGCCGCAAGGTGTGAGAGTTCAAGTCTCTCCTTCCGCACCATTCTGCTCTGATTAATTAAGTCTCGTAAGAGCATCTGCAGGTCTATCGCCAAGCGGTAAGGCAGCGGCTTTTGATGCCGCCATTCCCTGGTTCGAATCCAGGTAGACCTGCCATCATTACACTTTACGTTYTATCTTCAAYGATTAACGGAAAGTATGCGGAAGTGGCGAAATTGGTAGACGCACCAGATTTAGGTTCTGGCGCCGCAAGGTGTGAGAGTTCAAGTCTCTCCTTCCGCACCATTATTTAGAAACCCACCTTTTGGTGGGTTTTCTTTTATCTGTACTTTTTCATCTTGCCTCCCGACTTTGCCTTCTTCACAAAATGCTGGATCTTCTATTTTTTCCGTCAGCGACACCATCAGTACAAAAATAAACATCAAAAAACCGAAGGCGCAATCGCATTCGGTTTTCCAATCACAGTAAGTCAGTGGCTAGAGAATAGAGCATAAAGAGTCAAAGACTAATTTAGATTAGAATACGATCTGAATACTACAGCCCCATCGCATATTTGAGCACGTGCTTTTTCAGTGGCCCAGCTCGCTCAGCGAATGCTAATCCGGCGTTTCGTAGCAACTTGATCGGTAACAGAGAATTACTGAACGTGGTGTAGAAAAAATCCATCCCCGATTGCATCAACAAATTATCCGGCTTACGACGTCGTTCATAGCTGCGCAACACTGAAACTTGATCCCATTCTGTGCCGGCTTTTTCAATCTCATGGAGTAAGACATCCACATCTTTAAAACCCAAATTCACACCCTGACCAGCTAACGGGTTGATAGTGTGGGCAGCATCACCAAGTAAGACGACTCCCGCATTAAAATAGCGCTGGGCATGACGACGTGTCAGCGGGAAACTGCCATGACCGAGTACCTGAAATTCACCGAGTTCGTGAGGAAAATGAGCAATGATCTGCACTTTCAACTGGTCATCAGGCATAGCAGACAACTGCTTGATCCGCTGCGGGCTGTCATACCAGACCAGTGAAGCCTGATGACCAGGCAGAGGTAAAAATGAACGAGGGCCATGAGGAGTAAACATCTGCCAGGTAATATCCTGCTGGGGTAAAGCCGTCGCGACATTGATCAGCATACAATGCTGGCGATAATCCCATGCAGTGATCCCAATCCCCGCTTGCTGACGCACCTGAGAATTTGCGCCATCTGCACCAACCAGTAAACGTGCCGCAAGCTGACGGCCATCATCCAGCTTCACAATATGGCCCTCTTTTACCGCAACTGCCGACAACATTTTGCTTGGGCATAACAAAGTCAAATTCGGATACCATTCAAACTGTTGCCATAACGCTAACTGAATAACGCGGTTTTCGACAATATAGCCTAACCAGTCAATATTCATTTGCTCGGCACTAAAGCGAGTCCGGCATTCAGGATGATCCCAGGTCTCTAAACGCTTATAAGGACACAAGCGCATTGCGGTTATCCCCTCCCAGGCACCTAGGCGTTGCAGCAGCGCAACAGAGCTGGGAGATATAGCGGATACCCGTAAATCCATCGGCTGCGAAGCAGAATATGGCATCGGGGCAGCCCACTCTAATACCGCGACGTTCAACCCCTGCTGGGCCAGTCCTATCGCCGTTGCAGCCCCGACCATACCGCCACCCGCGACGACCACATCAAACTGCTCCATATCAGCTCCCATCTGTTATGCTCAAAATTTAAATGTTAATACCATTAAGACTGACAACCCGTTATCGCCGTCATCACTCTGATCTGTCATCATATCAAATTGTTGTGATTAATCATCGTCAGTTAACGATACCTAAGTGGTAAAGAAGAGCCCCATAGCCCATGTCGAGCCATCTGAAACGCATCATTACTATCTTATTGATTCTACTCTTGCTGATCCCGGTGCTACTGGTCGCTCTCGGTAAGATCATCGATCCGCCGATCTGGAGCTGGCAGATCTACCGCTGCTTATATCCCCCCGTTGATTACCCCTCTCGCACTGCTCATGATTGGGTGCCTCTGAATAAGATCTCAAAAAATATCCAACTTGCGGTGATAGCATCTGAAGATCAACATTTCGCCACTCATCACGGGATCGATATCAATACCGTGCTGACGCTATTAAAACAGACAGGCCGCCGCGGCCCCACCCGAGGCGGCAGCACTATCACCCAGCAAACAGCAAAAAACTTGTTTCTATTTCCATCTCATACCTTCATCCGCAAAGGGGCTGAATTGTATTTCGCCCTGTGGATGGAGTTGCTTTGGAGTAAAGCACGGATCCTTGAAGTCTATTTGAATATTATCGAATTCGGTCCCGGTATTTATGGTATAGAAGCCGCAAGCCAAACCTATTTTGGCATTCCGGCCAGTCGTCTTAATGCTCAGCAAGCCGCACAATTGGCTGCAGTGTTGCCCAATCCCTACCGCATGCAGCCTGCCCCTATGAGTACTTATGTCCGCCAACGCAGCCGATGGATCCGCCAGCAAATGCGCCAACTTGGGCAACAGTATCTCAACCAGCTATCCCATTAAT
The DNA here is from genome assembly GCF_050336815.1 of Photobacterium nomapromontoriensis. NCBI lineage: Bacteria > Pseudomonadati > Pseudomonadota > Gammaproteobacteria > Vibrionales > Vibrionaceae > Photobacterium > Photobacterium nomapromontoriensis. Next base: position 3,231 of record NZ_JAKJSL010000053.1, read on the forward strand.
GTGAAGCCACATAAAACCACATTTTATTCGGGGTGGTGAGGAACTAGTCAGGCACGGTTTAAAGCAGTACAATACGCGGCTTGCTACCACTGACGGCTAATAATCGGCCTGTTAGTTGAGTGAAGTAATGAAGAATGCAATGAATAAACACGACGAGTGAAGAGTTAGACATGGCGAAGAAACTGCTTATTAAAACCTGGGGCTGCCAGATGAACGAATACGATTCATCGAAAATGGCTGATCTTCTCAATGCAGCCAACGGCTTCGAGTTAACAGAAATCCCAGAAGAAGCAGACGTTCTGCTGCTGAACACCTGTTCGATCCGAGAAAAGGCACAAGAAAAAGTGTTCCACCAGCTCGGCCGCTGGAAAACACTGAAAGATAAAAAGCCGGATCTTGTGATTGGTGTCGGTGGCTGTGTGGCAACCCAAGAAGGTGATTCAATTCGTAAGCGTGCACCTTATGTGGATGTGATCTTTGGCCCACAAACGCTGCACCGCCTGCCACAGATGATCAAGCAATCTCAATCTAATGATGCGCCTGTCATGGATATCTCTTTCCCTGAAATCGAGAAATTCGATAACATGCCTGAACCGCGTGCGGAAGGAGCAACAGCGTTCGTTTCTATCATGGAAGGCTGCTCAAAATACTGTACTTACTGCGTGGTTCCTTACACCCGTGGTGAAGAAGTTAGCCGTCCTATTGATGATGTATTGTTTGAAATCGCTCAGCTGGCAGACCAAGGCGTCCGCGAAGTTAACCTGCTAGGGCAGAACGTTAACGCTTACCGTGGTCCAATGCACGATGGTGAAATTGCCACATTTGCTGAGCTACTGCGTTTAGTGGCTGCGATTGATGGTATTGACCGCATCCGTTATACCACCAGTCACCCAATTGAATTTACCGACGATATCATCGACGTTTATCAAGATACGCCTGAACTGGTTGATTACCTGCACCTACCTGTTCAAAGTGGCTCTGATCGTATTTTGACCATGATGAAGCGTCCACACACCGTGTTGGAATACAAATCAAAAATCCGTAAGCTACGTAAAGTACGCCCAAATATCACCATGAGCTCTGACTTTATTGTTGCGTTCCCAGGTGAAACGGATCAAGATTTCCAAGACACAATGAAACTGATCCGTGATATTGATTTCGATATCAGCTTCAGCTTCATCTTCTCTCCACGTCCAGGCACTCCTGCCGCTGATTATCCATGCGATATCCCTGAAAACGTGAAGAAAGAGCGCCTGTACGAACTGCAGCAGCAAGTCAACAGCCAAGCGATGCGTCATGCCCGTCAAATGCTAGGCACAGAACAACGCATTCTGGTTGAAGGCCCATCGAAGAAAAATATCATGGAATTGCGTGGCCGTACTGAGAACAACCGCATCGTCAACTTTGAAGGCTCTGCCGAGCTTATCGGTCAGTTTGTTGATGTGAAAATCACTGATGTTTTAACCAACTCACTGCGTGGTGAAATCGTGCGTACTGAAGCCGATATGAACCTTCGTGTAGCCTTGTCACCAAGTGAAGTAATGGAAAAAACACGCAAAGAAGATGAATTGGGTGTAGGCGTATATACTCCATAGTAAGACGCCCGTCTAAGCAACATTGGACGAGCCCTGAACCCAAGGCCACCCAATCATTTGGGTGGCTCTTATGAGAGGCAAATCTTGAGCAAAGTTATTACTATAGAATTCAATCTGGAACCCGTTGATAACCAGCGCCTTTCCAGCCTTTGTGGCCCTTTCGACGATAATATCAAACAACTAGAACGCCGTTTGGGTGTCGAAATTAACCACCGCAGCAGCAGTTTTAGCGTGGTGGGTCAACCTCATACGGCCAAAGCTGTCGCTAATATCATTACGACGTTATATGTTGACACTGCCCCGGTACGAAATAATATCCCAGATATCGAACCTGAGCATATTCACCTCGCAATTAAAGAATCCGGTGTACTGGAACAAACAATGGAGTCCAGTCTTCCTTACGGCAAAGAAGTGATCATCAAAACCAAAAAAGGGGTGATCAAACCACGTACGCCAAATCAGGCTCAGTACATAACCAATATGGTTCGTCATGACATCACCTTTGGTGTTGGCCCGGCAGGGACAGGGAAAACCTATTTAGCGGTTGCTGCTGCGGTTGATGCGCTTGAACGTCAAGAAATTCGCCGAATTCTACTGACTCGCCCGGCAGTTGAAGCCGGTGAAAAGCTGGGATTCTTACCGGGTGATCTTAGTCAGAAAGTCGACCCGTATCTTCGTCCGTTATATGACGCTTTATTTGAAATGCTGGGCTTTGAGCGCGTAGAAAAGCTGATCGAACGTAATGTTATTGAAGTCGCTCCCCTAGCCTACATGCGTGGCCGTACACTGAACGACGCATTTATTATTCTTGATGAAAGTCAGAATACCACGGTAGAACAGATGAAAATGTTCCTGACCCGTATTGGCTTTAACTCGCGCGCAGTGATCACGGGTGACGTTACCCAGATCGACTTACCTCGTGGAGCTCGCTCTGGCTTGCGTCACGCAATTGAAGTACTGTCAGACGTGGATGAGATCAGCTTTAACTTCTTCCAAGCCGACGATGTCGTGCGCCATCCCGTGGTCGCCCGTATTGTTCAGGCCTACGAAGTATGGGAAAACGAAGATCATAAACAACGAAAACTCATCGAGCAACGTCGACGCGATGAACAAGCAGCCAAAGTGGCTGCCATTGAACCGGAAAAAAGTAATTAATGGCAATGTATTTAGATCTCCAGATTGCAACAGACAATCAGGACGGTATGCCAAGTGAGGCAGAATTTCAGCAGTGGCTTGAGTCTGCCATTACCCTGTTTCAACCCAATGCTGAAGTCACCATTCGTTTGGTTGATGAGGCAGAAAGCCATGCACTCAACCTTGAATACCGCGGTAAGGATAAATCCACCAATGTACTGACCTTTCCCTTCGAAATGCCGGCAGGGATTGAGTTAGATTTGCTGGGTGATCTTGTTATCTGCCGACAGGTTGTCGAAAAAGAAGCAATAGAGCAGAATAAACCACTAAATGCCCATTGGGCACATATGGTTGTACATGGCAGTCTGCATCTGCTAGGTTATGACCACATTGAAGATGACGAAGCTGAAGAAATGGAAAGCTTGGAAACGGAAATCATGCAAAAGATGGGCTTTGCCGATCCGTATGCCGCCGAAAAGCAGTAACCTTTCGTCAATTTTGTTGTCGAAACGGTACGGTATCATCATTGAGTACCGTACCGATCCCGTGGCATAGCCACTTAACTGATAGAGATGAAATTCTTACAAGCAATGAACGAAGATAACTCACAAAATTCTGAAGGTCCGAGTAGAAAATCCTTCTTTGAACGTATTGGCCAGCTTTTCCAGGGCGAGCCACAGAACCGCGAAGAACTGGTCGAAGTGTTTCGTGATTCTGAAGAAAACGATTTGATCGACCACGACACCCGCGACATGCTCGAAGGGGTTCTGGAAATCGCCGAGATGCGGGTCAGAGACATCATGATCCCACGCTCACAGATGACAACCATCGAACGTTCTCAGAAGTTAGAAGATCTGATTGATTTAATTGTTGATGCCCAGCACTCTCGCTATCCTGTGATCAGTGACGACAAAGACCATGTCGAAGGGATCCTGCTTGCCAAGGATCTCCTGCGTTACCTCCAGCCAAATAGCGAACCATTCGATATGGACGAAGTACTGCGTCCTGCCGTGGTAGTTCCGGAAAGCAAGCGAGTTGACCGTCTGCTGAAAGAATTCCGCGAAGAGCGCTATCATATGGCTATTGTGGTCGATGAGTTCGGTGGGGTATCAGGTGTTATCACCATTGAAGATATTCTTGAGCAAATTGTCGGCGAAATCGAAGATGAATTCGATGACGAAGAAGAACAAGATATCCGTCAGTTAAGCAAACATACTTACGCGGTTAAAGCCCTTGCAACCATTGAAGATTTCAATGAGTTGTTCAAAACCCAATTCAGTGATGAAGAAGTCGATACCATCGGCGGACTCGTCATGACCGGGTTTGGCCATTTACCAGCACGTGGCGAAATCGTCGAATTGGACGGTTACGCGTTCAAAGTAACCTCTGCTGATAACCGTCGAGTGATCCAGTTGCAAGTGACCGTGCCTCACGAAGCACATCAACCGACCACTACACCATAACGAATGACAAAAAAATCACTAATGAAGTTGGGACAGCTATTGCTAGCTGTTCCAGCTGGTGCCTTAGCCACCCTCTCTTTCGCACCCTATAACTACTGGTATCTCGCACCAGTTTCCCTGTTCATCCTGTTTGCCCTGCTCCAACAACAATCGATTAAACGTTCTGGTTTAATTGGTTTCCTATGGGGACTGGGGTTATTTGGCTCAGGGATCAGCTGGGTGCATGTCAGTATCGCTAATTTTGGCGGCATGCCATGGCTAGCAGGCTGGTCTCTAGTTGCCCTGCTTATTGCTTATTTGGCGCTATACCCCGCGATATTTGGAGCCTTATTCAATAAATTTAATGTCGGCCGCCCTTTCCATCAGTTGATGCTTAGTGGCCCGGTATTGTGGCTGTTACTCGACTGGATCCGCGGTTGGCTGATGACAGGGTTCCCGTGGCTCTGGATGGGTTATAGCCAAATTGACAGTCCTTATTCAGGATTGGCCCCTATCTTTGGCGTAGAAGGGATCACTTTAGCGCTGGTACTCACCAGTGGTGCTTTGGTTGCGGCCTGTTATTACCGTAACTGGAGGCCCTTACTGGTTGTCGCACTAGTCTTCAGCCTCAGCCTGCTTGCCGATAATAAGCAGTGGGTGAAACCTAACCCTGACAAAGCGGTTGATGTGGCAATGATCCAAGGTAACGTGCCGCAAGAGATCAAGTGGCTGCCAAGCCAACGCTGGCCAACCCTGATGAAATATACCGATCTAACCCGGGAGAACTGGGGGGCGGATCTCATCATCTGGCCTGAAGCGGCAATACCAGCGTTGGAAACCCAGATCCCGGCCTTCCTCATGAATCTTGATGCCGCAGCCCGCAATAACCACAGTACGGTGATCACCGGGATCTTGGATCAAAATGAAAAAGGCGAGTTCTATAACAACATCCTGACCCTGGGTGTAAATGCGGTTGGTCCATACACGTATGACCATGCTGAGCGCTACAGTAAACACCATCTGCTGCCATTTGGTGAATTTGTACCATTTGGCGATCTACTGCGCCCTATTGCACCGCTGTTTAATTTGCCTATGTCATCCTTTAGCCGAGGTGGCTATGTACAGCCTAATCTGGAAGCCAATGGATACTCACTCGCACCAGCACTGTGCTACGAGGTTGCGTTTAGCGAGCAGGTCAGACGCAATGTGGATATCAATACCGACTTTCTCTTGACACTGTCAAACGACACTTGGTTTGGTAAGTCCATCGGGCCATTCCAGCACATGGAGATCGCCCAAATGCGCTCACTGGAGCTCGGGAAACCATTGTTGCGGGCAACTAACAGCGGCCTGACCGGCGTCGTCGATTACACAGGCAAAATCACTGCCCAGATCCCACAGTTCGAAACAGGTGTACTCCGGACTAAAGTCATCCCAACTGATGGCATGACCCCGTATGCTTCGCTTGGTAGCTGGCCGCTATACGTGTATGTCTTGTGGGCACTCACCCTGTCGTGGATTCTACATCGTCGTCAGGCAGGTCGCTTTCGCGATCAGCAACCAGAAATTGACTATCACAACTGACTCGTCATGCTGCACCACAAGCATATACAGCAAGTAAAATGATAACGAGGCGGGCATCATGCCCGCCTCGTTTACCTGATAGCGTTAAGCCGGAACGACTAAGGCGATAATGGCTTACGGGTAAATCGGGTATGTCCGCACTGTAAACAAGGGGAGATCGTCTTCACATGGGTGATCAGCTCCTCATGACCACATTTCTCACAGACAAGATTACCTAAGCCGATAATTTCACCCGCTTCATATACCCCGTGATGCTTAAGATCATCCATCACCTCTCGCCACTCGATCTGGGTTTTATCCGTAACCTCAGCTAAACCTTCCCAAATGGTCTCCTTCACTACCTGATAAAACGGACTTTCATTCAGGGGATCAGAACTTGCCTCCGCATTTTGACCAAATTCCTGCAGATCCCGTTTAACGTAGGCCGAAATCAACGCCAGCTCATCTTTGGTCATATCACTAGCAGCCTGACGGTACTGCTCGGTAATATCAGCCCAGTGTTTTAATTCATCAGGACTGTGCTTAAGGGTTTCTGTTACCTGTTCCAGTAACGATTCATACTGCTTCTTTTGCCTCGCCATAAGTCACCTCCTATCAGCCACTTCATCAGCATCGACGTGCTATAAGCGGTATTGAGGCCATGATCGACCAACTATTCCGCCCTGAAATGGTTTCAGCTATTGTTGACACCTTTACCTTTAGTTATTCTATGTCGATTATATTGACTGTGTTTGTACTTAACTCACAAAATCCCGGATGCCATCGATGCAAGAACAATATCGTCCACAGGACATTGAACAGAAAGTTCAGGAACATTGGGACAACAAAAAGACCTTTGTTGTAAGTGAAGACCCTAATAAAGAAAAATTCTACTGTCTCTCTATGTTCCCGTACCCAAGTGGTCGACTGCATATGGGCCACGTGCGTAACTACACCATCGGTGACGTGATTTCACGCTACCAGCGTCTACAAGGTAAAAACGTCATGCAACCAATCGGTTGGGATGCGTTTGGCCTACCTGCGGAAAATGCAGCAGTTAAAAACAATACTGCGCCTGCACCATGGACGTACGAAAACATCGAATACATGAAGAACCAGCTTAAACTGCTGGGCTTCGGCTACGATTGGAGCCGTGAATTTGCTACCTGTACCCCAGAATATTACCGTTGGGAACAAGAATTCTTCACTAAGCTGTACAGCAAAGGCCTCGTTTACAAGAAAACCTCTTCAGTAAACTGGTGTCCAAACGATCAGACCGTGCTGGCGAACGAGCAGGTTGAAGACGGTTGCTGCTGGCGTTGTGATACCCCAGTAGAGCAAAAAGAGATCCCGCAGTGGTTCATCAAAATCACCGAGTACGCACAAGAGCTACTTGATGATCTCGATCAGCTAGACGGTTGGCCTGAGATGGTGAAAACCATGCAGCGTAACTGGATTGGTCGCTCTGAAGGCGTTGAATTAACGTTTGCAGTTAAAGGTCAAAACGATCTAGAAGTGTACACCACCCGTCCAGATACCCTAATGGGTGTGACGTTTGTAAGCATTGCTGCTGGCCACCCATTGGCGGCTAAAGCTGCAGAAAACAATCCAGAGCTTGCAGCATTTATCGATGAATGCCGTAACACCAAAGTTGCCGAAGCTGAATTGGCAACAATGGAAAAGAAAGGCATGGATACAGGCCTGACGGCTATCCATCCACTTGATGGCCGCGAAGTTCCCGTATATATCGCTAACTTCGTACTGATGGACTACGGCACAGGTGCAGTAATGGCGGTACCGGCTCACGATCAACGTGATTACGAGTTCGCCACTAAGTACAACATCGACATCATGGCTGTTATCAAGCCTGAAGACGATAGCGAATTTGATATCTCTGAAGTGGCGTACACTGAAAAAGGTGTTCTATTCAATTCAGGTGAGTTTGACGGTCTAAACTTCCAACAAGCTTTCGACGCCATTGCTGCGAAGCTTGAAGCTGCAGGCAAAGGTAAGAAGACAGTTAATTTCCGTCTACGTGACTGGGGCGTTTCTCGTCAGCGTTACTGGGGTGCTCCAATCCCAATGGTAACCACTGAAGATGGTCAAGTTCACCCAGTAGCCGCCGATCAGCTACCTGTTATCCTCCCAGAAGACGTAGTGATGGATGGCGTAACCAGCCCTATCAAAGCGGATAAAGAGTGGGCTAAAACGACCTTTAACGGTGAACCAGCACTGCGTGAAACCGATACTTTTGACACCTTTATGGAATCGTCTTGGTACTACGCACGTTACTGTTCTCCACAGGCTGACGACATTCTAGACCCAGAAAAAGCGAACTACTGGCTACCAGTAGATCAGTATATCGGTGGTATCGAGCACGCTTGTATGCACCTGCTATACTCTCGCTTCTTCCACAAGCTACTACGTGACGCAGGCTACGTGACATCTGACGAACCGTTCAAGCAGCTACTGTGTCAAGGCATGGTATTGGCAGATGCGTTCTTCTACACCACCGATAAAGGCGGTAAAGAATGGGTTGCCCCAACTGATGTAACGGTTGAACGTGATGGCAAGGGCCGTATTGCAAAAGCAACGGATTCTGAAGGCCGAGATGTCACCCACTCAGGCATGATCAAAATGTCTAAGTCCAAGAACAACGGTATCGACCCGCAAGAAATGGTTGATAAATACGGTGCAGATACCGTTCGTTTGTTCATGATGTTTGCTTCACCTGCGGACATGACACTTGAGTGGCAAGAATCTGGCGTTGAAGGGGCTAATCGCTTCCTTAAACGTGTTTGGAAACTGGTTCGCGAGCATGCTGAAAAAGGTGCAGCCGAAGCGGTTGAAGCCGCAACACTAAGCAGCGAGCAGAAAGCCCTTCGTCGTGATATTCACAAGACCATTGCAAAAGTGAGCGATGATATTGGTCGTCGTCAGACATTCAATACCGCCATTGCCGCAATTATGGAACTGATGAATAAACTGGCTAAAGCGCCTCAGGAATCGGTACAAGATCGCGCCATTCTTGATGAAGCACTTACCGCTATTGTTTGCATGCTATACCCAATGACACCGCATATCTGTTTCGAAATGTGGCAAGCACTTGGCCATAGCGATATCGACCATGCAACTTGGCCTGTCGCGGATGAGAGCGCCATGGTTGAAGACGAGAAACTCATTGTCGTTCAGGTGAATGGTAAACTGCGTGCTAAACTGACAGTAGCCGCGGATGCAACCAAAGAGCAAGTAGAAGCTCTGGCGATGGCAGAAGATGGCGTCACTAAGTTCACGAACGATGTTACTATTCGTAAAGTGATCTATGTACCAGGTAAATTGCTGAACATTGTTGCTAACTAAAATAGTAACGAACTAAAGCCATTTCCTAGTGCCTAACCTGTGGCTCCTGATGGAGCCACAGTTTATCCGGCTCACACAACCCCCAAGCATACACCTGCGTCAGTCGGTCAGTTTTCACTTTTTTTTCATGGAGCAGACTCGGTGAAAGCTTTATTTTCCCTTAAAAGCACTATCCGAACCCTCTTCGTCGCAGTTTTGGCTCTCGCCACTGCTTCCTGCGGTTTCCACCTTCGCGGTAACTACATGCTACCCGATGATATAGCCAAACTTTCCCTGACCAGCTTTGACCCTTACGGTCCGCTGAAACGTCAGGTGGCATCCCAATTTAAGCTACACGGTATTGAAGAAGTTGCACCGTCAAGCACGGTACCTAACTTGAACCTGATCAGTGAGTCGACCAGTGAGCGAACCCTCTCGCTGTATCAAAATGCCCGTGCCGCCGAGTACGAGCTCACCTATACCGTCACTTACAGTATTGTGGTTCCGAACAAAGGTATCCAAACCTTTACAACCCGAGTTAACCGTACATTTCTTGATAACCCATTGACTGCACTTGCAAAATCAGTGGAACGCGACATGATTGAAAGTGAGATGCGCCAACAAGCTTCACGCCAAATCATGCGCCAACTTGCGCGCCTAACCGCCGTTTTCAACCAAATGGAAAAAGATAAACTGGAAGCAATGCTCAACGACAGTAGCAATGATAGCGAAACCAACCAGGTTAAATCAGCCCAATGAGGATTTACCCAGAACAACTGGCGCAGCAACTCACTAAAGGGCTGCGCTCAGTCTACTTATTATGTGGCAATGAACCATTACTCAAACTGGAATGTGGTGATCTGATCAAGCAAGCCGCGCAGAAAAATGGCTTTGATGAACATCACCGTTTTAGCATTGATGCACAGCTTGACTGGAATCTCATATTAGATTGCTGCCAGGCCATGAGCCTGTTCTCAGCTCGTCAAATCATTGAGTTAGAGTTACCTGAAAGTGCCCTCAATGCACAGCAGACAAAGTCGCTGCAGGAAGTGATTGATGTACTGCACCCTGATATTTTGCTGCTACTACAAGGCCCTCGCTTAAATAAAAAGCAAGAAAGTACAAAATGGTTCAAAGCACTGGATAGCCAAGGGCTATACATACCGTGCAATACACCGGAAGCAAAACAATTACCCCGATTTATACAAGGTCGTTGCCAGCAGCTTGGTCTGAGACCCGATCACGAATCAGTACAGATGCTAGCCCAATGGCATGAAGGTAACCTGTTAGCGCTGGCACAAAGCCTGCAAAAGCTGTTACTGCTCTACCCTGATGGCGATCTAACCATTGTCCGGCTTAATGAAGCTCTCAGTCGCCATAACCATTACACCCCATTTCAGCTACTTGATGCGGTGCTTGCGGGTCAAGCAAAACGAAGCCAGCGCGTACTGCGTGAACTTCATGGGGAGGGGATTGAAGCCGTGATCTTATTGCGGACCCTGCAGCGTGAGCTGACTCAGCTATATAAAATGCAAGAAATGGGGGCTAAGGGTACACCGCTTAACGTCATTTTCGAAAACTACCGGATTTGGCAAAGTCGGCGCGAAATATATATTGGCGCGATGCACCGACTACCGCAGGCAGTTCTCATCCGGTTGCTTCGGCAGTTGGCGCAATTAGAGATCCGGGTCAAAACGGATTTCGATTACCTGCCATGGAGTGATCTGTCAGCACTGTGTGCTCAAATGTGTGGCATTCATACGTATACTGGCGAAAAGCGATAAGCCAACGCCAATGCGCAGATTGATGCCATAAAGGGCAAGGTAAAGTTACAGTCAACTTGTCATAGACGAGGTTGAGCATGGTATACTGCGCCGCTATATTGTAGCCCGGCTAAGCAAGGCTACAAAAACACCACCAAATACAGAAATAAGGGGATCCTCTTGCAGGTTCAAGAACTACACGATTTTATTGTTGATAAAGTTGACGACATCAAAGCTCAGGACATCATCACACTGGACGTCCGCGGCAAGTCAAGCATCACTGACTTTATGGTTGTGTGTACTGGTACATCTAATCGCCACGTATCCTCGATTGCTGACCACGTTAACAAAGAATCGAAGCTCATTGATTTCCCACCATTTGGGATCAGTGGCGAAGAAGAAGGTGAATGGGTTATCGTTGATATGGGTAGTGTAATGCTGCATATCATGCAAGATAGTGCACGTAACCTGTACCAATTGGAGAAGCTCTGGGGCTAACCAACAATGAAGCTTCAACTGATTGCCGTTGGCACCAAGATGCCTAAATGGGTCGAAGAAGGCTATAAAGAATATAGTCGTCGCTTCCCGAAAGACATGCCGCTCGAGTTGGTAGAGATTACTGCGGGCAAACGTGGCAAGAATGCCGATATTGCTCGCATCTTGCAGAAAGAAGGTGAAGCAATGCTGGCCGCTGTCCCTAAGGGCAACCGGATTGTTACCCTCGATATCCCGGGAAAACGCTGGGATACCGAACAGTTGGCTGAACAGCTAGAAGCGTGGAAGCTAGATGCTCGCGACGTTTCCATTCTGATCGGCGGACCAGAAGGACTCTCTCCAGCCTGTAAGGCTGCCGCTGAACAAAGTTGGTCTCTGTCACCGCTTACCCTGCCGCACCCATTGGTGCGCGTCGTGATGGCTGAAAGTCTGTACCGGGCGTGGAGTATCACGGCCAACCATCCGTACCACAGGGAATAAACCACAATGAGACAAAAGCGAACGCAGATCCGCGATCACCGGGCTGAGTCGGCGCTATTTTTTCGCCGGGCTCTTGTCTCATTTATCGGTATCGTCATACTGGTCAGTATTCTGCTTACTAATCTGTATCATATCCAGATCCGTGAGCATGACGACTACCAAACTCGCTCAAACGATAACCGAATTAAAATCGTCCCTGTCGCACCAAACCGCGGTCTCATTTACGATCGTAATGGCGTATTACTAGCAGAAAATCAACCAGTCTACTCACTGGAAATCACCACTGAGAAAGTACCAGACCTCGACGAAACCTTTGCCCAATTAAAAAACCTGATGGGGATCACCGATGAGCAAATCGCCCGTTTTGAGCGTGAACGTCGTCGAACGCGCCGATTTAAATCAGTCCCATTGCTCAATCAGATGACAGAAGAACAAGTCGCCTTATTCTCCGTCAATCAACACCTCTATCCCGGCGTTGAGGTCAAAGCCTACCTCAAACGTTACTACCCTTATAGCGATGCACTGACTCATGTACTTGGTTATGTTGCCAAGATCAATGATCGCGACATTGATCGCCTCGAACGCGAAAATAAAATCAACAACTATAAAGCGACTCGAGATATCGGCAAATTGGGTGTCGAAAAATACTATGAAGATATCCTACACGGTACTTCAGGCTATCAAGAAGTTGAAGTCAACAGCCGAGGTCGGATCATCCGCACCTTAAAATATGTACCACCAATTCCAGGCCAAGATATCAAGCTGAATATCGATATCAATCTTCAGCTCTATATCCAATCCCTGCTCACCGAGCACAAAGTCGATCCCGTGACGGGCCAAGATGTTATCAAGCATAAACGTGGCTCAGTCGTTGTATTGGATCCCCGAGACTCATCCGTATTAGCGATGGTCTCCAGCCCAAGTTACGATCCGAACTTATTTGTTCACGGTATCTCCAGTAAGGAGTACCGCAAACTGCTTAATGATAAGAATCGCCCATTAGTCAACCGAGTAACACTGGGTATCTATCCGCCAGCGTCAACGGTTAAACCTATGATTACCGTGGCGGCGCTAACCGAAGGCGTGATCACCCCGCGGACAACCCGAAATGACCCGGGTTACTGGCGCATCCCTAATTCCAATAGCCGTCCTTTCCGTGACTGGCTACGTTGGGGCCATGGCAAGGTTGATATTCACAAGGCTATTGAGGAATCCGTCGATACTTTCTTCTACCAAATCGCTTATGACATGGGCATTGATCGTCTGTCAGCATGGATGAGCAAGTTTGGCTTTGGTGAATATACTGGCATTGATATCCATGAAGAAAGCAAAGCCAACATGCCAACCCGTGAATGGAAACAAGCTCGATTCCGTAAGCCATGGTATCAAGGAGATACCATTCCGGTTGGTATCGGTCAGGGGTACTGGACCGCGACACCGTTACAAATAGCCAAGGCCACTACGGTACTGGTTAATAATGGACGGGTACAGGCGCCACACCTACTCCGAGATACTATCGACAACAATATTGAAATACCGGCGAAATTTGACGATTTTCCACCGATTGATAATGTTGATCCTAAAAATTGGGCCATAGCCAAAGATGGCATGTACCGCGTACTCTTCGGTAAACGAGGAACTGCACGCAGAGCCTTCTACGGCGCTCAATATAAAGCAGGGGGCAAATCGGGCTCAGCTCAGGTATTCGGTCTGGCAGAAGATCAGGAATATAACGCTGATGAACTCGAAGAACACTTGCGTGACCATGCATTATTTACGGCGTTTGCGCCGTATGATAAACCCACGATCGTGGTATCCATGGTCTTAGAAAATGCCGGGGGAGGATCATCCAACGGAGGGCCGATTGCGCGTAAAATTTTTGACCATATGCTGCTAAAACCCGCTAATCCACATCCTGAGACTACAGTGAGCGATAAAAAAGTGACCGGGGCTTCCCGATGAGTGTGATCTCGACGACAGGGCATAAACGTACCCTCGGCGAGCGACTTCATCTCGACATCCCACTTTTACTCGGGCTCCTAACCCTGATGGGCTTTGCGCTGATGGTGATGTACAGTGCCAGCGGCCAAAACCTTCCTATGATGGAACGTCAAGCCGTTCGCATGTTGCTGTCTCTGGGGATAATGTTCTTTCTTGCTCAGATAGCCCCTCGTCACTACGAGGCTTGGGCCCCCTACTTATTTGGGGTCGGATTGCTACTGCTCCTTGGTGTACTGTTTTTTGGTGAGGTCTCTAAAGGTGCGCAGCGCTGGCTCAATCTGGGAGTTGTCCGTTTTCAGCCCTCTGAGCTCATCAAACTTGCTGTCCCCCTCATGGTTGCCCGGTTTATTGGTAACCGCCCGCTGCCACCAAGCCTGACAAGTGTCACCATCGCCCTCGTATTGATTGCTGTTCCCACGGTCTTAATTGCCAAACAACCGGATTTAGGCACCGCGATTCTGATCGCAGCCTCCGGGGTATTTGTCCTTTTCTTGTCCGGATTAAGCTGGCGAGTCATTACCGGAGCCATGGTTCTGGTAGGCGCATTTATTCCTGTCTTATGGCTATTTCTGATGCACGACTACCAACGGACTCGAGTACTAACGTTATTCAACCCTGAATCCGATCCGCTCGGTGCTGGCTATCATATTATTCAATCAAAAATTGCGATCGGATCCGGTGGTTTAACAGGGAAAGGCTGGATGTTTGGTACTCAATCTCAGCTTGAATTTCTCCCTGAACGCCATACCGACTTTATCTTCGCTGTTATTGCCGAGGAGTGGGGACTGATTGGTGTGATCGGCCTACTGGCCATTTACCTGTTTATTATCGCCAGGGGGCTCATACTTGCAAGCCGGGCCCAAACTGCGTTTGGCCGGATGATGGCTGGCAGCATCATGCTCAGCTTCTTTGTGTATATTTTTGTTAATATCGGCATGGTCAGCGGCCTATTGCCGGTTGTCGGGGTGCCTTTACCTCTGGTTAGTTACGGGGGCACCTCAATGGTCACCCTAATGGCCGGCTTTGGCATTCTGATGTCTATCCACACCCACAGAAAAATGTTGTCCAAGGCGACCTAAATGCGAATATTTCCTTTACTCCTCATTCTCATTCTTGCTGGATGTAGCTCCACCCCGAGCAACAAACGCTATGATCTCGCCGACGATGTCGCGCCTGAATCCTCACCGACACTGGATCATATCGAAGATGCCCAGCCTCGCTATGAGCCCTTAAGTCTAGCGGGCAATAAAGATTACACGCTACGGGGTATCGATTACAAAATAGTTAAAGGCGACCAGCCCTATACCGAAGAAGGCTATGCCTCTTGGTACGGCCAGAAATTCCACGGCCATAAGACCTCCAATGGCGAGATCTATGACATGTATTCGATGACAGCAGCGCACAAAACGTTGCCCCTGCCAAGCTATGTCAAAGTCACCAATACCAGTAATGGCAAAACAACTATCGTTCGAGTTAACGACCGTGGTCCATTCCATGACGGTCGGATCATTGATCTCAGTATGGCGGCAGCCGCAAAACTGGATGTCATTAAAGCCGGTACCGCACCTGTAAAGATCGAGCTGATCCAGGTCGCTAAACCTGAAAATCCCAATGAGTGGCAAAGTGCTAACCCTAACTTATACTTCGTTCAACTCGCGGCTGTGACCAGCGAGCAGAAAGCGATTCAAGTTGCAAACAAGCTAAAACAAGAATTTTCAACTCAAGTTGATATGGAAAAAGCCAAATCAGCAGAAGTTTATCGACTTCGCCTTGGGCCATATATTGACCGTGATGACGCTATCGCCCAGCGCGACAAAGCAAAAGCAGGCCTCTACCCGCAAGCCTTTATCATTACCTCGACACGTGAATTGGAACCAAAATCCTAAATTGAACTCTGATGTACCATCATTGAGTAAGTTTATTTTGCTCAATCAGACTTTTTTACGCACAGTAGTATCAAAAAACATCAAGTGTGATAAACATGCGGCTTATAACAACGGCCAACACTGGTCACTTAATGACAATCTGATATAGTGTGTAAAGTTTTTTTGCACTCGACAAATTAAGTTACAACCATCATGAAGAAATCTGCTGCACTTATTCGTTCTGTAGCTATCTCGGCATCCTTGCTAGCTTCAGTCACCGTTATGGCTGCTCCTGCGGTCGTACCTGATGCCCCTCAGATCGCGGCTAAGGGTTATGTACTTATGGACTATCATTCTGGCAAAATTCTTGCTGGAAAAAAGGAATATGATCAGATTCCGCCGGCGAGTTTGACCAAAATGATGACCAGTTATGTCATTGGTCAGGAAATCAAACGCGGCAACATCTCGATGAATGACACTGTTGTTGTCAGTAATAATGCCTGGGCCAAAAACTTCCCTGGATCATCCAAGATGTTCATTGAAGTGGGTAGCGAAGTTAAGGTATCAGATCTTAACCGCGGTATTATCATTCAGTCAGGTAACGATGCCTGTGTTGCAATGGCCGAACACGTTGCGGGATCGACCGACTCTTTTGTTGATCTGATGAATGCCTGGGCCAAAACCCTGGGAATGAACTCAACCCACTTTGCCAACGTTCACGGTTTAGATAATCCTGATCTGTATACCACCCCTTATGATATGGCACTGCTGGCGCAAGGTCTGATCCGCGATGTACCGGATGAATTCGCAATCTACAAAGAGAAATCATTCACCTACAATGGTATTACTCAGTACAACCGTAACAGTCTGCTATGGGACAAGAGCCTGCATGTCGATGGTCTGAAAACCGGTCACACTAACAATGCCGGCTATAGTTTGGTTAGTACCGCGACAGAAGGCAAAATGCGCCTGATTTCAGTGGTAATGGGAACCAAAAACCCAAGTGCCCGTATAGCAGAAAGCAAAAAGCTGCTGAACTACGGCTTCCGTTTCTTTGAAACCGTCTCTCCTCATAAGGCTAACGAAACATTTGTTACCGAAAAAGTCTGGATGGGTGATACCGATGAAGTGTCACTGGGTGTTAACGAAGATACATACGTCACCTTGCCTCGCGGTCAGGCAAAAGATCTGACGGCAAGCTTTATGCTTGAGAAAGAACTCAAAGCCCCGATTAAAAAAGGTGATAAGGTTGGAACACTTTACTACCGTGTCGGTGATCAAGAAGTGGCGCAATACCCACTGATTGCACTCAATAATGTCAATGAAGGTAGCCTCTTCAGCCGTATGATTGATTATGTTGTGCTGCTGTTTAAGAGCTGGGTAAACTAAACCAAGTTCACGAAAAATAAAGGAAAGAGGTAACCCACCGTTACCTCTTTTTTTTTACCCGCAAGATCATGCCAGTAAGACTGCTTGAGAAAAGCAGCCCAAGCCATTACTATGCTCAACTAATACCGTAAAGAAAATGCAATACCTCGGAGTTCAGCATGCAGCAGCAAGAACAGCCAACACTCAAAGATCTTTTGGAGTTCCCTTGTAAATTCAGTTACAAAGTAATGGGTTACAATAAACCTGAGCTTCCAGATCTGGTCGTCGAAGTTATCCAGCGCCACGCACCTGGCGATTATATCCCTGATGTTAAACCAAGTGGTAAAGGTACCTACAGTGCCGTTTCTATTACTATCACAGCCACCTCGATTGAACAGGTTGAAACCCTGTATAAAGAGCTTGGTGAAATCGACATTGTACGGGTCGTTCTGTAAGTCACGTCCCCAATAAACATGACGGCTGAATATTCAGCCGTCATGCTTTATACTAGCAAGCGGTATCGAACACCCTGAAGGGTGTCAGTATTTCAGGCTCTGCCAAGTAACAACTATGGGTGAAACAGTGCTAAACAACATCATTATTCGCAACCACGGTCGTCAGGATTATGAAACTGTCTGGCAGGCCATGCACCAGTTCACCAATGAACGCAGCCCAGAAACAACAGATGAAATTTGGCTGGTTGAACACAACCCAGTATTTACCCAAGGCCAAGCTGGAAAAGCGGAGCACCTGCTCAACACTGGAGATATACCAGTGGTGCAAAGCGATCGAGGAGGTCAGGTAACCTATCATGGTCCTGGTCAGCTTGTTGCCTATATCTTGATCGATCTGCGTCGACATAAACTGGGAGTACGAGATCTCGTCACCCACATAGAAAATACTGTCATCAATACCCTATCCCGCTTCGGGATAACATCAAATGCCCGCCCTGATGCACCCGGTGTGTATGTCAACGATCAGAAGATATGCTCATTAGGATTACGGATCAGACGCGGTTGTTCTTTTCACGGTCTGGCGCTTAATATCAATATGGATTTGGCTCCTTTTTTACGCATCAACCCATGTGGCTATGCGGGAATGGAAATGACGCAAACAGCGTTATTAAATGGGCCATCTAAACTTACGGAAGTTCAGCCTGTACTTGTAGAAGAGCTAATCAAACTGCTCGATTATCAGAGCGTTGAGTGGATAACGGAAAGCAATTCATGAGTAAACCAATTAAAATTGAAACTGGTGTTAAATACCGCGATGCCGACAAGATGGCGCTGATCCCAGTACGTAGCGTTACCGACGAAGAGGCACCGAAAGAAGTTCTGCGTAAACCTGAATGGATGAGGATCAAGCTGCCTGCCGACAGCCAGCGAATTCAAAACATCAAGTCAGCCATGCGTAAAAACAAACTACACTCTGTCTGTGAGGAAGCTTCTTGCCCTAACTTGGCAGAATGCTTTAACCATGGCACGGCAACCTTTATGATCCTCGGGGCTATCTGTACCCGTCGCTGCCCATTCTGTGATGTAGCTCATGGCCGACCTCTCCCTCCTAATGCAGAAGAACCACAGCATCTAGCTAAAACGATTGCCGATATGAACCTGCGTTATGTTGTCGTCACCTCGGTTGACCGTGATGATCTGCGCGATGGTGGAGCTCAACATTTTGCTGATTGTACCCGTGAAATCCGCGCATTAAACCCAGAGATAAAAATTGAGACACTGGTGCCTGATTTCCGTGGCCGTATGGATCGAGCGCTAGACATTCTGCGTGATAACCCACCCGATGTCTTCAACCATAACCTTGAAACAGCACCGCGTCTGTACCGTAAAGCTCGCCCGGGTGCCAACTACCAGTGGTCGTTAGATCTACTGAAAAAATTCAAAGAGATGCATCCTGAAGTACCAACAAAATCAGGCTTGATGATGGGACTTGGCGAAACCAAAGAAGAGATCATTGAAGTACTGAAAGATCTTCGTTCTCACGGTGTTACCATGCTCACTGTTGGTCAGTATCTCGCGCCAAGCCGCCACCACCTGCCGGTTGAACGTTATGTACCACCCGCAGAGTTTGATGAGATCAAAGAAGTCGCACTAGCGCTTGGCTTTACCCACGCCGCTTGCGGTCCATTTGTTCGCTCATCCTATCATGCTGATATGCAAGCCAGAGGTGAAGAAGTTAAGTAATGCACGACAGTGAGGGGGGACTCTCACTGCTTCAGGCTAACTTTGAGGACCCATGCTGTAAAACAGCTATAAAAAAACCGCTCCCGGCTCTGCCGTCAGCGGTTTTTTATTATACCCATGTACAAAAGATATTAGGCGACAAGTATTTACTTCGCGTTTTTATTATCACGCTCAATCACAGCTGTAAGTACAGGCGCCAAGCTAGTTAATACTTCTTCCGTTACTGGCTTACCATCCGCATTGGTCAGATTGATTGAGGTTCGGTTACCCAAATCCCCCAACTGAACCTTGTAGGTTCGGTTACCCAAGTCAACTGGCTGAGTGCCTAACGTTGTCCAGAAATCATCACCTGGTGAGCTATACTTCACTTCAACCACGCCTTGCGAACGATTGCGACCTTCGACACTAAAGCCGATCTCATCCAGAACATCCGGTAAACGCTCCCAAAGAACGTTATAAGGTGCGCGAGCGATAATGATTGGTAAACCACTGCGGTCCTGCCCCATTGATATTGGGATTTGCTTCACCAACTCTTGAGCCCGCACACGCGCACTGTCACGCTCAGCTTGATCGTAGCGCGCAGTGACCAAATTGGTCATCAGGATACTGTAGCGCTCCTTGTTTTCCGCCGTTACGGGTAGCTCCTTGCCACCTTCACGCCAGTCAACCAAACTGATGCGATAACTATATCGTCCAGCATCGACTGATTTTTCAATACGATAACGACTACCAATATCGGTGTCTTCATCGACATTGGCCCAGTCAACCCAATCAGTCTCTATTACATTATTGGTCTGACTGCGAAGATTGATATTCTGTTCAGCAATCATGGACTGCGTCAGAGCCCATATCTGATTGAGATCTTCAGGCTTAGTAAGAAGCAGCGTTACACCGTCATCATCCTTAACTGCTCGTGATCCAGGGATCAATGCCAATATTTGCTGTGGTGGACGAATATCAACGGAAGCCCCTATTGCACCGTGGAAATCTTGCGTTGGAATCGCGTAATCACCCGTTTGAAATGCCTGTGCCCCACTCGGCAATGTCCAGCTTTCCAATGGTTGGGTTTCGAGATAATTAAAATCTTGGTTGGCCTGACGGCGGCGTTCCGCACCATCAGCACAACCGGCCAGTGTTACGACAGCGACAGCCACCGCCACCAGCTTATACTTGTAATTCATTACGCTTCTGCGCTCCTACGCTCTAGCAAGTTACAGCAGTACGTTGGCATCCTTTAGAGCTTCAGATACTACTGGTTGAGCAGATTCACTCAGCTCAGTCAGCGGCAAACGCAGCTGTCCGTGCTTGATCAACCCAAGTTGATGCGCGGCCCATTTTACTGGGATAGGGTTAGATTCCACAAACAATTGCTTGTGTAGTGGCATCAAACGTTGATTAATTTCCTGAGCTGAATCGAATTGACCTGACAATGCTAATGTAAACATCTGAGCCATCTCGGTTGCAGCAATATTCGCCGTAACGGATATAACCCCATGGCCGCCCTCTGCCACAAATTCTAACCCAGTAGCATCATCACCACTGAGTTGGATAAAGTCTTCACCACAAAGTTCCCGAGTGATCTTTACGCGAGATAAATCACCAGTCGCATCTTTAATACCAATGATATTACTAATTTTAGCCAACCGGGCAACAGTTTCTGGCAAAAGGTCTACACCCGTCCGTCCTGGAACATTATATAGGATTTGCGGTAGTGCCGTTGCTTCTGCGATGGCTTTAAAATGCTGATACAAGCCTTCCTGAGTTGGCTTGTTATAGTAAGGAGTCACGGTCAAGCAGCCTGCCACGCCAGAACCTGAAAAAAGTTTGCTGAAGGTGATGGCTTCATGGGTGGCATTGGCACCTGTCCCTGCAAATACAGGGATTCGACCTTGGGCAAATTCCAAGGTTTTCAGTACCACTTTTACGTGCTCGTCGACCGTCAATGTGGCGGACTCGCCGGTAGTACCTACAGATACAATCGCATCTGTTCCTGCTGCAATATGGTATTCAACTAATGATGCCAAACTGACGTAATCAACTTCGCCAGATCCATCTAACGGTGTTATTAGTGCAACCATGCTTCCTGAAAACATGTCCATCTCCCCTGAATAAAAATATCCCGGCAGCCTTATCTCATTACGCTAAAGAACGCAATAATAAGGAGACCGAGTTAACCCATACTACTTTTCAGTTACAGTAAACTCAAGCCAGATGTATGTAAATTCGTGAACGTTAACCGTCTTCCAAACGAGTATTTAAGCCTCGGCCAATAACGTCGTGCTGCTGTGGGGTATATGCTCGCTCTCCGTCTGTGCTACCATGCTGAAGGTATTCATAAAGTGATGTATAAAATATGGAACATTATCTCGTCGTTACAGCTGTCGGAATGGATCGCCCAGGGATATCCGATGAAATCACTCGGCTGATCACCCACAGCGATTGCAATATTGTTGATAGTCGCCTCGCCATTTTTGGTCGCGAGTTTACCCTGATCATGCTGCTATCTGGGAGTACTAATGCCATTGCCCGGGTTGAATCGACCCTGCCACTCAAAGCGCAGGAGCACGATCTGCTCACGATGATGAAACGCACCAGTAAGCATGAGTACCGATACTACCCTTATACGGCAGATTTTCAGATTGAAGCCGATGATAGCCCGGGGCTTATTGAGCAATACACCCGCTTTTTTGCATCACGAAATATCGATATTGGCTCACTCAGTGCCCATACCCATGAAAGCAAGCAAGCAGGCACACCAAACCGATTTCAGCTCCAGATCAGCACCAACTTGCCTGAAGGGTGCAATTTAATGACCTTACAAGAAGAATTTGAAACACTTTGTCAGCAACTACTCGTGACAGGCAATGTGACTTTTGTCGGGCATAACCAATAAGGAAAAGATCATGGAAACGTTAACTATGGGTATGCCAGCGCCCGCCTTTACTCTACATAATCAAAACGATGAACCTGTTAGTTTGACAGATTTCAGAGGTAAAAAAGTACTGGTCTATTTCTATCCTAAAGCCATGACACCGGGATGTACGGTGCAAGCCTGTGGATTACGTGACAGCAAGGCAGAGCTGGATGGTTTCAATGTTGAGGTGCTGGGGATCAGTATCGATCCAGTCAAACGCCTGCCAAAGTTCATCGAACGCGATAACCTGAACTTTACCCTACTGTCTGACGAAGACCATGCTGTTGCCGAACAGTTCGGTGTCTGGGGCGAAAAGAAGTTTATGGGAAAAGTGTACGATGGCCTGCACCGTATCAGCTTTCTGATTGATGAAAACGGTGTGATAGCGCACGTGTTCAATAAGTTCAAAACCAAAGATCATCACGAGGTGGTACTGAGCTACCTTCAAGAAAACGATTGATCCGATTGCTGATAATCAAAGTTACCGAAAATAAAAAGGCCGCGAGTCAAAATCGCGGCCTTTTTAAATCAGATGATCTCTGTCGAAACTATCACTCGTCTGCTTTCACAGCAACAGGATCCGCCGCTTTCAACGCATTCCATACTGCTTTCACCAAGGTTGCCAAGGGTATAGCAAAAAAGACCCCCCAGAATCCCCACAGACCGCCAAATACCAATACCGATACGATAATGGCAACCGGGTGCAGATTAACCGCTTCAGAAAATAAAATCGGTACTAATACATTACCATCTAGCGCCTGGATAATACCGTAGGCAACCAGTAGCCACCAAAAATCAGGACTGATCCCCCATTGAAAGAGCCCTACCATGGCAACGGGTAATGTCACTGCCGCAGCACCGATATACGGGATCAACACCGAGAAACCTACCAAGACTCCAAGCAAAACAGCATAACGCAGATCCATCACCGCAAACGTCACATAGCTGACAATACCAACAATAAAGATTTCGGTAACCTTACCGCGGATATAGTTAGAGATCTGCTCATTCATCTCAACCCCGACTTTACTCGCCAAACGGCGATTTCGCGGCAGCAGACCACTCAATATATCCAACATTTCTTCTTTGTCTTTCAATAAAAAGAACACCAGAAGTGGTACCAGAATCAAGTATACCGCCAGCGTCGCAAGGCTGACCAGAGATGATAATGATCCTTTAACGGCACTTTCACCCATTCCCAGCACTTTCTCTCGTAAGGTATTCATCAGGGTACCAATCTGATGTGGCTGGACGAAATCAGGATAACGTTCAGGCAAGCTGGAAACGAACGCCTGCAAGCCATTAAACATATTAGGCACATCCGCAATTAGGTTACTCACCTGATGCCAAATCGTCGGTACTAAACCAAAAATGGCCATAACCATCAACCCGGCAAAAATGAGCAGCACACAGAGCACTGACAGTGATCTTGGCAAGCCCACCCGAGTTAACTTTATAACCGGCCACTCCAACAGGTAGGCCAATACAATGGCAACCAGCAATGGCGCAATTAAATTGCCAAAAAAGTAAATGGTTAGAAAACCGCCAAGCAAGATAGCGACGAGACTAACGGCATGGGGATCTGAGAATCGTCGCTGGTACCAGCGCGTCAGCATATCTAACATAAAATGTTTACAGCCTTTTGGTCACAATGATTTCCAGTACATGAGGGGAATCCTCCTGTACTTCTATAGAAAAACCATGAGTAGAAAGATAGCGGGGAATGTCCAGCCTCGCTCCGGTATCAGTGATCTGAATTGCCAACCGCTCGCAAGATTCGAGCTCATTTGCTGCTCGTTTAGCCAATAACAAAGCCATTGGGCAGCGTTCTGTGGTCAGATTGAGCATTGCGGTTTCCATTCCGTTATACTAACAAAGAAAATTTATCGAGGTATTGTAAATGACATCCTAACGACAAAAAAGAAACCTGTCGCAGGTTTCGTTGTCAGACCTTCTTGTAATATACCCAAGTTAGTTCAATATGCAGGATTCAACACCTGCTCAGCGCGATATCAGGAACAGGCAACAGAAGGCGGAACCCATTACTACTATGTTTCGATTAACCAAAGCACCGGCTTATCTCCTCATCAGCGCATTACTTGGCTCTGCGGTTACAGCTTCTGCGGCTGATTTTAACAAGCTTCCCGAAATAGGGATGGCGGCAGCATCTACCTTAAGTATTGAAAAAGAAATGGAATACGGTGATGCCTATATGCGGATGATCCGTGCCAGTATGCCCATCATCAACGATCCTCTGCTTTCTGAATATATACAGGATCTCGGCCACCGTTTAGTGGCCAATGCCAGTGATGTCCGCACGCCGTTTGAATTTTTCCTGATCCAAAATCGAAACATCAATGCCTTTGCCTTCTTTGGCGGACACGTCGCGGTACATTCTGGGCTATTTCTCTACGCCAAAAATGAAAGCGAACTGGCCTCAGTCATGGCCCATGAAATTGCCCATATTACCCAGCGCCACCTCGCTCGCAGCATGGAGGATCAGGCGAAGAAATCACCCGCCACAATGGCGGCGTTGATTGGCTCACTCATGCTGGCTATTGCGGCACCAGAAGCCGGGATCGCTGCGATGCACGCAACGACAGCCGCATCGGCTCAAGGCCAGATCAACTATACGCGAAGCAATGAAAAAGAAGCTGACCGAATTGGGATCGCAACCCTTGCCAAGTCCGGGTTTGATGTCCAAGCCATGCCCCGTTTCTTTGGCCGTTTAGCCGAACAGTACCGTTACGCCAGCAAACCGCCACCGATGCTACTGACCCACCCGTTGCCTGAATCACGGATCAGTGATAGCCGTAGCCGAGCTAACCAGTATCCAGCTAAAACTGTCGCCACCTCAGAACGCTACCAACTGGCTAAGGCTCGCATCATCGCCAGATACGCAGGTCTCGATAACAGTGCAGCTTTGAGTTGGTTTGACCATGAGTTGAAAGGCAGTGATCCCATTCACCGTAACGCCCTTAATTACGGCAAGGCGCTGGTTTATATTGACTCGGGGAAATATCAACAAGCCCATGCATTACTTGCCCCTCTATTGGCACAGGAGCCGAGTAACCGTTTTTATATCGATTCAGCCACTGATCTGGATCTCCATGAAAAACACTATAAACAAGCGATTAAACGGCTAGAAACGGCTCTCAATAGCTATCCCGACCAAAAAGTTTTACGCCTTAATCTCGCCAATGCCCTGCAAGAAGCCGGAAAAAATAGTAGTAGTATTCCTATTCTAACCCGCTATACCTATGATTATCCTGATGATCCTAATGGCTGGCACCTATTGGCCAAAGCACAAGCCGTCAATGGTCGTCGAGATGCAGAGCTGGCTGCTCGAGCGGAACTATTGGCGCTACGCGGTGCTTGGGAAAAAGCTATCCAGATGTATATTCAGGCCAGCCAACTGGTTGAAATCAACTCTCTGGATCAAGCCCGCTATGATGCCCGTATTGATCAGCTCCGCCTCTCTCGTCAGCGTGTTGCAGACCTTTGATCCAATCGTGTAATCACTGCCGTTTCTTCTTGATGACAGTTGCTCTACAATGGGGCAACATCATCAAAACACCTAGTTGCCGTATTTACGGTACGCCGAATTAGGGACAAAAAAGGAAGAGTATATGTCAGTCACTATCTATCATAATCCGCGTTGTTCAAAGAGCAGGGAAACACTGGCTTTACTTGAAGAGCGAGGCATCAGCCCGACCATTATCAAGTACCTTGACGATGCTCCGACGGTTGAGCAGCTACAAACCTTATTCGCTCAGCTTGGTTTCACGTCGGCACGCGACATGATGCGCACCAAAGAAGCACTATATAAAGAACTCTCTCTCGGTGACGACACCATCACTGAACAACAATTATTCAATGCCATGAGCACTCACCCGAAACTGATTGAGCGCCCGATTGTTGTTAATGGTGAAAAAGCAGCAATGGGACGTCCTCCAGAACAGGTTCTAACTATCCTGTAAGGTCGTTTAATAGCATGAATAGCATCCTTGTTCTCTACTATAGCCGCCACGGTAATACACGTCAGCTGGCGAGACAAATAGCGAGAGGGGTCGAACAGGTAGAACACTGCGAGGCGGTGTTGCGTACTGTCGCCGATATTGATGGTCAGGGCATGACATTCGCGGACTCCGATCGTGATCCGTTGGTCACACAGGCGGACCTCCAACACTGTATCGGGCTGGCGATGGGCAGCCCGGTGCGATTTGGTAATATGGCAGCGCCACTGAAACACTTTATTGACTCAACCAGCGTTGAGTGGCTGCAAGGCAGTCTGATCGGTAAGCCTGCTTGTGTGTTCACCTCATCATCCTCAATGCACGGCGGCCAAGAAACGACCTTACAGTCAATGATGCTGCCGCTACTACACCATGGCATGCTCGTAGTGGGAATTCCCTACTCTGAACCCTCTCTGCATACCACCCGTGCTGGTGGTACGCCCTATGGGCCCTCACATCTCAATAACGGGGACAACCACCCGTTGTCCCCAGAAGAGCGAGAGCTTGCTCAAGCCTGCGGTAAACGCTTGGCCGAAACAGCCCTTAAATTAAAATAATCGCCCCTCGGACGGGGCGATAAGGTCATAAGAAGGATTGATGTCATGACCGTCATGAGCAAATCAACGCGTTACCTGCATTATATGGCATTAGCCGCCAACCTCGGGCTGATCAGCTGGGTTGCGATCTGGCAATCCACCCTGTCCCCCCATCCTCATCTTAACAACTGGCTGATGGCTGGGATCTGGGTAGCTCCAATGCTGCCGCCACTGAAAGGCATTATAACGGGCAAACCCTATACCCACGCTTGGGCCAACTTCATTCTCATGTTCTATTTCCTTCATGCCCTGACCCTGCTGTGGGTCGATGAAGGGGAACGCTGGCTAGCCGCCGTGGAGCTAGGCCTGACAATGAGTGCTTTTGCTGCCAACATTCTGTTTGCCCGTCAGCGAGGCCGTGAGCTGGGCATCAAATTGAAAAAACTCTCTCAGGTAGAAAAAGAAGAGCGAGCCCACCATGAAAGACAGCCGTCAGAATAATATCTGTCACCATGGCTAAGCATAAAAAACGGTGGGCAAGCCCACCGTTTTTCCATTCATCGAAACCCACTCATCAATTAAAGCTGAGCTCCCTGAGATGACCACTGGTACACCGTGGCTTGCTTAACTGGCTGGACAGGTAGTGCTGTGACGACACCGCCTGTCGCGGGCATGTCCGCAGCAGGAGCGCTGGTCGCAGACACCTCTCCGGCCGACGATACCTGTGGTGCCGGCTCTTGCGTCTCTTGTGGAACAATCAGACTGGCATCAATACCACCAGCCGGTAAATCTTGTGCATCTCCAGCAGCCTCGCCAACAATAGGGGCAATCGCTCCCTCCACCACCGGATTAACGGGTGTGGTTGCAACTGACAATCGACGATCTTGGCTCAGCTCACGCTGAAATGCCGCTTCTGTACTAAGCAGCTGTACCGAGAACTCAACGCTATCTCCTTGAATACGATAAGCGTTCACTGCCGCAACGGATGTTAAGCGGGTGATCAAGCGCTCAAGCGTAAAAAAGTCTTTGGACGACTTAATATTACCCACTACAACAGATAACTGGCCTTGCGCATCACCACCAAGCGGTACGGCATATTTAGTCGCCAGTTGATCAGCCACGCTATCCATCATCTGGTTGATCGTTACCACCGCCGTACCAGATAGACGCCCTTCTGTCGGGGCAACTTGTGAACCATTTAACTGTGCCGGTTTATCCGCAAACAACTGCCAATTCAACGCGACGTCATTGTTATCCTGCTGACGCACCCGCACTACCAGCACCGCGTCTGGCTGATAACGTAAACTCGCGGCAGCGATTGGCTGAACAAAGCCGCCCCATAAATCAGGCGTGCTGATCGCTGTAACATCTTCAAAATCACCGATCGGCATCAGTACTGGCACCCCCCTACGCTCGGCGGCCGCTTTAATATCAGTCAATAATGTACTGCCTGACTGATCCCAAATGATATTACGCTCACGACTGGCATCTTCCACCAGCCAAACTAAGATAGACGGGCGCTGTTCACTCCAGAATGTTGAATGTGCTTGCGCCAGTAAATTACGAATTCGCGAGGGTTCAAAACTCAGATCCAGAGTCTGTTGCCCGTTAAGATTGCCATAAGCAAACTGACTGACATACTGGCTACTAGTTGTTAAAGCCTTAGCTATCACTTCATTTTGGACAATCGCACTCTGTCCTGAAACCTTAATCAGAACCTGCTCCAGCGCCTGCTTACGCGCTACCTGTTCTGACTGCCGGTCAGTATCGGGTAATACAACCTGCGCCTGATATAGGTTGGTCATGGTGGCAGCTTTAAGTGGTAAAGCTAATATCGCCATGAATAATAAAGTAACACGCAACATAAAAAACTCATTTATCACTTCAGTTAATGCCTGATCATAAATTGAACCTATCCAACTCGGCAACTGCTTCCCACACAAAATCGAATCTAATCCCGTTATTTTTCTTCTCGATGAAAAATAACACACTGTAAGGCGCCCCTGTTTAATGCTAATTCTCTGTCCTTTTTCACAAAAAGCAGATCCATCTCTGCATTACTAATTATTGTTAAATTTATAATCTATTGCGTTAGGCAATCGTTTCCCCTTGTGCTAATATTTCGCGATTTTTTTTACACTCAGGGTGGAATTACATAATGTTGCAAATATTACAGGGTGCCCAAATGCTTTTTGTCGCATTTGGTGCGTTAGTGTTAGTTCCGCTCCTTACGGGACTTGACCCCAACGTTGCTTTCTTTGGTGCCGGTATCGGTACTCTCCTTTTCCAAATCATCACCAAACGCTCCGTTCCTATTTTCCTCGCCTCCTCTTTTGCCTTTATTGCTCCTATTATGTACGGCGTCCAGACTTGGGGGATCCCTGCAACCATGGGCGGCTTAATGATGGCCGGTGTGGTGTATGTATGCATGGGTGCGTTAATCAAAGTGCGTGGTGTCGGCATTATCCATAAACTCCTTCCTCCCGTGGTTGTCGGTCCGGTCATTATGGTCATCGGGCTGGGTCTTGCACCATCAGCGGTGAACATGGCGCTGGGTAAGTCGGGCGACGGTGCCGTTCAATTGGTCAATGGTGACGCCGCATTATGGATTTCATCGGTTTCATTATTCGTGACAATTGGTATCAGTGTCTTTGCCAAGGGCTTTTTCAAACTGATCCCTATTATGGCCGGTATCATTGCAGGCTATGCACTTAGCCTTGGCTTTGGTGTGGTTGACTTCACGCCAATACATCAAGCCGCTTGGCTTGCGATGCCAAACTTTACCTTCCCTGAATTCAACATCAATGCCGTTTTGTTTATGATCCCCGTGGCAATTGCTCCTGCGGTTGAGCATGTTGGCGATATGCTCGCCATTTCAAATGTAACCGGCAAAGACTACCTGAAAAAACCAGGTCTGCACCGCACCATGGCGGGTGACGGAATTGCAACAATTGCTGCATCCATGTTTGGTGCACCACCAAATACCACATACTCGGAAGTTACGGGTGCGGTTATGCTGACGAAAGCATTCAACCCAGTCATCATGACATGGGCCGCCGTTACAGCCCTGGTCCTTGCCTTTGTCGGTAAACTGGGTGCGGTTCTGCAAACCATTCCAGTACCTGTCATGGGTGGCATCATGATCCTGCTGTTCGGTTCTATCGCCACCGTGGGTCTAAATACACTAATCAAAAACCAAGTCGACCTACACAAAGCGCGTAACTTGGTCATTGTGGCTGTTACCCTAGTATTCGGTATCGGCGGCATGGCCTTTGGTATTGGTAGCTTCAGCCTGCAAGGTATCAGCCTGTGTGGTATCGTCGCCATTTTGCTTAACCTGATCCTGCCTGATGATTTAGGCGAAAATCACGTTGTTGACAATGCGCAGATGGAAAATATTGCGGAGAAATAATCAATGTTGGATGCGTCACATGCGTGATCGCATCCATGTCATCGCACGGTTTCGCTCTTGTTTCATCCTCGTTTTAGCAAAGAACCAATATAAAAAAAGCCGGATTTGTTAATCCGGCTTTTTATTGCTTAATTTTTATCTTGCTAGATTACTTGGTACCGAAGATCTTGTCACCAGCATCGCCTAGGCCAGGAACGATGTAACCTTTATCATTTAGCTTGTCATCGATAGCTGCAGTGTACAGCTCAACATCTGGGTGAGCTTTTTCAAGCGCTGCAATCCCTTCCGGAGCCGCAACCAAAACCAATACTTTGAACTGCTTACAACCTCGCTCTTTTAACAGATCCAGTGTTGCGATCATCGAGCCACCAGTAGCGAGCATTGGGTCAACAACGAGTGCAATACGCTCATCGATGTTTGAAGCTAGCTTGTTAAAGTAAGGGACTGGCTCTAGCGTCTCTTCATCACGGTAAATACCGACAACGCTGATACGTGCACTTGGCATATGCTCAAGCACACCGTCCATCATACCCAGACCGGCACGCAGGATAGGCACAACCGTAACCTTTTTACCCTTGATCTGATCAATTTCAACTGGACCATTCCAGCCTTCAATGGTAACTTTTTCTGTTTCGAAGTCTGAAGTCGCTTCGTAAGTCAGCAAGCTGCCAACTTCGGTTGCTAGTTCACGAAAACGCTTAGTGCTGATGTCACCTTCGCGCATAAGACCAATCTTATGTTTTACCAGTGGGTGTTTTACTTCAACGACTTTCATCTGTGACTCCTAAGCAAACAAAAATTAAAAAAATCGCATTATTATACACTACCCCTATACCATCCGGGTAGGGGTATACGTTTCGTTTGCTCGGTAAATAGCCAGTGAGATTTATTGACGCAAACGTTTCCCTTTCCGCCCTGACTGCTGTTATCATAGCCTCGCTTTTTCACTTTAATACGTTGAGGGACCTCCTGTGAGCGGCAATAACTCTTCTCTTAGTTACAAAGATGCTGGTGTTGATATCGATGCAGGTAATGCATTAGTTGATCGTATTAAAGGGGTGGTAAAACGCACACATCGCCCTGAAGTGATGGGGGGGATCGGTGGTTTCGGTGCTCTTTGCGCCCTACCAACCAAGTATAAAGAGCCTGTCCTTGTTTCAGGTACCGACGGGGTCGGTACTAAACTCCGTTTAGCCATGGATCTGAATAAACACGATACTATTGGTATCGATCTGGTTGCCATGTGTGTCAATGATTTAATCGTACAAGGTGGCGAACCGCTGTTCTTCCTCGATTACTATGCAACAGGAAAACTGGATGTTGATACGGCTGCTAGCGTTGTTGCAGGGATTGGTGAAGGCTGTATTCAAGCAGGATGCGCACTGATCGGTGGTGAAACTGCTGAAATGCCGGGGATGTACCACGGTGAAGATTATGACGTTGCTGGTTTCTGTGTCGGTGTCGTCGAAAAAGCGGATATCATTGATGGTAGCAAAGTCAGTGAAGGCGATGCACTTATTGCTGTCGCATCAAGCGGCCCACACTCCAACGGATTCTCACTGATCCGCAAAATCCTCGAAGTCTCCAATGCCGATCTGAACCTAGAACTTGAAGGTAAGGCTCTGTCTGAGCACCTGCTTGAACCAACCAAAATTTACGTCAAATCCGTCCTTAAGATGATGGAAAGCTGTGATGTACATGCTATTTCCCACATCACTGGCGGCGGATTCTGGGAAAATATTCCTCGTGTTCTGCCTCAAGGCACCAAAGCAATGGTTGATGGCAATAGCTGGCAGTGGCCTGCAGTATTCAACTGGTTACAGGAGGCCGGTAACGTTGATACCTACGAAATGTACCGTACCTTCAACTGTGGCGTCGGTTTAGTCATTGCTCTGCCTAATGCTCAGGCAGAACAAGCTATCGCGCTTCTCAATGCCGAAGGCGAGAAGGCATGGCTACTAGGAAGCATTGCCGCTGCTACTGACGGTGAAGAGCAGGTGGAGATCCTGTAAACGATGAAAAATATCGTTGTACTGATCTCCGGTAATGGCTCAAATCTACAAGCAATTATTGATGCCTGCCAGTCAGGCATCATAGCAGATGCTAACATTGCAGCAGTCGTATCCAATCGTGACAGCGCGTACGGTTTAGAGCGCGCACGTCAAGCGGGAATTACAACGTTGCACATCGCTACCTGTGATTATGCCAATCGCCATGACTTTGACCGAGCCATGGCTGAAAAGATTGACCGCTACCAACCTGACTTGGTGATTCTGGCTGGATTCATGCGTATTTTGAGTGGTGACTTTGTCCGCCACTATCAAGGCAGGATGATCAACATTCATCCCTCCCTGCTACCAAAATACACCGGCCTGAATACTCACCAGCGAGCCATCGATGCGGGTGATCAGGTACATGGCACCAGTGTACACTTTGTCACAGAAGAACTTGATGGGGGCCCGGTGATCCTGCAAGCCAAAGTACCGATCTTTGACGATGATACCGCCGACGATGTCATGGCTAGAGTACAAGAACAAGAACATCGTATTTACCCACTGGTTGCGCATTGGTGCCTGCAACAGCGAGCGATAATGCAAGATAGTAATGCTTTCTTTGATGGTGAATGTTTACCGCCATCAGGCTATGCCGCTGACGACGAATAAATACGCCACCGATAAATAAAAAACGCGACCTAAGGTCGCGTTTTTTTATATCAATGGCCATGTCACTCAGTAATCACTATCACTTTGCTGGCATTCGGTTAAACACCAGTTCACCAAAATGAAAGACCCCAAATTCACCCGGCTGCATTTTATGCCAACGTTCATCATTAGTCAGGGGCTGGGTCGCCATCACTGTCACCACATCTTTGGGTGTCGTTTCTTGCTGAAAATCAATCGTAACATCTTCATCAATTAACGATGCCTTACCAAAAGGGGCTCGACGAGTGATCCAATGCAAATTGTTTGTGCAGTAAGTAAATACATACTCACCATCACTCAATAGCATGTTATATACCCCTAACTGACGTAGTGTGTCACAACAGTCAGCCATCAACTTGAACACCGCAGACCACTCTTGGGGTGGCTGAGGGAATGCTAACGATAACTGGTTCAGCAACCAACAACAGGCGACTTCGCTATCTGTACTGCCGACAGGGGTAAAATGGCCCGTATCTAAAGCGTCATAGTCTGTTAGCTGGCCATTGTGGGCAAAGGTCCAATACCGCCCCCATAATTCACGGGTAAACGGATGGGTATTTTCTAGGCTCACTCCACCACGGTTAGCTTGTCGGATATGACTGATCACAGCACAACTTTTGATCGGGTACTCCTGCACCAGCTCAGCAATTCGCGACTGACAGCTCGGGTTGGGATCCTTAAAGGTACGGCATCCCTTACCTTCATAAAATGTGATCCCCCAACCATCACGGTGCGGACCAGTATTGCCACCCCGCTGCATCAGGCCGGTAAAACTGAAACAGATATCTGTCGGCACATTGGCACTCATACCCAGTAGTTCACACATAGTCCTTTATGCCTCCTTGCCTTATTATCTGATTCATAATAGCCGCAACTATGCAGCCATTTCTTTTTCTACCAACATGATCAAGATATGAATAATCTTGATATGTACTTCCTGAATGCGATCAGCATAACCAAAATGCGGGACACGGATTTCGACATCCGCCAGACCTGCCATCTTGCCGCCATCTTTTCCCGTCAGTGCAATCACTTTCATTCCTTTGGCATGAGCTGCGTCAATCGCCTTCAGAATGTTGCCGGAGTTGCCAGACGTCGATAACCCAAACAACACATCGCCTTTTGACCCAACCGCTTCCAGATAACGTGAAAATACTGACTCATAACCAAAGTCATTACTTACACAGGAAAGGTGGCTAGGATCTGAAATAGCAATACCCGGATAGCCCGGACGGTCTTCACGATATCGCCCGGTCAGCTCTTCGGCAAAATGCATGGCATCACAATGTGATCCCCCATTCCCACAAGACAGCACCTTGCCACCTTGCTTAAATACATCAGCCAGCAGCTTGGCTGCGGCCTCGATATCAGCAATATTCTTCTCATCGCTTAAAAAACGGTTTAGTACTTCAGCCGCTTCGTTCAACTCTGCGCGGATCATATCTTGGTACATAGGCTCTGCTCTGGTTACTCAATATATTATGCGGGAGCAAGCTCCCGCAGATTTGTGCCTTAACAGGCAGTGTACAAAGAAATGCTCAGCAGTGTCGACTCTTAAGGTTGAACATTGTGAGCCTTTGAGCTCAAGTGTGCGCGTAATGCCTCTGCTGAATCAAACAGAGCAATATTCTCAAGCGCCAGCACACCCGCAGTATTCAGCTTATCAACAATATGCGGCGCAACCCCAACTAAATACACCGGATAATCACGTACACGATCCAACGCATTTTCAAATGCATGAATAGCCGTAATATCGATGGTTGTCACATCAGTGAAATCCATCACTACCGCACGAGCATCAAGGTTAATCCGATCAATAACCGACAAGGCTTTTTCACTCGCGGCAAAGAATAAAGGACCATTAATATCGTAAACAATAACATCATCACCAAAGTTCTGATGCGGATGGTTACCCGCCACTACATTTACCGTGGTCAGCGTGGCAATACGCTGGATAAACAATAAGCCGGCCAACAATAAGCCCACAACGACGGCAACAACCATATCGAACACGACAGTCAGAATGAAACAAGTGAGTAGTACAGCAACATCACGACGAGGTGCCACTTTCACGGTATGCACAAAGTGTGGTGCTTCTGACATGTTCCAGGCTACCATGATCAATAAGCCAGCGAGTGCACTCATCGGTACATAAGACAGCATTGGTGCAAGCGCAATCATTGCGGCCAATACAAACAGGGCATGTACCATCGCAGAAATTGGTGAAAAACCACCAGCACGAATATTGGTTGCAGTACGTGCAATTGCAGCGGTTGCAGGTATACCGCCAAAAAATGGTACAACCATATTCGCTATACCTTGCCCAACTAATTCGGCATTCGGGTTATGTTTCGTACTTGTCATACCATCAGCAACCACGGCACATAGTAGTGACTCAATACAGCCCAGCATCGCAATGGTAAATGCAGCAGGTAGCAATTCAATCACCAACGACCATGAAAATGCATCATCTTGCCATGGCAGGATAAACTGAGGCAGCACTTGTGGGATCCCCTGCCCCACAATATCGCCAATTTGGTAATGGAATTTTTCGCCCAATAAAGCAACGTGTGCGCCATCCATTTGGTTGATAACCAACGCAACTAAAGTACCACTAACTAAAGCAACCACATGTGCTGGCACTTTGGTTTTTAACTTAGCCCATAGAATAAACACGGCAATCGTGATCACCCCAACCAAGGTGTCAGACAAATTAATGGTTGGCATCGCGGTAGCATAAGCCATGACTTTTTCTGGAAAGTGGATTGGGTTTGTCGCAACGCTCAAACCCAGCAAATCTTTTAGCTGCAGAAAAGCAATGGTCAGGCCAATACCCGCGGTAAAACCTGTTGTGACAGGATAAGGGACGTACGCCACCAACTGGCCTAGGCGCAATACCCCCATCAGAAGTAGAATTGCCCCAGACATCATGGTGGCCAGCATCAGCCCAGTTAAGCCATATTGCTGAGTAATAGGCAATAGGATAACGACAAATGCAGCTGTCGGGCCGGTAATATTAAAACGAGAACCGCCAAGCAATGCAGCCAGAAAACCAGCCACAATAACCGTATACAAACCATGTTGCGGAGGCACGCCAACCGCAATTGCCAATGCCATACCCAGAGGGATAGCAACCACACCCACTGTAATACCAGCAACCACATCAGCACGTAGTGTCGAGAGCGTAAAGCCTTCCCGCCACGCTTGTCTCAATGCATTAAATAACAACACGCTAAACCCCTTGCTGACCCCAACGGAAATGCAAAAATTCCAAACATGGATCCCGTTCGGGTATAAAATTCAAAGAAATTAAATAGCTGTCATCCCGATATAGGGATCCGGCGGGCAGATGTCAGTCGGAGTTCGGGAAAGGCAACATCAATACAGATAGCCTTGCGCTACCTGTTGTACTCCAGAATTCACGCACGCAAAAGGCAGACATCTCAGCCTGCACAACCACAAATACGTGAACAAGATCACATGTTAATTGTATGAGTTTTTTTAGCAAGTTGTTTTTATTCTCTCGCTGATCTCGATCAATCCCTTTCGGTACATAGCCTGACACGCCATCTTTACGTAACTGCGTCCTTTCAGAATGGAAATTAATTTCACATTTAATTAAAAAATCACTTACAATTATCACAAGTGGTTAGACCTCTTACCAAGCATAAAATGTACCTAAATAATAAAAATATCGCGTCTGAATAAGGAGATTGAACATGGTTACACTTGTGTATCTACTCGGACTGGTTGGTATAACCGGGGCGCTCGCCTATCACCGTGCCAACTTACGCACTTTTACTATTACCCTTGTGGTTACATTAACCCTTGGCTCCCTGCTTAATATTACTGGTCAATACAGTTGGCTAGCTTTCTTACTGATAGCTATTCCACTTAACCTCACATCCTTGCGTCGAAAATTACTCAGTAAACCAGCTCTTAGTGCTTTTAAACGTGTGATGCCTGAAATGTCTCGCACCGAAAAAGAAGCCATTGATGCAGGCACCGTGTGGTGGGAAGCTGACCTTTTTCGTGGTGCACCTGACTGGAATAAACTGCATGATATTCCCACACCACGCCTGAGCGCTGAAGAAAAGGCATTTCTGGATGGCCCAGTTAATGAAGTATGCAAGATGACCAATGATTTCCAGGTCACCCACGAGCTGGCTGATCTCCCGCCTGAAATTTGGCAGTACTTAAAAGATCACAAGTTCTTTGCCATGATCATTAAAAAAGAATATGGCGGGCTTGAGTTTTCTGCCTATGCCCAATCACTGGTATTACAGAAACTCACTGGCGTATCTGGAGTATTGTCATCAACGGTTGGCGTACCTAACTCACTCGGCCCGGGTGAACTGTTACAGCACTACGGCACAACCGATCAAAAAGAACACTACCTGCCGCGTCTAGCCGAAGGGAAAGAGATACCCTGTTTTGCCCTTACCAGCCCAGAAGCCGGCTCTGATGCGGGCTCCATCCCTGATTTCGGCATCGTGAAAAAAGGCATGTGGCAAAATGAAGAAGTACTCGGCATGGAGCTGACATGGAATAAGCGTTACATCACCCTCGCACCGGTGGCAACCGTGCTTGGGCTAGCTTTCAAACTCTATGATCCGGATCACCTACTTGGAAATAATGAAGATCTGGGCATCACCTGTGCCCTGATCCCAACCGATCTTGACGGGGTTGACATTGGTCGTCGTCACTTCCCGCTAAACCTACCATTTCAGAATGGCCCAACCCAAGGTGATAAGGTCTTTGTTCCTATCGACTTCATTATTGGTGGCCAAGAAATGGCAGGGCAAGGCTGGCGTATGTTGGTAGAGTGCCTGTCTGTGGGTCGAGGGATCACGCTCCCGTCTAACTCAACAGGAGGCTTAAAAACTGTCGCCATGGCGACTGGTGCTTATGCCCGTATCCGCCGTCAGTTCAAACTCCCCATCGGTAAAATGGAAGGGATTGAAGAGCCACTGGCACGTATCACAGGTAATGCTTACGTATTGGATGCGGCCAGTACCTTAACGGTTGCCGGTATTGATCTGGGTGAAAAACCCTCGGTGATATCTGCTATTGTCAAATATCACTGCACCCACAGAGGACAACGCGGTGTGATTGATGCGATGGATGTAGCCGGAGGAAAGGCGATCTGCATGGGGCCGAGTAACTTTCTTGCCCGCAGCTACCAAGGCGCGCCAATTGCCATCACGGTTGAAGGCGCGAATATCCTCACTCGTTCAATGATCATCTTCGGTCAAGGGGCCATTCGTTGTCACCCCTACGTACTTGATGAGATGAATGCCGCCTATAACGACGATGCAGAGCAAGCGCTAACCACCTTCGACCAAGCCCTATTTGGCCATGTCGGCTTTGTGATCAGTAATATGGTCCGTGCTTTCTGGCTCGGCCTTATCGACGGACGAGGTTCATCAGCCCCACGCAAAGACGCGACCACTCGCTACTATCAACAACTCAACCGCTACAGTGCCAATCTTGCCCTACTGGCCGATATTTCAATGGCCGTCTTGGGGGGATCACTAAAACGCAAAGAGCGACTTTCAGCCAGACTGGGTGACGTGCTAAGTCAGCTGTATCTTGCCTCTGCGACACTAAAACGTTTTAATGATGAAGGGAGTAAAAAAGAAGATCTACCGCTCGTACACTGGGGCCTACAGGATGCACTGTACCAAACACAAGAAGCGCTGGATGAGTTCCTGCGTAACTTCCCGAATCGCCCCGTTGCAGCAGTACTGCGGGCCCTGATCTTCCCTCTGGGTCTCGGTCGGGTTCGTCCATCCGATAAACTGGATCACAAACTCGCTCGTATCATCCAGACGCCGAGTGATACCCGTAACCGGATTGGCCGTTATCAGTTCCTAGAAGCATGCGAAAATAATGCGGTTGGTATGATTGAAGAGGCTCTGAAAGATATTCTGGCCGCCGAGCCGATTTATGATCGTGTCTGTCAGGCGGCAGGTAAGAAGATACCCTTTATGCAACTTGATAAGGTGGCTGAAACAGGGCTTGCTCTCAACGTCATCAATACCGATGAAGCCGACTTATTACGCCGAGCAGAAGAGGGACGACTACGTACTATCAATGTCGATGACTTTGATCCACAAGATCTAGCGGCAAAACCTTACCAGGCAACACCAAAAGAAATTGCAGCCTGATTACCAGCCAGCAGATAAATGGCAATCATAAAACAGTAAAGGGAAGCGAATGCTTCCCTTTTTACTTCATCATATCGTTTATACTGAACCGAAACCGCCCTCTCTTAACCGGGTATATCGAGTTTTATCTCCGTCACTATTTTCTTCACTCGACGTTTACGCCACAGCACGACCAGAAGAACCACCAGCACAACCACAATCAGATTCACCGCAGCAATAATTTTCACCGCCGTTGATCTTGCCGCTTGACGATCGGCTTCCACCTGCGCGATCTCAGCAAGCCGAGCTTTCGCCTCTTGTTGTTCACGATAAATTTCTAAATTGCGATCCAGCTGTAACTCAGCCGCCACAGCAAAATGACTTTTCGGTAATTGGAAAATAAGTTCACGATTACTAAAATTATCAGTCGCATACAACCAACCCGACCACGTATAACGCCCAGGCTTTTGTCCATTAGGTAGCCAGACATCTAAGCTATCCTCATCACTTAAAGCCGCTTGCTCACTTATCGTTCGGGTTCCATCAAAGCTGTCCTGCTCGATATGCGCCGCGAGTGAACCTAACTTAATCGCGCCATCCTCGGCACTAACGACAACTTGATGGTATTCCTTAGTGCCTCGTCCCTGAATAAAGCTGGCGGTTAACGGTGGTGGATAGACTAAAACCTCCTGCTCAACCGTTCTCAGAAAGATACCATTTTCGGAGCTAACCCTTACCCGATACTTTCCAGGTAATAAATTAACCTGCATCGCAACGGTAAACGTGCCATCCCCTGCAACTTCATCGTAACCCGTACCGTCATCCGCAAATTCCCCTTGTGGAATAGGCGTCGGTAAGGTCTTTTCCGGCTGATCATCAGGATTCTCTATATATTCATAAAACATTACCGACAATTTTACCCGGTCGAGAAAATCGCGCAGGGTAAGCGGCTTCCCTGCTTGAGTTAGTTTGGCGGTAAACTTAAGAGTTTCAGACTGATAGAGCCGGGCAGGAAGATGATCAATAGCCAATTTCAAATCAGACAATACTATGACCTGATTCTTTGGTGTAACTTGACCCACCGCCTGCCAAGGACCAGGCATCGGATTTTCAACCGAAATGATGTCCATTCCGGAATCATCATACCAAGCAACATTGTCAGGATGTCGCCAGGAATAGTATTTATGACCATCCGGGCGAACCAGTACCACTGAATTACTGTTACTGTCACGTTTAACAACAAACGAAACCTGCGTTATCGTTGGATCAACTCGGAAACGATTATCTAACCACGACATTGCAGTACTGTCGTTAGCCCACGAAAACATCGGCAGTAACATTACCAGCAGGCATAATCGTTTCATCGTACTCCTACAGACGCCACATGACGTCACCCTTCTTTGCGATAATATCTAAACGCGCCTCATGCGCTTGTATTTCATCGGCAGAAGCACGAATGATCTTTAGCGATTTTCTCCCTGTCGCTAATCGTCGGATCGCATTTTCGGTACCAGTATCACTTTCCTCGCTTCCTGCGCTCAACGCCAGTGACGTCTGGCCGCCAGTCATCATCAGATAAACATCGGCGAGAATTTCGGCATCGAGCAAAGCGCCGTGCAAGGTACGGTGCGAGTTATCTATACCATAACGGGAACAAAGCACATCAAGGTTATTTCGCTTACCCGGAAATAGGCGCTTGGCCATTGCCAGGGTATCGGTAACCTTGCAGATATCCTCTGTTTTACTGATCGAGGCATTTATTTTGCTAAATTCATAGTCCATAAAGCCGATATCGAAGGGCGCGTTATGTGCGACCAACTCGGCTCCGTGGATAAATGCCATAAATTCGTCATGAATCTCACGATAAGTCGGTTTATCGCGTAAAAATTCATCGGTAATACCATGTACATCAATCGCTTCAGGATCAATCTCACGATCTGGCCTGATATAGACGTGGAAGCTATTACCCGTCAGCTTGCGGTTGATGATTTCCACCGCACCGATTTCAACGATGCGGTGCCCCTCATAGTGAGGACCGGTCATATTCATACCAGTTGTTTCAGTATCAAATACGATTATGCGTTCATTAGTGGCTTTCATAGTTACGCTTGTGTCAGACTAAAGGTTTCAACTAAGGCGAATACTACCAAATATGAGTAAGCAGGTAGAAATTTTCACAGACGGATCATGCCTAGGTAATCCAGGCCCCGGTGGCTATGGTACCGTTTTACGTTACAAACAGCATGAAAAAGAGTTAAGCGGCGGATTTTTCATGACCACCAACAATCGAATGGAGCTACTGGCTGCAATTGTCGGTCTGGCCAGTCTTAAAGAATCCTGTCAGGTCGATCTCACCACTGACAGTCAATATGTCCGTCAGGGGATCACCCAGTGGATCCATAACTGGAAAAAACGAGGCTGGAAAACAGCTGATAAAAAACCGGTAAAAAATGCCGATCTCTGGCAACGCCTTGATACCGAGACCCAACGCCATCAAGTCTCCTGGCATTGGGTAAAAGGGCATGCAGGTCACCCTGAAAATGAACGCTGTGACGAACTGGCGAGAAGCGCTGCAGAATCACCGACTGAAGACGATATCGGTTACCAAGCAAGCTAAGGCTAGTCACTGAGCATTCCGCCACTATTGCTCGTCATTCACCTTAGTCCGGTAATTCATCCCCAGCGGTGTCAATTGGCGCCGCAGTTTCCAGGTTGGTTTAACCAGCTTTAGAGGAACCGTTCGTTTACGAGCAACAATAAGATACATGCTGCCAACGGGTGAACAACTATCCGAGAGCATCCCCTCAACCCAGGTAGAGCAAGCTTGGTGACGAGTGGCGGGGAGAATGGCAAAATTTTCATGAAATACCACCTCATAATTGAGCACCCCCAACCAGTCTTTTACCCGCATTGGCAAAAACATCCGCCCCTTCCAAGGATAACGTTTACGATTCCAAGGTAATACCCCTCGAAGTCCAAGCAGACTGATAGGGTTATATCCACTGATCAACATGTAACCATCATCAACGGTCACCCGATCGATTTCTCGCAATAACCGATGAGGATCGGAGCAATAATCAAGCTGATGGGCAATAACACAGGCATCAAACGACTTTTCTACAAACGGCAACGCAAAAGGGTCGGCCACGACATTATGCAGTGGATTGAACTTATCAATGCAAATTTGGTGCTGGATGTTACAATGGCCGCTGACTAACTCACAACTTAATCCACCCAGCTTTAACATGTGGTAGCCAAATAATTTGGGCCACCACTCATCAAGCTGAGCCTGCAGTAGCTCTGCTGACCATTCACCATTGGCCACTTGGGACCAAGTATAGGGTGGATCAATATGTTTTAATATGCGGGCTGGCTTCATAGTAATTCCAAACTCAATACGTGCTCACACAAAAAAGCCGGAGAACAATTTATGCTGACCATTAAAAGCATACCTGCATTCAACGATAATTACATCTGGCTGATTCACAGTCCAGATAACCACTGCGTGGTTGTCGATCCCGGTGATGCGACAGCTGTAATCAACGTATTAGAACAAGAACACCTTCAGCTTGATGCCATTCTGATCACCCACCACCACCATGACCACATCGGTGGGATCAGCGAACTAAAGCGACGCTACCCAACGATCAATATTGTCGCGCCTGTCGCAGAACCTATACCTGGCGTATCGCAATCGGTTGAAGATGGTGATCAAGTTGAAATTTTTGGTGAACGTTTCATGGTGATCAGTGTTCCTGGCCACACTGCAGGCCATGTAGCCTATGTCGGGGACGAAAAACTCTTCTGTGGTGACACCCTATTTTCAGCAGGTTGCGGCCGCCTATTTGAAGGAACCGCTGCTCAGATGTTTCATTCACTACAAAAATTAGCCGCCTTGCCAGATGAAACTCTCGTCTACTGTGCCCACGAGTATACCAGTAGCAACTTGGCTTTTGCGCTTGTCGCTGAACAAGATAATCCGCACCTGCAACGCTATCGAGAAGACGTCAGTCGTCTACGGGCACAAGGAATCAGCACCATCCCCAGCACCTTAAAACAAGAAAAGTTAATCAATCCATTTCTTCGTTGCGATCAGCCCAGTATAAAGAAATCTGTTGCAAATAAAGCTGTTAATGACAGTGATGTCGAGACCTTCGCCGCTCTTCGCCGTTGGAAAGACGAATTTTGAACTACATCACTTGTAACTAAGGTAGTTGGACAAGTATTATCTCCAACTATTTTGGCTACAGGCTGGACACATGAAATCCCGATTTTTTTTAGCGAGTGCGCTATTACTGGCTGGTTGCCAAATTACAAATACAACAAAAACAGTTGAAGAGCAGACAAATACCCCTCCAACGAATGAACTTGCGGTGCAAGTTGCGACTCCAGCACCGCAGGTTGTTGCCCCAGTCAAAGTCCCGACACCACAAGAACAAAAGAACACTTGGTCACGCATTAGCATGCAAATGCACGCTAATATTCCTAATAATAAAGAAGTGAGCTATTACCGAAACTGGTATCTACGCCATCCTAGCCACCTAAAAACCGTGTCCCAGCGTGCTGAACCATTCTTGTACCTGATCACAACCGAAGTTGAAAAGCGCAATATGCCACTCGAACTAGCCCTGCTACCTATTGTAGAGAGCTCTTTCGACCAATTTGCTTATTCTCAGGGTAGTGCTGCGGGTTTATGGCAAATCACGCCACCAACAGGACGTAGTTTTGGTCTAAAGCAAAACTGGTGGTATGACGGTCGTCGTGATGTGGTTGAATCAACCCGTGCTGCACTGGATTTATTAGAGTACCTTAACCGTAAATTTGACGGTAACTGGCTGCATGCTCTTGCCGCCTACAACACAGGTGAAGGCCGTGTTTTCCGAGCTATTCGTAAAAACAAAGCGGCAGGGAAACCGACCGATTTCTGGTCTTTAGATCTGCCTAAAGAAACCAGTGGC
Organism: Photobacterium nomapromontoriensis; assembly: GCF_050336815.1. Taxonomy (NCBI): domain Bacteria; kingdom Pseudomonadati; phylum Pseudomonadota; class Gammaproteobacteria; order Vibrionales; family Vibrionaceae; genus Photobacterium; species Photobacterium nomapromontoriensis. The sequence continues at coordinate 47,161 of NZ_JAKJSL010000053.1, forward strand.
TATGTACCCAAACTACTTGCTGTTGCCGACGTCATCAAAAACCAAAAAAAATACGGTATCGAAATCCCAAGCATTGCCAACAAACCCGCCGTAAAGTTAGTCAAACCGAAAACCCAGATGGATCTGGCTATGGCGGCTAAATTTGCCGGGATCTCTCTGGATAAAATGCAGAGCCTCAATCCGGGTTATAACCATTGGGCCACTGCGCCAGATGGTCCAAGCCACCTATTACTACCAATCAACCGTATTGATAATTTCAATACTGCCTTTGCTAAAAATGACCACCGCGGGATGAAAGTGATCCGCTATAAAGTCCAATCTGGTGATACCCTCAGTGTCCTTGCGCATAAATATCAGACAACGACCAAGCAGATCCAGCGCTCAAATAACATGACAGGCGCTAATATTCGGGTTGGTCGACACATTCTGATCCCAGTCGCGATGAAAGATAGCGATACGATCGCAACCCGCTTAGCCAGCAAGACGCAGCATAGTCATGGTAACGGCTACCGCACCAACTACACCGTAAAATCTGGCGATAGCTTATGGACCATTGCCCGCAACCAAAAAATATCGGTCAATGAACTCACCAAGTGGAATGGCATCAGCAAAAATACGCCACTTCGCATTGGTCAAAAGCTAACACTATGGACAGAAAGTGCTAGCGGCGGGGTAATCCGTACGGTTTATTATCAAGTGCGTTCAGGGGATAACCTCAGCACTATCGCTCAACGTTACAAGGTAAAAGTATCAGATGTGGTCAAGTGGAACCAAATCAGCGGTAATAAATACCTAAAACCTGGGCAAAAACTCAAACTCTACGTTGATGTAACTAAGGTAAGTGTATGACGCCTTCTAAAAATCCATTTGTTGCGGTCCTCGATACATTCCGCTCACCAATTGACTGTTTTGCCGCTATCCATGAACGCCCTAAATGGGCGTTTCTCCCTTACCTAATGATCATCATTGGGCCATTCTTTTTCTGGGGAAGTTATTTCAACCATGTTGATATGGAATGGTTACAGCAAGCCCTAATGGCTCAACTGCCAGCTGTTGGCCAGCAAGTACAAGAAGTCTGGCTAACAAAAGAAGTATTACTCGCTGGTGAGGTATTCAGTGATGTTACAGGCAGGACGGCTTGCATCTTTATCCTTGCACTCTGGCTGCACTTATCGACCAAAAGTAACAGCTATCAACATAGCTACGCTAAATGGCTCGCCGCATCATGCTTTATCATGCTGCCTGCGATTATCGGGGACGCAGCCAGCTACTTGAATGTGATATTTAACACCAATAATTTTCTGCCTAACGCCGCTGATTTAAACAGCGTTAATGGCCTACTGAAGCTACCGATCAACAATCCATGGTCAGCATTTGCGACAACCATTCCATTGCTGGCACCTTGGTATATTTCACTGAGCTATGCCGCTGTCGGCGCCTGGACAGACTATGATCGTGCAAAATGCATCATTGTTGCAGGCCTTCCTTGGGTCATGACGCTCATTGTCTGGCCAATTCTGATTATTGCAGCTTAAAACGTGCAATGATCGGATTATGATCAGAGGCATCGGTTTGCGGTGCCTCTGCCATAACCAATTTCAGATCTCGGTAGTACAGGTGATCGAGAGGCTTACCGAATACTTTAATCCGCTTATCATTCCCCATCTTCACATCAACCAACCCCAGACTTTTAGCAAACTGATCGACCACATCTAACCTCGCCTGCCGCCAAGTATTAAAATCGCCCGCCAAAATAATCGGCCCGATATGCTGCTCCAATACAGCCTTGAGCATATTTAACTGCTCTTTATAGTCCTCCAACCCCATCGCAAAATTTACCCCATGCAAATTCACCACGGCCAATGTTTGGCCATTGGACAGAGCAAATTCAGAGAGTAATGCGGACTTAGGTAAGCGTAACCAGGGCTCCATCGCCAAATAAGCACAAGTGGTTTTCGCATTCACCGAGGATAGATTCATAACCCCTGCAGGCGTATTAAGAAATTTAAACGCATTTGCCATTCGTACTTTCCACTCAGAATCATCCAGATAATTCTTAAGGTCAGTATTGAGACTCGCTTCTTGTAGCAGAACCAAGTTGTTACTACTCGAAAACTTGTCCAACTCACTACGCCAATTGGCTTTTTGTTGTTTATAAATATTCCAGACTAAGACGGAAATCTCACCATCTTGATCCAGAGGTAAAGCAATATCACTATGAATACAGCTATATGAAAACTGAGGAGCGAGCACATTTGCACTCACTTCAGGTGTTTCTGCCACATCAAATGACCAGTTCAACGCACTGATCCCCAGAGCGCCAGCAACAGCACCTAATCCTGCAATAACTTTGGTATAACGCGCCATCAACCCTACCTACAGCACAACGAAACGGGGGAAATATTAATAATGCTTAGCGTTGTCATAATACGCTGAAGGGGTTAACGGGATAAAAATAACAGCAACGTCCAATTCTGGGTCTTTCAATTGATCGCGTACCGCCACCGTGATCACTTGCGCCACTTGATCCTGAATCTCCTGCTCGCGATCAAACCACAACACCTCAACAAACGGATAAACCTCAGCGACATCACCATCAAAAATGAACGTGGTAGAGAGATGTTCTAAGGTGAAATCCTCCCGCGGACAGAACATTAGTGGCTGTAAATCATCCACTAACTTGCTAGAAAGTGCTTTAACTTGATCAAATTCAACTGCTCGAAATCGAAGGTGTGGCATCTGAAGTCCCCTTTTTCTGAACCGGAAAAGCCCACACGATATCACCTAAGCGATAAGTTTTGCAGCCATTTTTGTTAGTTTATAGCCAGTAAAGCCACACAATCCTCCTATTTATCTGTAAATAAACACCTCTTTCTAAAACACAAAATTCGCCCCAATCAACTAAGATGATCCGAGTTTTCGGTATAGATTTGAGATGTGCTATTTACTTGTCAGGAAACATTATGGTGATGGGTATTAATGCTTAAGCCAGCGAAAACTGTACAGCAGGGCAACCTGTATGACTAATAAGGCCATCAGCCCAAGACAAAACCAAGCAAAAGCCTGAGGATCATGTACACCAGGAATCCCGCCTATATTGACGCCAAGCAAACCAGTTAAAAAACTTAACGGGAAGAAAATACCGGTGATCAGAGATAAAAAATATAAGCGCTTATTTAACTGCTCGGTTAGCTGGTTAGAAAGCTCTTCCTGAGTCACTACCGCCTGATCTCGGATCCCATCCAAATCTTCAATTACTCGAATCAAGGTATTGTAGTTATCTCGCATATTAATTTTATCTTCCTGCGTCAGTAAGCTGGGAGTGTTTATCACTTCGAAAAAAGCTTCTTTTTGAGGAATGAGATAGCGGCGGAGGGTAATAATTTTACGTCTAAGATCGGCTAATTCTGTGCGTATTTCCGCTGAAGACTGCTGCAGCACCTGATCCTCCAAGTCTGCTAACTTATCTTCCAGATTATAGATAAGTGTGACTTTTTTAAGAGTTAACGAGCGACAAAATGCCAAGATAAAACTTCCCGGGCGTGTCGGCCCTCCGCCTTTAAGTAGCTGTTCAGCTAACTCTGCCAGTGATCTCACCTTGCGATCACTGGAAGTAATTATACGACATTCATCTGCATACAAGCGCACAGCAACCATATCTTCAGGATCACTGTCAGGATTAACATTCACTCCTCGAAGTGTCATCAACATCCGTTCTTTTGTCACTAAAACTCGGGGACGGGAATCAGCAGAGAGTAAGGTCTCCGTATCCACTTTTGACACACCAACTCCCATTAAGAGTTGACGGGCATCTGGATTACGGTAGTTCAAATGTAACCATAGAATCCCTTGCGCTGGCTGCCAATTTAAGATTTGCTCCTGAGTCAGCTCTCTCACGTCACCAGACCCAGTCCCAGACGGGAATAATAAACTAATCAAAAAGCTTTTTGACATGTGTTACCAACTATATAACTGACAAGTTTGTATGAAAAATAAAGACAATAAACGTCTCCATAGCAATATTAGCTACTCTTTTCTTTGACTAATACTTATTTACAAGATTAACGCTACGCCTCTTGCTAACTTACAGCAAGTAATTCAGCCATCAACGAAAAAGGCCCCAGCATTTCTACTAGAGCCTTAAATATGGCAGGGGGGGAGAGAGCCGAACTCATAACACGCGCTGATGTTCGGTATGGCGGAATCCGCGGCTCTATCAACAGACACCACAAACGAAAAAGGCTCCAGCATTTCTGCTAGAGCCTTAAATATGGCAGGGGTGGAGAGAGCCCAACTCCCAACATGCGCTGATGTTTGGTATGGCGGAATCCGCGGCTTTGCCAATACACACCACAAACGAAAAAGGCTCCAGCATTTCTGCTAGAGCCTTGAATATGGCAGGGGTGGAGAGAGCCGAACTCCCAACATGCGCTGATGTTCGGTATGGCGGAATCCGCGGCTTTGCCAATACACACCACAAACGAAAAAGGCTCCAGCATTTCTGCTAGAGCCTTAAATATGGCAGGGGTGGAGAGAGCCCAACTCACAACACGCGCTGATGTTCGGTATGGCGGAATCCGCGGCTTTGCCAATACACACCACAAACGAAAAAGGCTCCAGCATTTCTGCTAGAGCCTTAAATATGGCAGGGGTGGAGAGAGCCGAACTCCCAACATGCGCTGATGTTCGGTATGGCGGAATCCGCGGCTTTGCCAATACACACCACAAACGAAAAAGGCTCCAGCATTTCTGCTAGAGCCTTAAATGTGGCAGGGGTGGAGAGATTCGAACTCCCAACACGCGGATTTGGAATCCGCTGCTCTGCCAATTGGAGCTACACCCCTGTAGTTGTTTTAGAGACTTAACTTTGTCTTAAAAAGTGGCGGAGCGGACGGGACTCGAACCCGCGACCCCCGGCGTGACAGGCCGGTATTCTAACCAACTGAACTACCGCTCCGCAGCGTGTCTATTCAGCACTTAAGCAATTGGGAGCCTGGCGATGTCCTACTCTCACATGGGGAGACCCCACACTACCATCGGCGCTATTACGTTTCACTGCTGAGTTCGGCATGGGATCAGGTGGGTCCATAATGCTATGGTCGCCAAGCAAATTCTGTTTGAAAACATTCCGCTGGTTATAAAGCCCGCTAGCTGTGTTTATTTGCTCTCTCGCTCAGTCATTTAGCAGGCTAAACTCCTTCGCTCGACTCACAAATTGCCTTGCTATCGAACTTTATTCCGGCGCTACCTTTTAGTAGGCGGAATATCTTCACAATATGGAAAGTAACTAGTTATTCTCAAACACTKCATTCAAGTGCTTACAGAGTCCGATTCTCTTTCGAGATAAAACCCCTTGGGTGTTGTATGGTTAAGCCTCACGGGCAATTAGTACAGGTTAGCTCAATGCCTCGCAGCACTTACACACCCTGCCTATCAACGTCGTAGTCTTCAACAACCCTTTAGAGACCTTTAAGGTCTAGGGATGACTCATCTTGAGGCTCGCTTCCCGCTTAGATGCTTTCAGCGGTTATCGATCCCGAACTTAGCTACCGGGCAATGCGTCTGGCGACACAACCCGAAC